>NZ_JBEZMO010000007.1:0-352350 GCF_040652655.1 Streptomyces sp. NPDC048191
TGGGTTCGCCACTTTCCCGTGTAGGCAGCCATCAATTGGGCGCGTTCAACCCAGCCAAAATAGCCGGGCGGCACGTCATAATTGTAGTTCTCGCTGTATGATGCTTCCTGCAGCCACGAGTGTTCGTACTTTGTCGTGACCGCGGTCTTGATGTCGCCGAACCCAACTTCTACTGTGAACGAGACGCCGAAGGTGTCAGTTACGCCTGTGGTTTGGGTCCAGGCCACCTGCCCCCTCTGAGCAGTTGTGGTGCAGTTGGGCATCACCTTTGAGACTGGCTTCCTCTCACCGAGGTATGTTGTTTCTGTGAGGTCGCCGCCCGGGCTCTCGCCCATGACGGGACTTCCGTCTCCGAAGGTGCACTTACCCACGCCCGAATTGCAGTCGGCCATGATTTCCGCTGTGGTGGGCGACGTCTCTGCCGATGACGATGTCGCCAGCCCTATTACCAGCGCGGACGAGGTAGCGACCAGGGTCAGGGTCTGTCCGGCCCGTTTCCATGCCCGGTATTTTGACATGTGCGGACCCTCCTATTCGGCGGTGAGGTAGGCGAGTGGCCTTTCTCCGGTACTGCTTGAAGGTGCCAGGCGCCCCGAGGTGTGCCTGAGGATGACATGAAAGGCGACTAAAGCCAGAAGATACCCTGCTGTGTAAAAAGTTTTGACACCGTGCCGGACTCTGCTGCGCAATTCGCTGCGGCGGTAAGGCCTGGTGGGCGATGATCGTTGGCGGGGGCGTCTTCCTGTCGTGCGGCCCTGGAGGCGGTACGGATGTCGATGCGGCCGATGGGGTTGCCGGAGATTCCGGAACAGACGGTGGTGGTGGCGCGGGCAGCGTTCCCGAAGGGGAGTTTGCCGATACGGGTGCGGGATCGCCTCGCGGAGGTCTTCGTCGATGAGCCGTTCACGGAGGCGTTCGGGGTGCGGGCTGCTCCGGGCCTGTCACCTGGGGTGTTGTCGCCGGCCGTCACCCTCGCCGCCTGGTTCACCGGCCGCCGCAAGCCCGACGGCCTCACCCTGCGAGACGTGGCCGCGTACGTGCCCGCACAGATCGCCGGGGCCATAGGCGGGGCGATCCTGGCCGACGCGATGTTCGCCAAGCCGCTGGTCCAGTGGTCCACGCACGACCGGTCCGCCTCTCACGTGTGGCTGGGTGAGGTGGTCGCCACGGCCGGGCTGATCCTGCTGATCTTCGGTCTCAACTGCATCGACCGAGCATCCCTCGCTCCGGCGGCCGTGGCCTCGTACATCGGCGCGGCCTACTGGTTCACCTCCTCCACCTCGTTCGCGAACCCAGCGGTGACCATCGGCCGGGCCTTCACCGACACCTTCGCCGGCATCGCCCCCGCCTCCGTCGCCCCGTTCATCGCTGCCCAAATGGTCGGAGCCGTGCTCGGGCTGGGCGTCGTCATCGCTGTGTACGGCCGTCCCGCCCCGGCCGGGGACAAGGTCGTCGTCCCACACGGCGAACCCGAACTCGCCTCCTCCTGATCCACTCCGCTCTCCCGGAAAGACGCCTGCCATGAGCACCTCCGCCCCGCGCCCCTCGGTCCTGTTCGTCTGCGTCCACAACGCCGGCCGCTCCCAGATGGGCGCCGCGTTCCTGACCCACCTGGGCGGTGACCAGGTCGAGGTTCGCTCGGCCGGTTCCGCCCCCGCCGACGCGGTCAACCCCGCCGTGGTCAAGGCAATGGCGGAGGTCGGCATCGACATCTCCGCCGAGACGCCCAAGTTCCTCACCACCGAGGCGGTGCAGTCCTCGGACGTGGTGATCACGATGGGTTGCGGGGACGCCTGCCCCGTCTTCCCCGGCAAGCGGTACTTGGACTGGCAGCTGGACGATCCCGCCGGGCAGGGTGTCGACGCCGTCCGGCCGATCCGGGACGCCATCGAACAGCGGGTACGCAACCTGTTGGCTGAGCTCGGCATCCCTGCGGCGACATGACCACTACGAGCCGGCTCGGCGGGAGTGCTACCGCGCCAGTGACTCGTCGCGCTGCTCGCAGGACGCAAACCTGCTGCTCAGCGGCGCCTTATGTGTGAGCGATGCGTGAGCGGACGGTGCGGCACGAGCCGTCACGAGCCGCACCGCGCATCACGACGCACATGCTCTGACCAGGCAGTTCCGGACGCCGAGGCAGCGTCCGGAACCCCCCCCGTCATGCCATGGCCAGGACTTTTAATCCAATGGATTGGGGTTCGGGCTCCGATGGTCCACCGGCCGAGCCGACAGGGACGCGTCCAGAGTCGGATGGCCGCGCGGGCGCTTCCTCGCCGCCGGGGAGTCCAGGCGGCATGGCCTTCTGCTCGGGGCGCCCCGACTGCTTACCGCCAGTCCGCAGACAGTCCGCAGGACGGTCGAAAGCTGCCGTCGCACGCCATCGCTTGCCAACAGCAAAGTACCTGGTCAGAAGCATCATCGACGTCCCGCCGCAGGTCAGGATCCGCCCTCATGTATTCCGCTTCAACGTCTAGCAGGCTCACATCCCCGTCACCCGCGCCACGGTGAACGGCGGGGTCGGTGTGCCCGGGCCCATCGGGCCGCCCTTGTCGAACTGGGAGCGGACGACGAGGAGGCCGTGCTGGGTGCGGGCCAGGGTGGTGGGGACCTGGAGGGCGGGGTCGGTCAGGGTGCGGGTCAGGTGCGCCTCGGTGCCGTCGGGGGAGAGGCGCCAGCGGGTCAGGGTGTTGGTCCTGTTGTGGGCGGCCCACAGGGTGCGTCCGGACAGCTCCAGGCCGTCGCCGTTCACCAACCGGGCGCACGCTGTCGGTGGCGTACGCCGTGCCGTTCGCGGTGATCACCAGGTCGTTCAGGAAACGCGGGTCGCCCTCCGGTATCTCGAAGCGGGCCGACAGGGAGCGGTCGCGCAGGTCGTAGACGTCGATTCCGGTGGTGTGGTCGATGACCCACAGGCGGCCGGCCCGGTCGGCCTTCAGGCCGTTGGCCGTGGTGCGGCCGTCCGCGCCGGCCGACAGGAAGACGTGGGCGGCGCGGCGGCCGGCGGCGGCCCGGTAGATCGCGCCGGTCGTGAAGGAGCCGACGTACGCGTCGCCCGTAAGGGGGTCGAGGGCGATGCCCTCGGGATAGGCGCGGTCGTCGGGGAGGGTGAAGGCGGTGGTGACGCGGGGGACGGTGGCCGCGCTCGCCCGGGGCGCGGCGACGGCCACGGCCGCGGCGGCGGCGCCGGTCAGGAAGGTACGGCGGTGGATCGAACGGGACACGGCGGTGCCTCTCGGTTCGGCTACTCACTGTAGGACGTACGCAAAGCTATATTAGGACTCTAATCAGAGGTAGTGGTTTAACGCATGCCAGGGTGCTCATCCTCGGCCAGGCATTAATGTGGCCGGGTGACCTCCATGCCCGCGTCCGAGCGTCTCGGCTCCCACCTCAAGCAGGCCGAGCAGGCCCTCAACGCGACCAAGACGGCGGTGCTGAAGCCGGCGGGCCTGACCGTCGCCCAGTACGCCGCGCTGCTCCATCTCTCCGAGCACCCCGGCATCTCCGCCGCCGCCCTGGCCCGGCTGTGCGGGGTCACTCCGCCGACCATGAACACGGTCCTGAAGAACCTCCAGGACCGCGATCTGATCACCCGCAGCCCGCACGAGTGGCACCGGAACGTCCTGGAGACCCGGCTCACGGACGAGGGCCGCGCCGTGCTCGCCGACGCCGACACCGCCGCCGTACGCGTCGAGCGGGCGCTGGGCGCCGAGTTCACCGAGGCGGAGCGGGACGCCCTGACCGGGCTGCTCGCCCGGTGCGTCAGAGTCCTGGAGGAGCAGCGTCCGGGAAGCGCATGACGGGCTCCGGCGCCGGATCCGTCACCCAGCCCGCCATCAGCACCAGCCGGGACTCGCGGTCGACGGCGAGGAAGCCGAAGGGGCGGTCGAAGGCGGCCCGGACGACCGTGGACTCGTAGCGGTACTCGGGCGGTGCGCTGCCCGGCGCCGCCAGCACGGCCGTCACCGCCGCCGCCCGGAAGCCCAGCGGACCGAACTGCGCCAGGGCGGACTGGCGGGCCTCGCCGACGGCGAGGGGAAAGTCGCTGATGCCGGGGAAGTGGCCGTGGCGGGCATCCGCCGCCGCCGACAGGCCGAACAGCCGGGCCAGGGCGAGCAGATCGTGATCGGCGCGCACCTCGTACGCCACCGTCCGCACGTCCAGCATCAGCGGCACCGGCTCGACGGCGGGCTCCCGCGCCACGAACAGGCCCGGCCCCACATGCCCGTGCGGCAGCGAGCCGCCCCCGGTGAGCGGCAGCGCCCGCTCCACGATCCCCACGCCGGCCAGGAGCACCTGATCCGGCGTCATCCGCTCCTCGCCGAGCACCAGATGGACGTCGACGCCGTTGTCACCCGGCACCGTCAGCGCGGTGACGAAGCCGTCCGGTGTACTCGTCACGCCCACCCGGTCCGGACGTACGCTCCGCCGGTGCAGTCCGCGCAGCGTCCGGCCCCGCCAGGGTCCGGCGTCCGGTCGCAGCGGCAGTTCGCCGAAGGGCTGCCGCCAGGTCGTGCGCAGCGCGAGGGCGCCGGCCAGCACCATCCGCGCGTCCCGGGACAGCGTCACCGGCATGCGCTCGACCAGCCCGCCGGTCCGCTCGGCCGCCCAGGCGTCCAGCCGCTCCTGCGCGGTGACGAGGTCGTCCCCGAACGTCCCGTACGTCCCGGCCGGCAGCCCGGACCGCCACTCCTCCCGCAGGGGGAGCGCGTGGTGCGTCCACAGGCCGAGCGCCGCGTCCAGCCCGGACACCGACGCGAGCGCCGCCAGCAACTCCCGTGCGGCACCGGCCGCCTGCCCGGCGGGCACGCCCAGCGCCGCGGCCAGCTCCGCCCGCGCCGGGCCCGTCGCGCCGTCGGCCAGGAACGCCAGCAGGGGCCAGACCCCGGTCGCCGAGAGGACCGTTCCGTCCCGCACGGTCGTCGCCCATTGCCTGGTGAGGCCGTTCACCGCCCGGACGGCCTCGCCGCCCAACCGGCCCCCGGTCAGGGTGTCCACCCTCAGTCCGCCCCCGTTCGTGCCCGCTTGCCATGCGCCCGGCCGTACGTCGGCCCGGCCCGCGGCCGTTCACCGGTCCCGTGCCGCCGCCCGGCCCAGAAGCACGGTACCCGTGTCCCGTGCGCCCGCCTCCCGGGGTCCAGGTGTGAGGGCAGTTGAGCGCGCGCATCTATAAGGAGAAAGTGCCTGCGTAAAGCCTCCGCGGCACGTATGTCATCACATCGAGTGATTCTCTGGCCTTTGCTTGCACGGCTCAACCCACGGTTGCCACGCTGTTGCTGTCTGTACAACCTGATGGGAGCGGCCAGTGACTTTCGGTGAGCAGCCGGCGTACCTGCGTGTCGCGGGTGATCTCCGCAAGAAGATCGTCGACGGTTCACTGCCGCCCCACACCCGCCTGCCCTCCCAGGCCCGCATCCGCGAGGAGTACGGCGTCTCGGACACGGTCGCGCTGGAGGCCCGCAAGGTGCTGATGGCCGAGGGCCTCGTCGAGGGCCGCTCCGGTTCGGGGACGTACGTCCGCGAGCGGCCGGTGCCCCGCCGTGTGGCCCGCTCCGGATACCGCCCCTCCGGCGGCGCCACGCCCTTCCGGCAGGAGCAGGCCGAAGCCTCGGTGCGCGGCACCTGGGAGTCGAGCAGTGAGCAGGCCGAGGCCGGCGCCGCCATCGCCGAGCGGCTCGGCATCCGGACCGGTGACCGGGTCATGCGCACCAAGTACCTGTTCCGGGAGGCCGGCGAGCCGATGATGCTCTCCACCTCCTGGGAGCCGCTCGCCGTCACCGGGCGTACCCCGGTGATGCTGCCGGAGGAGGGGCCGCTGGGGGGCATGGGCGTGGTCGAGCGCATGCGCGGCATCGACGTCATCGTGGACAACGTCACCGAGGAGGTCGGCGCCCGCCCCGGCCTCGCCGAGGAACTGCACATCCTCGGTGGCGTCCCCGGCCACGTGGTCCTCGTCATCCAGCGCACGTACTACGCCTCCGGCCGCCCGGTCGAGACCGCCGACGTGGTGATCCCGGCCGACCGGTACCGCGCGGCGTATCACTTGCCGGTGAAGTGAGGGCGGGGCCGCCGGGGGGTGTTGGCGGGCGGTTCCGGGCCGCGGCCGGCCGGTTGCGCGAGCGCCGGGCGCGGTGGGGGAGGGGGCGGCGCGACTCCGGGTGAGCCGGGCGAGCCGGGCGCGGGGGTCGTGGGCCGCGCTGTGTGACGGGTGGGCGGTGGGTGGTGATGGGCGGACCTGTGCCACCCGGACGCGGGGGTTGGGGCTCTGGCCAGGGGTGCCGGTGGAAGGCCCTGGCGCGGACGGGCCCATCACCTCGGCGGGCCACCGCGGCCGCCGCTGTCGCGAACGCGTGTGCGCCCCCTGGTGAGGTAGCGCACACCCTTGGTGTGATCCGGTGGGGGCCGACCGGTCGTGCGCCCTTCCGCCGGGGGCCGCGCGCCGCTGCAATTCGGCCGTTTTCCCAGGTGACCAGGTGTCACTCGGATATGTCCCCGACTCGGGACGGTGGCGCTCACGACGGCGCGTTCACTTCCGTGCGCCCCCTGGGTTCTGGCTGGTTGCGTACCTCTTTGTGAAAAGGCGTATTCGCTGCGTGAAGGTTGGGCGTACGCTCGGGCATATGCGGATTGCGGTTTCCTTAGGCGCGGCTCGGCGGGGGCCCGGGGCGGCATGGGTGTCCCCCCGCGCGAGCGAAGCCGAGTATGGGGGAGGGTGGGGCGGTGCGAGAGCGAGTGGCGGGGGAGACCATGAGTGAGGGGACGGTCTTCCTGCCCTGGATCGTGATACGGCAGGACGACAACGGCAATCGCTACCGCGTCGGCCGGTACGCGACCCGCGCCGAGGCGCAGAAGATCGCCGACAGCCTCGACGACCGGGGCCACAAACAGCTCTACTGGGTCGAGCGCATCGGGCAGAACGGCGACGGCGTCCGCAACTGACCTCGCGCGCCCTCCCGTAGGCTCCGCCCCATGACGCCCATGACACCGATGACGGACCGGATCCTGGTGGTGGGGGCCGCCCTCCTCGACGGCGGCCGGCTGCTCGCCGCACGCCGCAGCGCCCCCGCCGACCTGGCCGGACGCTGGGAACTGCCCGGCGGCAAGGTGGAGTCGGGCGAGCGGCCCGAGGACGCCCTGGTGCGCGAACTGCGCGAGGAACTCGGCATCGAGGCCGAGCCGGTCGAGCGCGTACCCGGTCAGTGGCCGCTCCGGGCGCCGTACGTCCTGCGGGTGTGGACCGCCCGCCTGCGCCCCGGCTCACCCGCGCCGAGGCCCCTCCAGGACCATGACGAGCTGCGCTGGCTCACCGAGTCCGAGCTCTGGGACGTGCCGTGGCTGGACCAGGACGTCCCCGCCGTTCGTGAAGTCGCCCCCCGGCTCACAGCCGGCCTCCACTGAGCCTCCCGTACGCCGTTCGTGCCACAGTGCGCCCTCCCGCGCGGTACTGCCCCCGGGATATCGGGTATGTGCCCATTAACCCCATGAAACCGGACATGGGTGGGCTTGCTTGCCTGGGAAGTGATCGGCGTGATCGACACCGATGGCGACTGCGCCGAGTGGACCTTTCCCGCGGAACCGGGCGCCGTGCGCACCGCACGTGCCGCGGTACGCGGCCAGTTGCACGGCTGGCACCTCGACTGCGTCGCCGATCTGGCCGCGTTGCTGGTCAGTGAACTGGTCACCAACTCGCTCAGGCATGCCACCGGTCCCATCGGCGTACGGCTCGTACGCCCCGTCGAACTGGACGACGCCCTTTTGGTGGAGGTCTCCGACCCGCTCCCCGACCCACCGCGCGAACGCGTCGCCCACGACGAGGACGAGAGCGGCCGGGGACTGCAACTGGTCGCCGGCTCCTCGCGCCGCTGGGGCACCCGGCCCGGCGCGAGCGGAAAGACCGTCTGGTTCGAACTGGCGGTGCCGGGGTGAGCCGGAAGCATCCGAGGGGCACGGGGGTGTACGGGCGGGGGTGATCCGTCGACCGTGCGCTGCGGGCGCGCGGTCGGCCACGAGGTGCGTGATTCGGGGGCGTGTTCCCTGGTTAGAAGAGTGGAAGTGTTGTCACGCACGGTCCGAAAAACATCTGGACCGAGCTGTGATCGTGAACACCGTGTCGTGCGGCGCCGTAGTGCTGGATACTGCGGGCAGCCGCCCCCGGTGACCGGTGCCGGGCGCGGTGAGCTGGAGGGGACGGTTCGCGTGAGCGAGATACCAGCGAAGGCCACGGAGTCCGAGGACCCGTCGGACGGCGCGAGGAACCAGGCCGCGGAAGCTGCCGCGGTACCCGGCGACGCCATGTGGCAGAGCAGTCCGCCCGGTTCGATCTACGACTACATCAAGGTGGCGTCCTTCTCCATCGGGGCCGGCGGGCTGGTCGACCAGTGGAGCCTGCGCGCCGAGCAGCTCTTCGGCATCCCCGCCGCCCGCGCCGTCGGCATGGACCCCATAGAGGCCTTCATCGACCCCGATCTGCGCGAGCGCGGCCAGCGCAAGATGGCCGAGATCCTCGACGGACGGGAGTGGACCGGGGTCGTGCCCTTCCGGATGCCGGACGAGCCGGACGGCACGCGCGGCGAGGCGGGCCTCGCCGAGGTCTACGTCATGCCCACCCGGACCGCCGAGGGCGACCACGCCGCCGTCTGCATCGTCGTGGACGTCCGCACCCTGCGCAGCATCGAGACCGACCTGGCCGCCTCGCAGGCCATATTCGGTCAATCCCCGTTCGGATTCCTGCTGATCGACACCGATCTGAGGGTCCGGCAGGTCAACGAGCGGTTCGCCTCCATCTTCGGCGGAACCCCTGACGACCACCGGGGCAAGGGAGTCCACGACTACCTGCCGCGCCCCGAGGCCGAGCGGGTCGCGGCCACCCTGCGCCGGGTGCTGGAATCCGGCCAGTCCATCACCGACATGCACGTCACGGGGCACGTCCCCGGCTCCGACGAACGCCGGCACTGGTCCGTCAACCTCTACCGCGTGCACGGCGGCAGCGGCCGCCCCATCGGCATCGCCTGGCTGGGCACCGACATCACCGCCCGCCGGGC
This sequence comes from Streptomyces sp. NPDC048191, assembly GCF_040652655.1. Classification (NCBI taxonomy): domain Bacteria; kingdom Bacillati; phylum Actinomycetota; class Actinomycetes; order Kitasatosporales; family Streptomycetaceae; genus Streptomyces; species Streptomyces sp. NPDC048191. Next base: position 9,039 of record NZ_JBEZMO010000007.1, read on the forward strand.
CGCCGCCCGCGAGGCCGCCGCCGCCCGGCGCAACCTCGCCCTCCTCAACGAGGCCGGCGCCCGCATAGGGAACTCGCTCGACCTGGAGACCACGGCCCGGGAACTCCTCGACGTCGTCGTCCCCGGCTTCTGCGACCTCGCCACCGTCGACCTCTACCAGGGCCTGCTCGCCGGCGACGAGACCCCGCCCGGGCTCGCCGACGGCAGCGCCGAGCTGCGCCGCGTCGCCTTCGCCAGCGCCGTCTCCGGTGCCCCGTTCGCGGGCTCCGGCGAGCCCGTCGAGGTCGGCGCGGTCCACCACTTCCCCTTCAACTCGCCCTGCGCGGACGCCCTGCGTACCGCGCGGCCGCAGGCCGTGCCCCCCGAAGAGGGCGGCCTCGTGCAGTCCACGCTGGCCGTGCCGATGGTCGCCCACGACACGGTCGTCGGCCTCGCCCAGTTCGCCCGCACCAAGGGCAGCGAGCCGTTCGGCGACCGCGACCGGGAACTGGCGGTGGAACTGGCGGCGCGCGCGGCGGTCTGCATCGACAACGCGCGCCTGTACCGGCGGGAGCACGAGCGGGCGCTGATACTGCAGCGGTCCCTGCTCCCGCCCGGCGACCCCGAGGCCTCCGGGCTGGACATCGCCTGCCGCTACCTGCCGGGCAACGCGGCGACGGAGGTGGGCGGTGACTGGTTCGACGTCATCGAACTCCCCGGCCACCGCACGGCGTTGGTCGTCGGCGACGTGATGGGACGGGGCCTGCGGGCGGCCGTCGCGATGGGTGAACTGCGGACCGCCGTACGGACGTTGGCCCTGCTGGACCTCGAACCGGCCGAGGTGCTCTCGGCGCTGGACGAGATCGCGCGGGGGCTCGGCACGCCGGGCGGTGTCCAGCAGGCCACCCGTACGGCACGCCAGCCCCGGGACGCCGACCTGTCCGAGGTGTACCTCGCGACCTGCGTCTACGCGGTGTACGACTCCGTCACCAGGCGCTGTACGTTCGCCAACGCCGGCCATCTGCCGCCGGTCCTGGTCGAGCCCGGCGAGCCTGCCCTGATGCTGGACGTGCCGCCCGGCATGCCGCTCGGAGTGGGCGGCGAGCCCTTCGAGGAGGTCGAGGTCGAGCTGCCGGAGGGTGCGCTGCTGGCCCTCTACACGGACGGCCTGGTCGAGTCCCGCGACCATCCGCTGGACGAGGGCCTGCAGGCGTTCGTCGGCGCGCTCACGGATCCGTCGCGGCCGTTGGAGGACGTCTGCGACCACGTCCTCAACACCTTGGACACGCACCACGGCGAGGACGACATCGCGCTGCTGATGGCCCGGGTGCAGGGACTGCCCGCCGACTCCGTCGGCGACTGGACGCTGCCGCGCGAGCCGCGGAGTGTGGGGCGGGCGCGGGAGTACGCCCGCGCACAGTTGCTGAGCTGGGATCTGGAGCCGCTGGTCGACACGACGGAACTGCTCGTCAGCGAGCTGGTCACCAACGCGCTGCGGTACGGCGAGGGGGAGATCCGGCTACGGCTGCTGCTGGACCGCACGCTGGTGTGCGAGGTGTGGGACTCGGGCCTGGTCCAGCCCCGCCGACGACGCGCCCGGGACACGGACGAGGGCGGCCGGGGACTGCAGCTGGTGGGGTTGCTCAGCGCGGCGTGGGGTTCGCGCCGGACGCCTCGGGGCAAGACGGTGTGGTTCGAGCTGCCGTTGCCCGGGGGAGAGGCAGGGCTGACCGACCCGGCGGAGGCGCTACTGAGCCTCTTCTGACACCGGGGCGGTGCACGTCGGGCCGGCCGGGGCTGGTTGTGGTGGTCAGGCGGGTGTCGAGAAGCTGTGGCGGGACCTCGTCCGGGGGCCGCCGTAGCTTGTCGGGGGCGCCGTCAGGTCGTTTGCCCGGAGGGCTCCGGCGGTTGCGGTTGACCGGTGGAGGGGCAGCCTCTTCTGACACCGGGGCGGTGCACGTCAGGTCGACCGGGGCTGGTTGTGGTGGTCAGGCGGGTGCGAGAAGCTGTGGCGGGACCTCGTCCGGGGGCCGCCGTAGCTTGCCGGGGGGCCGCCGTCGGGGTCTTCTGCCAGGAGGACTCCGCCGAGGACCGCGCCGGCCAGGCCCGGTGCGTCACCGTCGGCGCTGGTGTGCGGGTTGCCGTGGGCCCGTACGTCCCGTTCGGCCAGGTCCCGGGCCCGGCGGGCGGTGGCATCGGCCCGGTCGGCGTGGCCCGCGCCCAGTTCCCGCGCCGCCTCCGCCAGGCGCACCCGTGCCTGTGGGCCCACCGCACCCCGGTGTACCGCGACGAACTCCTCCGCCCCGGCGACGGAACTCCTCGCCACGAGCAGCGCCGCGGCGGCCGGCGCACCGGCGTGGCCCGTCTCCAGGCGCTCCACGGCCCGCGCTATCCGGCGCAGGGCGTCCAGCGGGTCGTACGGGCCCGCCGTCAGCTCCTGGCGTACCGCGGCCAGCACGCCGTCCGCGTGGGACAGTCGTGCGTGCAGTTCACCACTGGTCAGGGGCTTGCCCACACCCCCTTGCCGGGCCGCCGTGATCTCCGCCTCCGCGCCGGTCAGCGCGGCCGGCACCAGCTCGGCCGCCTCCCGCAGCCGCGCCGTGAGCCGCTCCACCCCGGTCACCAGGACGTCGGCCTGGGCCACCGCGCCCTCGGCGGCGCGCAGGTGCCCGGCGGCCCGCCCGGCCTCGTCCCTGTCGGCCGCCTGGCGGGCCTGGTTGAGCCGCATGGTGGCGAACACCAGCCGGTCCTTGGCCTGTTCGAGGTACCCGATGACGGGCGCGACGGCCGAGGCGGTGCACCGCTCGCGCAGGGCGGTCAGCGCGTCCCCGGCGGTCAGTGTGCGTCCCGTCAGCTCCCGGAACCGTCCCTCGGCGACCTCCAGCGCCCCGGCGAGGCCCGGACCCGCCAGCTCCCGCAGTCCGTCCAGCGCGGGAGCCTGGGCGTCCAGCCGGCGTCCCGCCTCCGCGCACCGGCCGACCACGCCCACCAGCGCCTGCCGCCGTGCGGTGGCGTCCTCCGGCACCCCCTGCTCGTACCGCCGCCAGATCGCGCACGCGGCCGCCAGTTCGGTCTCGGCGGCCCGCAGGGCGTGGACGAAGGGTTCGGTGTCCGCCTCCGTGAACCGTGCCTGGACGAAAGTGAGTTCCTCCCGGCTCGTGCGTACGCAGTCGTCGGCCAGGACCAGCGCGGCGCGCGCCTGGCGTTCGGAGTCGGCGACGGTGGGGACCGGCGGGGCCACGGAGACGGTTCCGGGGGTTGTGCGGGTGCGGGCGCGGCGGGTGCGGCGCAGGTAGCCGTATCCCGCCAGCGCCACGGCCGCGACCCCGGCGACGAGGGGCAGCACGAGGTCGGCGGTGGAGGCCCCGTCCTGCAGCGGTGCGGCGGAGCTCGCCGCCACCCGGCCGGGCGGCGCGGGAACCGGATCTCGCGTACCGACCGTCATCACCGGCAACACCAGCCACCCCACCCCGACCACGGCACCCAGCGCGGCATGCGCCACCCGCACCCATATGTGCGCCTTGGCGCGTCGGGGTCGGCCCCGGATCAGGGAGGACGTCACATTTCGGAGCGTATGGGCAGGTAGGCGCCTTCGCGAGCGGGATGGATACGGGTGGGGGACGGGACGGGCAGGGGGGCAGGAATGGACGGCAGGGAAAGGGACGGGGAAGCGGACGACCCCGTCGGCGGCACCCGCGAAACGGGCCGGAAGAGCACCTGGCGCCGCAGGCTGAAACTCGCCGCGCTCGTCCTCGCCCTCCTCCTGCTCCTCCCCGTGCTCACCGCGGAGACCGCCCTCCGCCTCAACTACACCGGCACCCCGGGAGCCGGCACGTACACCCGCGACCGCGACGCCATCTGGCTCGGGCACGCCTGGATCGACGGCCGCAAGACCGACGCCGACGTCACCGCCCTCGTCCGCCGCCTGCGCGACACCGGCATCCGCGACCTGTACGTCCACGCGGGCCCCCTGGAACACGACGGCACGCTCCCCGAGTCGGCGTACCCCAGGGCCCGTTGGCTCACGGACACCCTGCGGCACCGGGCGCCGCACCTGCGCGTACAGGCCTGGCTCGGCGACGAGCTCGCCCCCGAGAAGCCGGACGCCATGCACCTGGAGCGTCCCGCGACCCGCTCCGCCGTGGTCGAGTCCACCCGCCGCGTCCTGGCCGCCGGCTTCCAGGGCGCCCACTTCGACCTGGAGCCCCTGCACTCCGGCGACCGGAACTACCTCGCCCTCCTGGACGCCCTGCACCGCGTCACCCGCGCCCACCACGCCGTGCTCTCGGTCGCCGCCCACCAGATCGACCCGCTTCCGGCCTTCCACTCCCTGTGGGGCGGCGTCACCGGCCACCCCAAGTGGTGGTCGCAGGCGTACTTCGGGCAGGTCGCGCGTCGCGTCGACCAGATCGCGGTGATGTCGTACGACACCATGCAGCCGCTGCAGGGCCTGTACGGCGGCTATGTCGCCCAGCAGACCTCGCTCGCCCTGGAGGTCACCCCCGAGTCCACCGACCTGCTCATGGGCCTGCCCTTCTACCACGAGAACCGGTTCGGCCACTGGGCCCGCGCCGAGACCGTCCCCGCCGCCGTGCGCGGCGTCCGCCTCGGCCTGTCCCGCACCGACGGGGACCGTGCCCGCTTCGGTGTCGCCCTCTACGTCGACTTCGCGGCCACCGAAGCGGACTGGACGGCGTACCGGGCAGACTGGGTCCGGTGACTGGACCACGACAGCACAAGACCGTCGCCGACCTCGCCCCGCTCGCCCGCGCCGCCCTCGGCCGCCACCGCACCCTCGGGGCCGTGACCCGGCTGCGCGGCGGCTCCAAGAAGGGCGTCTACCGGCTCCACCTCGACGACGGGGGCACGGTGATCGCCTACGTCTGGTCGGCGGACGAGGACTACTGGGACCAGCCGGAAGCCGACCTGCGCGACCCCTTCTCGCACGCGAGCGGACTCGACCTGTTCACCGCCGCACACGAGCGCCTCGCGGCCGTCGGCGTGCGCACCCCGCGCCTGCTCCACACGGACCCCGCGGTCTCCGCCGCCGTGGTCGAGGACCTGCCCGGCGGCAGCCTGGAGGACGTGCTGCGCCGGGACCCGGACGCGGCCGGACCGGCGCTGCGGGAGCTCGCGCGGGCCCTGCGCGCCCTGCACGGCTGCCGCTCTGCCGGACCCGGCAAGGTCGCCCTGGTCGAGGCCGGCGGCACCTCGTACGGCGCCTCCTGCGCCCGGCTCGTCACCGACCGCGCCCTGTCCACATCGCCGAGACCGCCGTACGCGACCCGCGTGCCGCCGCCGGGCGGGCGCGGCTGGAGGAGGCCGTGCGCTCCCTGGCCGCCCGGATCGGCCCGCGCGCCGACCACGTCCTCGTCCATGGCGAACTGGGCCCGGACCACGTCCTGCTGGACGCGGACGGCCGTCCCGCCCTGATCGACGTCGAGGGGCTGATGTACTTCGACGCCGAGTGGGAGCACGTCTTCCTGCGGCTGCGCTTCGGGCCGCACTACGACGCCCTGCGCGCCGACGGCCTGGACGCGGACCGGATGCGGCTCTACCGGCTGGCGATGCACCTGAACCTCGTCGCCGGTCCGCTGCGGCTGCTCGACGGTGACTTCCCTGGGTCCGGGCTCATGCGGGATATCGCGGAGCACAACCTGGCCGAGGCCCTGGCCCTGGTGGGAGCATGACGGGCATGCACATGTTCCTGGTGGTGGTGGCCGTGGTGGCGGTGGCGCTCATGGGTGTGGCCGGTGCCGCGGCCGTCGCGGCGCAGTGGTTGCCGCCGGTGGCGCGTCCCCGCGTGGTGCGGCCACGGCTGTGGGGGTACGGGGCGCTGGCGAACGCGGTCGGGCTGGGCCTGTTCATGTTCCTCGGGCCGCTCGCCGACGCGGGGCTGGACGTCCTCCCGGCCGCCGGGTGGTGCCTGTGGATGGCAGGCATGGCGGCCCAGTTGCTCGCCCAGCGCCCCGGTCGCTCCGCCCCTACGAAGACCGCCTCCTGATCTTCGAGCCGAGCCACACCAGCGGGTCGTACTTGCGGTCGACCGCGCGCTCCTTCAGCGGGATCAGGGCGTTGTCGGTGATCCTGATGCCCTCGGGGCAGACCTCCGTGCAGCACTTGGTGATGTTGCAGTAGCCGAGGCCGTGTTCGTCCTGGGCCGTGCCCTTGCGGTCCAGGCCGGTCTCGGCGGCCGCGTCCAGGGGGTGCATGTCGAGTTCGGCGATCCGCATCAGGAAGCGCGGCCCCGCGAACGCCGTCTTGTTCTCCTCGTGGTCACGCACCACGTGACAGGTGTCCTGGCACAGGAAGCACTCGATGCACTTGCGGAACTCCTGCGAGCGATCCACGTCCTCCTGCATCATCCGGTACTCGCCGGGGCCGACACCGGCCGGCGGGACGAACGCCGGGACCTCCCTGGCCTTCTGGTAGTTGAAGCCGACGTCCGTGACCAGGTCGCGGATCACCGGGAAGGCGCGCAGGGGCGTGATGGTGATCGTCTCCGCGCGGTCGAAGACCGACATGCGGGTCATGCACATCAGCCGGGGGCGGCCGTTGATCTCCGCCGAGCACGAACCACACTTGCCCGCCTTGCAGTTCCAGCGCACGGCCAGGTCGGGCGCCTGGGTGGCCTGCAGGCGGTGGACGATGTCCAGGACCACCTCGCCGTCGTTCACCTCGACCGTGAAGTCCTCGAGGCCACCGCCCTGCACATCACCCCGCCACACCTTGAAGCGGGCCTCGTAGCTGCTCACTCGTACAGCTCCTCTTCGGCAAGGTACTTGACCAGCTCCTCCTTCTCGAAGAGGGCGAGCAGGTCCGGGCGGATGGGTTCGGTGGTCTCGCGGGTGAGGCGGATCTGGCCGCGCGCGGGGTCGGTCGCCGCGAGGCCGCCGGTGGGGTCCGCGAGGGCGCACAGCAGGTTCACGTTGCGCCAGGCGGAGTCCATCGTCGGATGGTCCTCGCGGGTGTGCCCGCCGCGCGACTCGGTGCGTTCCAGGGCCGCACGGGCCACGCATTCGCTGACCAGGAGCATGTTGCGCAGGTCGAGGGCGAGGTGCCAGCCCGGGTTGAACTGGCGGTGGCCCTCCACGCCGGCCCGGCGGGCCCGTACCCGCAGGTCGGCGAGCTTGTGCAGGGCCTGCTCCATCTCGCCCTCGCGGCGGATGATGCCGACCAGGTCGTTCATGGTCTGCTGGAGTTCCTGGTGCAGGCTGTAGGGGTTCTCCGAGGGGCCCGCCTCGCCCTCCCGTTCGGCCTCCGCCGAGAACGGGCGCAGGGCCTCCGCCGCGGCCGTGTTGACCTGGGCCTCGTCCACCGGTGGGCGCCGGCCGGCGAGTCCCTGCGCGTACTCCGCCGCGTGCCAGCCCGCCCGGCGGCCGAAGACCAGCAGGTCGGACAGCGAGTTGCCGCCGAGGCGGTTGGAGCCGTGCATGCCGCCGGCCACCTCACCGGCCGCGAACAGCCCCGGCACACCGCGTGCCGCCGAGGAGTCGGAGTCGACCGCGATGCCGCCCATCACGTAGTGACAGGTCGGCCCGACCTCCATCGCCTCCGCGGTGATGTCGACGTCCGCCAGCTCCTTGAACTGGTGGTACATGGAGGGCAGTCGGCGCCGGATCACCTCGGCGGGCATCCGGGTGGACACGTCCAGGAAGACCCCGCCGTGCGGCGAACCGCGGCCCGCCTTCACCTCGGAGTTGATGGCGCGGGCCACCTCGTCGCGGGGGAGCAGCTCGGGGGGCCGGCGGTTGTGGTCCGGGTCGTCGTACCACCGGTCGGCCTCCTCCTCCGACTCGGCGTACTTCTCCTTGAAGACGTCCGGGATGTAGTCGAACATGAACCGCTTGTCCTCGGAGTTGCGCAGGACCCCGCCGTCGCCGCGCACCGACTCGGTGACGAGGATGCCCTTCACCGACGGCGGCCAGACCATGCCCGTCGGGTGGAACTGCACGAACTCCATGTTCAGCAGCGGGGCGCCCGCCAGCAGTGCCAGCGCGTGGCCGTCGCCGGTGTACTCCCAGGAGTTCGACGTCACCTTGAAGGACTTGCCGATGCCGCCGGTCGCCACCACGACCGCGGGCGCCTCCAGCACGAAGAAACGGCCGCTCTCGCGCTCGTAGGCGAAGGCCCCCGACACACGGTCGCCGTCCTTGAGGATCCGGGTGACCGTGCACTCCTGGAAGACCTTCAGCCGGGACTCGTGGTCCCCGGTCTCCTTGAAGTCCTCCTGCTGCAGCGCCACGATCTTCTGCTGGAGCGTGCGGATCAGCTCCAGGCCCGTACGGTCGCCGACGTGGGCGAGCCGCGGGTACTCGTGGCCGCCGAAGTTGCGCTGGGAGATCCGTCCGTCCTTCGTCCGGTCGAACAGCGCGCCCCAGGTCTCCAGTTCCCACACCCGGTCCGGGGCCTCCTGGGCGTGCAGCTCGGCCATCCGCCACTGGTTGAGGAACTTCCCGCCGCGCATGGTGTCGCGGAAGTGCACCTGCCAGTTGTCGTGCTCATTGGCGTTGGCCATGGCCGCCGCGATGCCGCCCTCGGCCATCACCGTGTGCGCCTTGCCGAACAGTGACTTGCAGATCACCGCCGTACGGGCGCCCCGCTCGCGCGCCTCGATCGCGGCCCGCAGTCCGGCGCCGCCGGCACCGACCACGACGACGTCCCACTCCTGGCGGTCGACCACGGACATCAGCTCGGTACCTCACTGCTCTCTAGAAGAAGCGCGGGTCGGCGAAGACCCCGGACGCGACGAGATAGACGTAGAAGTCGGCGAGCGCCACGCTCAGCAGCGAGGCCCAGGCCAGCTGCATGTGGCGGGCGTTGAGCCTGCCGACGAACTGCCATGCCCGGTAGCGCACGGGGTGTCTGGAGAAGTGCTTGAGCTTGCCGCCGACGATGTGGCGGCAGGAGTGGCAGGAGAGCGTGTACGCCCAGATCAGCACGATGTTGGCCAGGAAGACCAGGGTGCCGAGCCCCATGTGGCCCCACCGGTAGTGCGTGTCCCGGAAGGACAGCACCGTGTCGTACGTCAGCACGCCGGCGACCAGCAGGGCCGCGTAGAAGAAGTACCGGTGGATGTTCTGCAGGACCAGCGGGAAGCGGGTCTCGCCGGTGTACGTGCGGTGCGGCTCGGCCACCGCGCAGGCGGGCGGGGACGCCCAGAAGCTGCGGTAGTACGCCTTGCGGTAGTAGTAGCAGGTCAGCCGGAAGCCGAGCGGGAAGATCAGGATGATGACGGCGGGCGAGATGCCCCACCAGCTCCCGAAGAGGTCGGCGTTCGGCCCCCCGTGCATGGTCTTGCAGTTGCTCGCCAGGCACGGCGAGTAGAACGGCGAGACGTACGGCGCCGCGTAGTAGTGCGCGTTGGCGAAGGCCCGCCAGGTCGAGTAGACGACGAAGGCCAGCAGACCGGCCGCGGTGACGGCCGGAGCCAGCCACCAGCGGTCGGTCCGCAGATGCGGGGCGGCGATCGCGGCGCGCGCGGTGCTCCGTACGCCGCCGCTGTTCTGTTGGGGTTCCGTACCAGTGGCCAAGGCAGGACTCCGGTAGGTCGGGGATCAGGGGGCGCGGCGGTCGCGGGCTCCCAGGCCCTCGTCGTCCGAGTCCGTCCACAGGCTGAAGTCGTACGGCGCGTCGGAGATGGTGACGAGGTCGGGACGGCGGGGGGCGTCCGGGGTGTCGGCAGCCTCGCGCAACAGCGCGACGCTTTCCCGCAGGTGATCGGCGTCCAGCCGGACGCGGCGCATCTCCAGGCCGCCGCTGCCGAGCTGGTGTTCCAGACGTCCCAGCGACCGGTGCAGGTCGTCGAGGGAGCGCTGGACCGAGGTGATGTCGTCGTGCACGGACATGACTTGCCCTCACTTCCGCGGGTCCGGCGGACCCTGGGCGGCACCGTTCATGCGCCTTGGAGTGTTGCGCGTCACACCTGCCGCTGTGAAGGCATGTGCAGCGATTGGCGGAGGCGCATGGATGCATCTCGGGTGGTGTTGCGCCGCACGGGTGGGGTTACCGCCCGTCGTCGCCGTGTCGCCCTCAGTGGCCGGATCCTTTCCTCTTCAGTGGGCCGCATAGATCTGATCAGCTCCATATACCGCCAAAGGTGATCAGCTCCATATTCCGACACATGTGAGCATAAAGCCCGCGGCATCCCGGAGGTAGCAGAGATGTCCTACGACGGAGTCGGAACGCGCGCCGTCATGCGATCGGCCGCCTTTCTGGCCGCGGGCGCGCTCGCGGTGCCGTTCCTCGCCGGCTGCAGCTCCGACGAGGAGGTCAGCAAGCCCCTCGCCGGGCAGGACATCGCCCCGGCCGCCCGGGACCTGGTCGCCGACGGCGGCACCCTGAAGTGGGCCGTCGACACCGTCCCGCAGACCCTCAACACCTTCCAGGCCGACGCCGACGCCGGCACCAGCCGCGTCGCCCAGGCGGTCCTGCCGTCGATGTTCCGCCTCGACGCCGCCGGCCGGCCGGTGCCCAACCCCGCCTATCTGGAGTCGGCCAAGGTCATCGAGACCGAGCCGCGCCAGGTCGTGCAGTACAAGCTGAACCAGCAGGCCGTGTGGAGCGACGGCCGGGAGATCGGCGCCGCGGACTTCCTCGCCCAGTGGCGCGCCCTGTCCGGCAGGAACAGCGCCTACTGGACAGCCCGCAACGCCGGCTACGACCGCATCGAGAAGATCGAACGCGGTGCCAACGACCTCCAGGTCCGGGTCACCTTCTCCCGCCCGTACGCCGACTGGAAGTCGCTGTTCTCCCCGCTGTACCCGAAGGACGTCATGGGCACCCCGGACGCCTTCAACGACGGCGCCCGCCGCAAGCTGCAGGTCACCGCCGGGCCCTTCGCGGTCGACAAGGTCGACACCGCCAAGAAGGACGTCGTCCTCACCCGCAACCCGCGCTGGTGGGGCAGGCGCGCCAAGCTGTCCCAGATCGTGCTGCACGCCGTACCCCGCGACAAGCGGGCCGCCGCGCTCGCCGACGGCAGCGTGGACCTCGCCGACCTGGACCCCGCCGAGGCCCAGCGGATCGGGCTGGCGGCCCGGGGCATGGCGAACCCGCTGCAGGGCGCCGGCAAGACCTCGGTGAAGAAGCTGCGCTCCTGGGCGCTCGCGCACGGCTTCGACGAGGACAAGGCCAAGGCCGGGAAGAAGAAGCTGCGCAAGGCCATCAGCGCCTACCTGGAGGAGCAGCAGGCGCTGCGCGACTTCACCGTGCGCAAGTCGCTGGAGCCCGCCTACACCCAGCTCGCCCTCAACGGCTCCGCGGGACCCCTGGCCGACGAACGCGTCCGCCGCGCCGTCGCCCGCGCCCTGGACCGCAAGGAGCTGGCCAGGCTGGTGCTCACCCCGCTGGGCCTGCCCGCGGTCCCCGTCGGCAGCCACCTCGCCCTGTCCGGGCAGGTCGCCTACGCCGACAGCAGCGGCGCCATCGGCGGCCTGGACACCAAGGAGGCGCAGGCGCTGCTCGCGGACGCCGGCTGGGTGCCGGGCGCCCCGGTCAAGGAGCAGAAGAAGGGCGAGAAGGCGGCCGGCTCCGAGAGCGACAAGAGCCCCAAGAGTGACAAGGACGACAAGGGCGACGACGAGGAGAAGTCGGACGGCGGCGATGACGGCCAGAACACCGGCGGTGAGGACGAGAAGAACGGCGGACGCGGGGACGGCGGGGACCGGCACCTCCCGAAGGAGGGCAAGCACGGGGGAGCGCCCGGTGCCTACGCCCCCCAGGGCACGGCCGCGCCGGCCGCCCTGCCGGCGGGAACGGTCGCCAAGGACGGCAAGCCGCTCGTGCTCCGCTTCGTGCTCCCGTCCGGCGCCGGCGCGCAGGCGCTGAACTCGGTCGCCGAGCGGATCTCGGTCATGCTGGGCCGGGTCGGCATCCAGGCGACGATCACCAAGGTCTCGGACGAGAGCTACTTCAAGGACCACATCGCCTCGGGCGACTACGACCTCGCGCTGTACTCGTGGCCGTCCTCCGCGTTCCCGGCGACGGACGACCGGCCGCTCTACGCGAAGCCGGTGCCCGCGGCGGACGGCTCGGTGAACGTCGAGCAGAACTACACGCGGGTGGGGACCGACCAGGTCGACCAGCTCTTCGACGAGGCGGCGGCCACCCTGGACGAGGGCGAGGCGGTCTCGCTGATCCGCAAGGCGGACTCCAGGATCTGGGCGACGGCGGGGTCGATCCCGCTCTACCAGCGGCCTCAGCTGGTGGGGGTGCGGAAGAGCCTCGTCAACGCGGGTGCGTTCGGATTCCAGACGCCGGTGTACGAGGACATGGGCTTCCTGAAGAAGGGGGCGAAGGTTCCGGTCTCCGCCAGCCCGACGAGCCGGTAGGGGGCGCCGGGCCGTGCGCGGGGCCCCGGGTCGGCCCGGCGAGCCCTCTCCGCGAAGGCCACGTACCATGGGGTGAGGCCGTGGCGTGTCCAGCCCGGCAGGACCCGCGCGACACAGAGGTCGGCGCAGGGCAATCCTCACACTCCGGGAGTACGGCAACCTTATGGCTGCGTCCATTACGCGTCACGACATCCGCAACGTCGCCATCGTCGCCCACGTCGACCACGGCAAGACCACCATCGTCGACGGCATGCTGAAGCAGGCCGGCGCGTTCGCCGCCCACCAGCTCGAAGGCGTCGACGACCGCATGATGGACTCGAACGACCTGGAGCGTGAGAAGGGCATCACGATCCTCGCCAAGAACACCGCGGTGAAGTACCACCCGAAGGACGGCGGGGACCCGATCACCATCAACATCATCGACACCCCCGGCCACGCCGACTTCGGTGGCGAGGTCGAGCGCGGTCTGTCGATGGTCGACGGTGTCGTGCTGCTGGTGGACGCCTCCGAGGGTCCGCTGCCGCAGACCCGGTTCGTGCTGCGCAAGGCGCTCCAGCAGCGTCTGCCCGTCATCCTCTGCATCAACAAGACGGACCGCCCGGACTCCCGCATCGACGAGGTCGTCAACGAGACCTACGACCTCTTCCTCGACCTGGACGCGGACGAGGAGCAGATCGAGTTCCCGATCGTCTACGCCTGCGGCCGTGACGGCATCGCCTCGCTGACCAAGCCGGACAACGGCACGGTCCCGGCGGACAGCGACAGCCTGGAGCCGTTCTTCTCCACCATCCTGGAGCACATCCCGGCCCCGACGTACGAGGAGGACGCGCCGCTCCAGGCCCACGTCACCAACCTCGACGCCGACAACTTCCTCGGCCGTATCGCGCTGCTCCGCGTCGAGCAGGGCGAGCTGCGCAAGGGCCAGACGGTCGCCTGGATCAAGCGCGACGGTTCCGTCAGCAACGTCCGCATCTCCGAGCTGATGATGACCGAGGCGCTCACCCGCAAGCCCGCCGAGGTGGCCGGCCCGGGTGACATCTGCGCGGTCGCCGGTATCCCCGACATCATGATCGGCGAGACCCTCGCGGACCCCGAGAACCCCGTCCCGCTGCCGCTGATCACGGTCGACGAGCCGGCGATCTCCATGGTCATCGGTACGAACACCTCGCCGCTGGTCGGCCGCGGCGGCACCGGCAAGGGCGCCGACGCGAAGGCGGCCGTGAAGGACCGCAAGGTCACCGCCCGCCAGGTCAAGGACCGCCTGGACCGCGAGCTGATCGGTAACGTCTCGCTGCGCGTGCTGGACACCGAGCGTCCCGACGCCTGGGAGGTGCAGGGCCGTGGTGAGCTGGCGCTGGCCATCCTGGTCGAGACCATGCGCCGGGAGGGCTACGAGCTCACCGTCGGCAAGCCGCAGGTCGTCACCAAGGACGTCGACGGCAAGGTCTACGAGCCGGTCGAGCGCATGACGATCGACGTGCCCGAGGAGCACATGGGCGCGGTCACGCAGCTCATGGGTGTCCGCAAGGGCCGCATGGACAACATGTCCAACCACGGCTCCGGCTGGGTCCGCATGGAGTTCGTCGTGCCGTCCCGCGGTCTGATCGGTTTCCGGACCGAGTTCCTGACCCAGACCCGGGGCACGGGTATCGGCCACTCCATCCACGAGGGCCACGAGCCGTGGTTCGGCGCGCTGCAGACCCGTAACAACGGTTCGCTGGTCGCCGACCGCGCCGGTGCCGTCACCGCGTTCGCGATGACGAACCTCCAGGAGCGCGGCGTGCTCTTCGTGGAGCCGGGCACCGAGGTGTACGAGGGCATGATCGTCGGTGAGAACTCCCGCTCCGACGACATGGACGTCAACATCACCAAGGAGAAGAAGCTCACCAACATGCGGTCCTCGACGGCCGACGTGACCGAGTCGATCGTGCCGCCGCGCAAGCTGTCGCTGGAGCAGTCGCTGGAGTTCTGCCGTGACGACGAGTGCGTCGAGGTGACCCCGGAGGCCGTTCGCATCCGCAAGGTGAACCTCGACCAGCGCGAGCGGGCCCGCGCCGCGAGCCGCGCCAAGCACGGCTGATCCACCGGCCCTTGAGCCCGGGTTCCCCCATGCTGGGGGAACCCGGGCTTTTTGCAACCCATTTTCGGGGGCCCTTTGTCCGACATGCGGAGATCCCTGCCCGATAGCCAAGTAACAAGTCCGTTTCGCGCCTTCTTCGGGCGAACAGTTTGTCCAGATTTTGGAAGGTCTAGCCGCAAGCCGTGACTGAATTGAGATCTACGGGCAGTGGTCGGTGGTCGACCCATGGCAGATAGTTAGCCGCGTAGCGCTCGGGTCAATGGGTCTCGCACTGTGGGGACAGTGCGCCGACTCACGAGCACCAGGGGGTGCCTGATCCTCCGTCAGGGGTGTCGGAGGCAAGGCGGGAAGCCCTCTCCTATCGGTGAACGCGTGCAGTCATGAGGAGGAACACCCATGCGCGGTGTCACGAGCACCAGGCGGATCGGTTCGTCACTTCCAGCGGTGTGACCAGGTCGTAGAACTACGCGCGTCCGACTGCGGTTTCGCGCGTTCTCGGAGTACCCGGGCATCACTCACACTCATACCTGTGAAACGGACGAACCGTGACAAGTCCTATCGACATTGAGGGCGGCGGGACTTCGGTCGTCGTCGACGGCGAACCAGGGCCGGCGACGAAGGACGAAGCCGTCAAGCTCGAGGGCCGGTCCCCCGGCCAGCTGATGTGGCTGCGCTTCAAGCGTGACCGCACGGGCGTCATCTCGGCCTACGTCGTGGGCTTCTTCTTCCTGATCGGCCTGCTCGCCCCGCTGATCGCCAAGCTGTACGGCAAGAACCCGTACACGGTGTACGCGGACGAGCGCCCGGAACTCTTCGACAGCGCCGGCGTGCCGGTGCAGCCCAACGGCGGCATCAGCAGCCAGTTCTGGTTCGGACTCGAACCGGGCAACGGCTACGACGTCTTCACCAAGCTGATCTACGGCATACGCACCTCGCTGATGATCTCGGTCGCCGTCACCCTCGCCGTCGTCGTGACGGGCATCCTGCTCGGTGTCGCGGCCGGCTATCTCGGCGGCAGGACAGACTACTTCATCGGCCGGGTCATCGACTTCCTGCTCGCCTTCCCGGCCCAGCTGTTCTTCATCGCGAGCATGCCGGTCGTGGTGTCCCTGTTCGTCAGCCCGCGGGACGAGACGCCCACCTATGTACGGGTGCTGGCCCTGATCATCGTCCAGTGGTTCCTGGGCTGGATGGGTCTCGGGCGCATCCTGCGCGGCACCGCACTCGCCCTGCGTGAACGGGAGTTCATCGAGGCGGCCAAGGTCAGCGGTGCCTCGCCGTGGCGGATCATCCGCAAGGAGATCCTGCCGAACATCGTCACCCCGCTGCTGGTCCAGGCGACGTATCTGCTGCCCAACTTCGTGACGGCCGAGGCCGGTCTGTCGTACCTGGGCGTCGGAATCGTCGAACCGACGCCGGACTGGGGGCAGATGTTCTCCAAGGCGTCCACCGAACTGGTGATGCAGAACGACATCACCTACATGTTCTTCCCCGGCATATCGATGATCATCTTCGTCGTCGCGTTCAACCTGCTCGGGGACTCGGTCAGAGACGCCTTCGATCCCAAGACCGCGCGCTGACCTTTCACTGCACCAACCGCACTGCACTGCACCAACCGCACTGCACTGCACTGCACCAACTCCACTGCACCGCACGCACTTCCAGCAGTCCTTTTCGCACTGGTGAGACACAGAACGCACTGGTGACACACAGATGGGTGGGAATCTTCGTGATGAGTAGGGGCGGACGCCACGCATACGGCGCACTCTCCGTGCTCGCGGCCGGAGCTCTTGTGCTCACCGGTTGCAGCAAGGGCGGCAGCGACTCGGGGACCAACGGCAAGAAGGACCAGCAGGACGCCAAACGCCAGCAGGCGTCCATCAAGTTCGGCACCGCGGCGGACTCCACCGGCCCGGCCGCCGACGTGCCCGGCGCCAAGCCCGGCGGCACCATGGAGGTGCTGCAGCGGGACACGTACGCGCACCTCGACCCGGGGCAGATCTACGTGTCCGACGAGGGCTCCATCGCGACGCTGCTCCACAGAGGCCTCACGGGCTACAAGGCCACCAGCAACGACGGCCACCAGCACGAGGTGGTCGGCGACCTCGCCACCGACGCCGGCACCACCACCGACGGCGGCAAGACCTGGAAGTACACGCTCAAGGACGGCATCAAGTTCCAGGACGGCTCGCCGATCACGTCCAAGGACATCCGGCACACCTTCGAGCGGCTCTTCGCGCCGTTCATCAACCAGGGCCCCACCTACATCCAGCAGTGGCTCGCCGACACCTCCGGCGCCAGCTACCGCAAGCTGCTGAAGGACGGCCCCTACAAGGGCAAGCACCTGCCCAACTCCGTCCTGGAGACGCCGGACGACAAGACCATCATCTTCCACTTCAAGACCCCGCACGCCGACCTGCCCTACGCGCTGGCGATGGCGGGCTACGCGGCCGTCTCGCAGAAGGGCGACACCAAGGAGAAGTACGACAAGGCACCGCTGGTGACCGGTCCGTACAAGATCCAGTCCTTCAAGTCCGGCAAGTCGATGGTGCTGGTCAAGAACCCGAACTGGGACCCGAAGACGGACCCGATCCGCCACCAGTACGTGGACCAGTTCAACATCACGTTCAACCAGCAGTTCGAGAACTCCACCAAGGCGCTGCTCGCCGACAGCGGCGCCGACCAGACCGGCATCAGCTTCAACAACCAGGTGGACGCGGGCAACCTGTCCCAGGTCCTCAAGGACCCGAAGATGAAGTCCCGCACGGTCTCCGGCTACCAGCCGTACGTCGGCCAGATGAACATCAACATGAGCCACCCGGCCATGAAGGACAAGACGGTCCGCGAGGCCATCGCCTACGCGCTGCCGGTCACCCCCTTCGTGCGCGCCTACGGCGGCACCGACGCCATGGAGGTCGCGGGCGGCCTGATCTCCCCGACCGTCTCCGGCTACGACGCCTCCTTCGACCCGTGGGGCAAGAAGAAGAACCCCGCCGGTGACCCGGCGAAGGCCAAGGAGCTGCTGAAGAAGGCCGGCAAGCTCAACATGAAGCTGACCTTCGGCTACATCAACACCCCCGAGGGCCAGCAGTACTCCACCGCCATGGCGGCGGGCCTGAAGAAGGCCGGCTTCAACGTCCAGCGCCAGGAGATCCCGGCCGAGACCTACTACGACCAGGTCTCCAAGCTGAACAACAACTACGACATCTTCCACACCGCGTGGGGCGCCGACTGGCCGTCCGCCTCGACCGTCATCCCGCCGCTGTACGACGGCCGCGTGATCGCCGACGGCGCGCAGAACTACTCGCAGGTCAACGACCCGAAGATCAACAGCGAGATCGACCGGATCAACAAGATCACCGACCCGGTCAAGTCCGCCGCGGAGTGGGAGAAGCTCGACCAGTACATCGTGAAGGACAGCGTCAACGTCGTCCCGACCGCGTACTACAAGCAGACCCAGATCGCCGGCTCCAAGGTCGGCGGCCTCGTCTACGACGACGTGATCGGCGGCGTCGACCCGCGTCGCCTCTACATCAAGTAACCGTCCCCTGCCGGTACCCGGCGCGCCCCCACCGCACGGGCGCGCCGGGTACCGCCTAGGCCGCCGACGTCTGAGAGCTGCCCTGTCATGCTGCGCTTCCTCGTCCGCCGGATCATCGGTGCCGTCGTCATTCTGTTCCTGCTGAGCATCGTCACGTTCGTGCTGTTCTTCGGGGTGCCCCGGGACCCGGCGCTGATGATGTGCGGCAAGACCTGCAACCCGGACAGCATCGCGAACATCCACCATGTGCTCGGCCTGGACAAACCCATCACCGAGCAGTACTGGATCTTCCTGCACAACCTCGTCATGGGCAGCAACCAGTTCGCCCAGGGCCCGTGCCCCGCCCCCTGCTTCGGCTACTCGTACCACACCAACGAGGCGGTCTGGAGCACCCTGATGGACCGGCTGCCCACCACCGTCTCGCTCACCCTGGGCGCGGCCGTGTGCTTCCTGATCATCGGTCTCGGCACCGGACTGCTCGCCGCCTGGCGGCGCGGCACGCTGATCGACAAGACGGCCACCGCGGGCGCCATGGTCATCAGCTCGCTGCAGATCTACTTCCTCGGCCCGCTCGCCCTGGCGATCCTCGTCTACCAGACGCACTGGTTCGACAAGCCCGCCTACAACGAGATCACGCAGAACCCCGCCGCCTGGTTCACCGGCCTGATCATCCCCTGGGTGATCCTCTCCACGATCTTCGCCGCGCAGTACACCCGTATGGCGCGGTCCTCGATGATCGAACAGCTCCAGGAGGAACACGTCCGCACCGCCCGCGCCAAGGGCATGTCCCGCCGTTACGTCTTCTTCCGCTACGCGTGGCGCGGTTCGCTGATCCCGATCGTCACCATCTTCGGCATCGACCTCGGCTCGCTGTTCGGCGGCGCCATCATCACCGAGTACACCTTCAGCCTGCCCGGCCTCGGCAACCTCGCCGTCCAGTCCGTCTTCTTCAGCGACCTGCCGCTGCTGCTCGGCGTGATGCTCTTCTCCGCCAGCATGATCCTGCTGTTCAACATCGTCGTCGACGCCGCCTACGCCTTCATCGACCCGCGCGTGCGGCTGTCCTAGGAGCACTGTCGTGACCACTCTGACCAAGGAAGCCGGTGCTCCGACCCCGGCCGGTGCCGGCCCCCTGCTCTCGGTGCGGGACCTGCACGTCAGCTTCAAGACCGAGGACGGCGTCGTACGGGCCGTGGACGGGCTGTCCTTCGATCTGGAGCGCGGCAGGACGCTCGGCATCGTGGGGGAGTCCGGCTCGGGCAAGTCGGTGACCAACCTGACCATCCTCGGCCTGCACAACCCCATGTTCACCACGGTCGAGGGCGAGATCCTGCTGGACGGCCGGGAGCTGACCACGGCCCGCGAGTCGGAGCTGGAGAAGCTGCGCGGCAACAAGGTCGCCATGATCTTCCAGGACCCGCTCACCGCGCTCTCGCCGTACTACACCGTCGGCCGGCAGATCGCCGAGCCGTACATGAAGCACACCGGCGCCTCCAAGAAGGAGGCCTGGGAGCGTGCGGTGCAGATGCTCGGCAAGGTCGGCATCCCGAACCCGAAGGAGCGGGCCAAGGACTACCCGCACCAGTTCTCCGGCGGCATGCGCCAGCGCGCGATGATCGCCATGGCGCTGGTCTGCGACCCCGACCTGCTGATCGCCGACGAGCCGACGACGGCCCTGGACGTGACGGTCCAGGCGCAGATCCTCGATCTGCTCAAGGACCTGCAGCAGGAGTTCGGGTCCGGCATCGTCTTCATCACCCATGACCTGGGGGTGATCGCCGACATGGCCGACGACATCATGGTGATGTACGCGGGCAGTGCGGTGGAGCGGGGCACCACCGACGAGGTGCTGCGCTCGCCCCGGCACCCGTACACCTGGGGCCTGCTGAACTCCATGCCGCGCCTGGACTCCGACCTCGGCGCCCAGCTGTCCCCGATCCCCGGCTCCCCGCCGTCGCTGCTCAACCCGCCCTCCGGCTGCCGTTTCCACCCCCGCTGCTCCTACCAGGACCGGGTGGAGGGCAGGGGCCGTTGTGTGAGCGAGCGCCCGCTGCTGGCGCCGGACCGGGCCTCCGCGTGCCATCTCACGGAGGAACAGAAGCGGACCGTCTTCATCGAAGAGATCAAGCCCCGTCTGGGCTAGGAGGACATTGTCATGACTGAGGACATGGTCCTCCCGGCCCCACGCGAGAAGGGCGCCGGCACGGACGGGGAGCCGCTGCTGGAGGTCTCCGGACTGACCAAGCACTTCCCCGTCAAGGGCGGCTTCCCGATCCGCCGGACGATCGGCGCGGTGCAGGCCGTGGACGGCGTGGACATCACCGTGCACGCGGGGGAGAGCTTCGGTCTGGTCGGCGAGTCGGGCTGCGGCAAGTCGACCACCGGCCGGCTGATCACCCGGCTGCTGGAACCGACCGACGGCACGATCACCTACCGCGGGCAGGACATCAGCCACGCCACGCGCAAGGATCTGGCGCCGATCCGCTCCGAGATCCAGATGATCTTCCAGGACCCGTACTCGTCGCTGAACCCGCGGCAGACGGTGGGCAAGATCATCTCCGGTCCGATGGAGATCAACGACATCAACCCGGAGGGCGGCCGTGAGAAGCGGGTCCGCGAGCTGCTGGAGATCGTCGGTCTCAACCCGGAGCACTTCAACCGGTTCCCGCACGAGTTCTCCGGCGGTCAGCGCCAGCGCATCGGGGTGGCCCGCGCGCTGGCCCTGGAGCCGAAGCTGATCGTCGCCGACGAGCCGGTCTCGGCCCTGGACGTCTCGATCCAGGCCCAGGTGGTGAACCTGCTGCAGAAGGTGCAGAAGGAACTGGGCATCGCCTTCGTCTTCATCGCCCACGACCTCGCCGTGGTACGGCACTTCTCGCAGCGCGTCGCGGTGATGTACCTCGGCAAGATCATCGAGGTGGGCGACCGGGACTCCATCTACACCCGGCCCCGCCACCCGTACACCCACGCCCTGCTGTCCGCCGTCCCGGAGGTGAACCTCACCCAGGACGACACCGCCGGGCGTGAGCGCATCCGGCTCGCCGGTGACGTCCCCTCGCCCATCTCCCCGCCCTCCGGCTGCCGCTTCCGTACGCGCTGCTGGAAGGCGCAGGACAAGTGCGCGACGGAGGAGCCACCGCTGGTCCGGATCTCCGGCAACCACGAGGGCCACCTGACGGCCTGCCACTTCCCGGAGGAGCCCACGATCGAGGCCCGGGACGAGGACATCGTCCTGGACCCGGCCCTGGCGGCGCTGGAGGAGGGGCCGGAGGACGGCTCGGCGGGCTAGGCCCCGCCCGGCGGACCACGCCGGAGCCACGGGGGATGACCCGCCCGTCCCCTGCGGCTCCCGGCGCTAGACCGCTCGGGCCTAGGCCGCTCGGGCCACGGTGATGATCTCGGGGCTGGCGGGGGTCAGCGGCCCCCGCCCCCAGTCCCCGTACTGCTCCGCGACCGTCAGGCCGGCCTCGGCCAGGAAGCCCGCCAGGGACTCCTCGTCCAGGAACCGCAGGACGCTGTGGCACACCTGCGGGGCCGGCCAGCCGGGGCCGTCGTAGGTCTCCGTGAACCGCACCCGGTCGCCGTGGAGCCCGGCTCCCTGCACCTCGTGCCACACCCGCACCGGGGTGCCGTCGGGGGCGGTGATCTCATGGACCCGGTCCGGGGTCCACCGCTCCCAGGCGCGGGCGGCCGGGTTGCGGGTCTCGAACACGAACCGTCCGCCGTCGCCCAGGGCCGCGCGGGCCGCGCGCAGACAGCGCCGGATCTCCTCGTCCCCGACCAGTTCCTGGAAGGCGTGCCCCGTCATGACGACGAGGTCGAACTCCCGTTGCCAGAGGCGCACCTGCGTGTCCCCGAGGACCCATTCGACGTCCGGCCGGACCCGCCGCGCCTGTACGAGCATGGCGGCGGCCGGATCGAGTCCCGTCAGCCGCCCCCGGTGCCCCTCGGCCCGGGCCTGTCGCAGCAACCGCCCGGTGCCGCACCCGATGTCCAGCACCGAGCGGGCCTCCCGCACCAGGCCGAGGTAGAAGTCGTCACCCGGTCCCCAGGAATTGAGGCGGTCGTAGAGCGCGGCAAGCGTGAGATCGGTGAACACGTGATCTACCACCGCGGCAGTCTGACACACGATGTTGAACGGTGCGTCAGGTTCCGGTGCACTTCTTGAGCGTCTCTCAACTCCCGCCCCGGCACGCCGTTTACGCGACGAAGGCCCGCACCTGGGGAGGCGCGGGCCCTCATCCCCTGGACCGGACGTTCATGGGCTCGGGTCAATGGGCCGGTGAAAGTCCGTTCCGCGAGGGGGCGGCTGACGAAAAGGGGTGTGTCAGGCCGCCGCCTCGGGGTCCTTGGCGAGACGGGGAGCGGGGACGGTGTCCGCCGTCTCCGGGTAGTGGCACGCCGTCAGGTGGCCGGGCTTGTTGCCCTCCGCCTGCACCAGCGGCGGAGCCTCCGTCGCGCACTTCTCCGTCGCCTTCCAGCAGCGGGTGCGGAAGCGGCAGCCGGTGGGCGGGTTGATCGGGGACGGGACGTCGCCGACCAGGCGGATGCGCTCGCGCGGCTCCGCGTCCACCGTGGCCTCGGGCACGGCGGAGAGCAGGGCCCGGGTGTAGGGGTGGCGCGGGTTGCCGTAGAGGTCGTCGCGGTCGGCGATCTCCACGATCTTGCCGAGGTACATCACCGCGACGCGGTGCGAGAAGTGCCGGACGATCGCGAGGTCGTGGGCGATGAAGACGAAGGCGATGCCCAGTTCCTTCTGCACCTTCTGCAGCAGGTTCACCACCTGGGCCTGGATCGAGACGTCCAGGGCCGAGACCGGCTCGTCGGCGACGATCAG
The DNA here is from genome assembly GCF_040652655.1 of Streptomyces sp. NPDC048191. NCBI lineage: Bacteria > Bacillati > Actinomycetota > Actinomycetes > Kitasatosporales > Streptomycetaceae > Streptomyces > Streptomyces sp. NPDC048191. Next base: position 31,808 of record NZ_JBEZMO010000007.1, read on the forward strand.
CTTCGGCTCCAGGGCCAGCGCGCGGGCCACCCCGATGCGCTGGCGCTGACCGCCGGAGAACTCGTGCGGGAACCGGTTGAAGTGCTCCGGGTTCAGGCCGACGATCTCCAGGAGTTCACGCACCCGCTTCTCGCGGCCGCCCTCCGGGTTGATGTCGTTGATCTCCATCGGACCGGAGATGATCTTGCCGACCGTCTGCCGCGGGTTCAGCGAGGCGTACGGGTCCTGGAAGATCATCTGGATCTCGGAGCGGATCGGCGCCAGGTCCTTGCGGCCGGCGTGTGTGATGTCCTGCCCGCGGTAGGTGATCCGGCCGCCGGTCGGCTCCAGCAGCCGGGTGATCAGCCGGCCCGTGGTCGACTTGCCGCAGCCGGACTCGCCGACGAGGCCCAGGCTCTCGCCTTCGGCCACCTGGAAGTCCAGCCCGTCCACGGCCTGCACCGCGCCGACGGTCCGGCGGATCGGGAAGCCGCCCTTGATCGGGAAGTGCTTCGTGAGCCCGGAGACGTCCAGGAGGGGGTTCGTGTTGCTCATGGTCGTGAAGTCCCGTCTGGTGTCCGTCAGTTGTGCCGGGTTGCGGCGAAGTCGGAGAAGAGTTCCCGCTTCTGCTCCGGCGTCAGGTGACAGGCCGAGCCACGGCCGTCGACCACCTTCAGCTCCGGCCGCTCGGTCGAGCACAGGCCGCCGGCGACCTTCTCGGCGAACGCGCAGCGCGGGTGGAAGCGGCAGCCGGAGGGCGGGTTGAGCAGCGAGGGCGGGGAGCCGGGGATGGGCGAGAGCGGCACGTCGACCGGGCCGTCCAGGCTCGGCATGGAACCGAGCAGGCCCAGCGTGTACGGGTGCTGCGGAGTGCTCAGGACCTCGCTCTTGGTGCCCCGCTCCACGCACCGGCCGCCGTACATCACGAGCACGTCGTCCGCGATGTCGGCGATGACGCCCAGGTCGTGCGTGATGAAGATGATCGCGGTGCCGAACTCCTGCTGGAGGTCCTTCAGCAGGTCCATGATCTGCGCCTGGACCGTCACGTCGAGGGCCGTGGTCGGCTCGTCGGCGATCAGCAGCTCGGGGTCGCAGACCAGCGCCATGGCGATCATCGCGCGCTGGCGCATACCACCGGAGAACTGGTGCGGGTAGTCGTCCACGCGGGTGTCGGGCTGGGGGATGCCGACGCGGCGGAGCATCTCGATCGCCCGGGCCCGGGCCTCCTTCTTGGAGGCGCCGGTGTGCTTGCGGTACGTCTCGGCGATCTGCGCGCCGATGGTGTGGTACGGCGAGAGCGAGGCCAGCGCGTCCTGGAAGATCATGGACATCTTGTTGCCGCGCAGCTTCTCCAGCTCGGACTCGGAGGCGCTGATCAGCTCCTTGCCGTCGAGCAGGATCTCGCCGTCCATCGCGGTGTTGCGCGGGTCGTGCAGGCCCAGGATCGCCATGTTGGTGACGGACTTGCCGGAGCCGGACTCGCCGACGATGCCGAGGGTCTTGCCCTTCTCCAGGTCGAACGACAGCCCGTCGACGGCCTTGACGACGCCGTCCTCGGTGGAGAAGTGGACCTTCAGGTCGCGGAGGGAGAGGAAGGGGGTGCTCATGGTTCGCTCTCCTTACGCGAGGCGCACGCGCGGGTCGATGAGGGCGTACACGGCGTCCACGATGATGTTGAAGATGACGATCGCGGCCGCGGCGACCAGGATGACGCCGAGGAGCATCGGCAGGTCGTTGGTGCTGACCGCCTTCACCGAGAGCATGCCGATGCCCTGCAGGCTGAAGGTCGACTCCGTGATGATCGCGCCGCCGAGCAGCGTGCCGAGGTCGAGGCCGAAGATGGTGATGATCGGGCCCATCGCGCCGCGCCAGGCGAAGCGGAAGAACACCGTCCTGCGGGAGAGGCCCTTGGCGCGCGCGGTGCGGACGTAGTCCTCGCTGAGCGCCTCGACCATCTGGGAGCGCGTCATACGGGTGTAGTTCGCGGTGAAGATCAGGGACAGCACCAGCCACGGCACCAGCAGGCCCGTGAACCACTTGCCCGGGTTGTCGGTGATGGGTGTGTAGTTGGCGCGCTCCAGCAGGTGCATCTGGTCCACGAAGAGGTACGTGGCGAAGACGCCGACGACGTAGATCTGCATCGAGGACGCGATCAGCGAGGCGGAGCTGGCGATCTTGTCGAGGGGCTTGCCCTGCTTCACCGCGGCCAGCATGCCGGTGCCGACACCGAAGAGCAGGAAGACCGCGGCGCTGCCGAGGGCCAGGGAGATCGTGGTCGGGAAGCGGTCCCCGATGGTGGCCAGGACCGGCTCGCGGTTCTGGAACGAGTAGCCGAGGCAGGGCGCGTTGCAGTGCCCGAAGGACGTGTAGTCACGCCCCACGAAGATGCCCTTGAGCCAGTCCCAATACTGCACGGGGAGCGAGTGGTCGATCCCCAGGTTCTTCTTCACCAGGGCCAGGGTCTCGGGGGTGCAGACCTTGCCGCACGCGATGCGGGCGGGGTCGCGCGGAGCGGCGTAGAACAGGACGAACACCAGGGCGCTGATGATCAGCAGGATCACAGCGGCGCCGAGGGTCCGGCGGATGAGGAAGCGGAGCATGGCTGTTGGGGTTTCCTGACGGGATGCCGTAGGGGGTGAGACGGCGGGGCGGCACCGTGGCCGCCCCGCCGGGGGTCGTACGTCAGGCCTTCACGAAGGTCTTGTACAGCAGGGTCGCGGAGAAGTTCGGGTCGAACTGGGCACCGCCCACCTTCGAGCCGTACACGTAGAAGCGGCGGGTGAACGTCTCGGGGATGATCGGCGCCACCTCCTGCATGATCTTCTTGTCCAGCGCCGCCCAGGCCTTGCCGGCCTCGGTCTGGTCCGCGATCACCGCGTTCTTCTTGATCGCGTCGTTGATCCAGCCGATGTTCGTCTGGGAGACGTTGTTCTGGCCGTTGCCGATGGCGGCGCCGTCGAACAGCGGCTCGATCATCGTGTAGGCGGTGGGCCAGTCCGGGGACCAGCCGAACCACATCACGTCGTACTGGTTGTTGATCTGCTGGATCTGGTCGTAGTACGACGTGGAGTCGACCGGCTTCATGACCGGCGTGAAGCCGGCCGCCTTCAGCGCGTTCTCGATGACGACCTTGGTCTTCAGGTAGGTCGGGTCCTGCGGGAAGGCGTAGACGATCTTCATGCCCAGCTTGCCGGCCTCCTTCAGCAGCGCCTTGGCCTTGGCCGGGTCGCCCTGCGGCTTCTGCAGCTTGCCGTAGAGGTCGTACTTCTCGTAGCCGATGATGTCGGGGCTGAGGATCGAGGTGGCGATGTCACCGGCGGACGGGCCGCCGTAGATCTGCCGGATCTGCTGCAGCGGCCAGGCGTGGATCAGGGCCTGGCGGACCTTGAGGTCGGTCACGCGCTTGGTGTTGATCGGGTAGTAGTAGGTGCCGGTGAGCAGACCGTTGAAGGTGCGCTTCTTCAGCTCCGGGTCGGTGAGCACCTTCTGGATGCGCTCGGCCGGGACGCCCTTGTAGATCGACACCGCGTACTGGTCGTTGCCCTGGTCGGCGATCAGGCGGTCGGTGCTGTCGAGGATCTGCACACCGAAGAGGAACTCGAAGCCGTCCGGGTAGGCGTTGCGGATCGAGTCGGTGGCCGGGTCCCAGTACTTGTTGCGGGTGAGCACCATCGACTTGTCGGTGGTGTGCGCCTTGATCTTGTACGGACCGCAGGAGGCCGGGTTCTTGTCGTACTTCTCCTTGGTGTCCAGCTTCACCGACGTGGCGGCGTACGAGTGCATCGCCAGCGTGAAGTTGAAGTCCGGCTTCGGCTCGGCCAGGTGGAAGGTGATGGTCCGCTTGGCCTTGTCGGTGACGATCGAGTCGAGGTGCTTGCCCTTGTACGGGCCCTCGTAGGCGTCACGCCACTTGGCGCCCTTGCCGGTCAGCGCCATCTGGACGTAGGTGCCGGACTCGGTGATGAACGGGGCCCACAGGCGCTCGATGCCGTGGCGCACGTCCTCGACGGTCAGCTCGCTGCCGTCCTCCCACTTCAGACCCTCCTTCAGCGTGAAGGTCCAGGTCTTGTTGTCCTTGGAGGCGGTGCCGGTGTCGGTGGCCAGGTCGCCGACGAGCTTCTGGTGACCGGAGGAGTCGATCTTGTAACCGGTCAGGCAGCGGTGCAGGAGCAGCGCGACGGTGGAGTTGTACGCGTAGTAGATGCGCTGCGGGTCGAGGTGCGAGAAGTCGTCGGGCGCGAGGCCGTAGATCGTGCCGCCCTTCTTCGCGCCGGGGATCTCGGGGGCCGGGCCGGTGGAGTCGGCCTTCGTGCCGATGGTGACCTTGGCGCCCGTGTAGCTGGTGGCGCCGGCGCTCGGGGAGCCGTTGCCGCCCCCGCCGCCGCTGCTGCACGCGGACAGCAGCGTCGAGCCCGCGGCCGCGACAGAGGTGGCGATGACGAAGTTTCTGCGGGAGAGAGACATGGCTGCCCCGTTCGTAGTGGATGACAAGTGGTGCTTGATCCCGGCCGGGCCCCGTCGCCCGGGGCCGGGAGGAGACTCAGCGCTTGGTCTTCGGGTCCAGGGCGTCGCGGACCGAGTCACCGAGCAGGTTGAAGGCGACGACGAAGATCACCATGGCCAGGCCCGGGAAGAGCATGAAGGTGATGTCGTTCTGGTAGACCTTGGCGCCGTTCTGGATCATCACACCCCAGTCGGGGGTGGGGTCCTGGAGGCCGACGCCGAGGAAGGCGAGCCCCGCTTCCGCGGTGACATAGGTCGGGAGGAGGAGCGTTGCCTGGATGAGGATCGGGGTCCACAGGTTGGGCAGCAGTTCCTTGAAGATGATCCGGGCCGGCGAGGCACCGGTGACCTTGGCGGCCTCCACGAACTCGCGCTCGCGCAGGGCGAGCACCTCGCCGCGCAGCAGACGGGCGATGGAGGCCCAGCCGAAGACCGTCATCACGATGATCAGGCTGGCGACGGTCAGCCACACCGGGGTGTTGTCCGTGGGCTTGACGAAGATCAGCAGGACCACCGGCCAGAACGCGATGAAGAACAGCGTCTGGGGGAACGCCAGCAGGATGTCGATGACCCGGCCGACGAAGTAGTCCGTCTTGCCGCCCAGGTAGCCGGCGGTGACGCCGAGGACGACACCGAGCAGGGTGGTCAGCAGCGCGGCGACGGTGGCGATCAGCAGCGAGTTGCGGATGCCGTAGAGCAGGAAGGTGAAGACGTCCCGGCCGAGCTGCGGCTCGATGCCGAACCAGAAGTCGGAGCTGATGCCGCCGTTGGGCTTGACCGGGTAGTTGAACTCGTTGAACAGGCCGGGGATGTTCATGCCGTACGTCGTGTACGGGTCCTTGCCGTACACCTTGGCGATCAGCGGCGCGGCGATGCCGATGACGAAGAAGAAGATCACCACGAAGGCGGATATGACGCCCGTCCGGTCACGCTTGAAGCGGGTCCAGGCCAGCCGTCCCGGAGAGCGGCTCTCGGTGCCCTTCGGGTTGCCGGGCTTCGCCGATACGGCGCTGTCCTCGTTGGTCACCTCGAGTGGGGCGGCCGAGGAAGGGGTTGGGGGGGTCATGATGCTCCGTGCCTTGTGGGTCAAGGCTCCGCAGGGCGCTCCCTACGGGCTACGCCGGACTTTTTCAACGCAATTCATTCAAGGTCAATAAATTCTCGGTCGCCTTGGTTGCGTCTTTACCTTCTTTACTTTTACTTGATCATTCTGTAGCTACGCGGGTAGCACGCCGTAATCAATCCGTGCTTCACATCGGACCAACTGGACTAATCGGGCAATGAGTTCGTTATGCGGACGGTGGTGTGTCGAAATGCGTACATCGGCCCGTCCGAATCCAACGTTTCGGCATCGTTGTGCGGAGATCTATTGCGCTGCCCGTCCAAGATCGTCCGCCCCGCGCGGTAAGCGCACGCGTTCGGGCGGTGCGTCCCTCCGATGGCGGCTCGATCCGGCTCGCGCGTCCCCCTGGTGGCCCCCTGATGCGGCGGCTCACGTGCGATATATGTCATACAAGAAGATATTGGCTGATATCGCATCAGTGATCGCGGAGGAGGCAGCCATGCGGGGAGTCACGCGCGCCCGATGGGCCGCCTGTGCGATCGCCGCGGGGCTGCTGGGCGCCGGCTGCGGAGACAGCGGGGGATTCGGCGGCGCGGGTGTGCTCACCTCCTCCTGGGGCGACCCGCAGAACCCGCTGGAGCCCGCCAACACCAACGAGGTCCAGGGCGGCAAGGTCCTCGACATGATCTTCCGGGGCCTGAAGAAGTACGACCCGAGGACCGGCAAGGCCCAGAACTGGCTCGCCGCCTCCATCGACACCAGGGACTCCCAGAACTTCACGATCAAGGTGCGGGACGGCTGGACCTTCTCCAACGGTGAGAAGGTGACCGCCCACTCCTTCGTCGACGCCTGGAACTACGGGGCGAGCCTGAGGAACAACCAGAAGAACGCCTACTTCTTCGGCTACATCGACGGCTACGACAAGGTCCACCCCGACAGCGGCTCCCAGACCGCCGACACCCTGTCCGGACTGAAGGTGGTCGACGACCACACCTTCACCGTCCGGCTGGGCCAGAAGTTCTCCAGCTTCCCCGACACCCTCGGCTACGCGGCCTACGCCCCGCTGCCCCGCCTCTTCTTCACCGACCACGCCGCCTGGGTGAAGAAGCCGGTCGGCAACGGGCCGTACCGGATCGAGTCCTACACCAGGGGCTCGGCGATGAACCTGAGGAAGTGGAACGCCTACCCCGGGCCCGATCCCGCCCGGAACGCGGGCGTGACCCTGCTCGTGTACACCGACAACAACACCGCGTACACCGACGTGCTGGCCGGCAACCTCGACCTGGTCGACGACGTGCCGGCCAGCCAGCTCAAGAACGTCGACACCGACCTGAACGGCCGCTACATCAACACCCCGGCCGGCATCCTGCAGACCCTGGCCTTCCCCTACTACGACCCGCGGTGGAACACCGGCGGGGCACGGAAGGTCCGCACGGGCCTGTCCATGGCGATCAACCGCAAGCAGATCACCGAGACCATCTTCCGGAACACCCGCACCCCCGCCACCGACTGGACCTCCCCGGTCCTCGGCGTGGCCGGCGGCTACCAGGCCGGGCTGTGCGGCCACGTCTGCGAGTACGACCCCGTCCAGGCCAAGAAGCTCATCCAGGAGGGCGGTGGGATCCCCGGCGGGCAGCTGAAGATCACCTACAACGCGGACTCGGGCTCGCACAAGCAATGGGTGGACGCGGTGTGCCACTCCATCAACAACGCGCTGGGCAACGACAAGGCCTGCGTGGGCAACCCGGTCGGCACCTTCGCCGACTTCCGAAACCAGATCGGGCAGCACAAGATGACCGGTCCCTTCCGGGCCGGCTGGCAGATGGACTACCCGTTGATCCAGAACTTCCTGCAGCCGCTGTACTACACGGGCGCCTCCTCCAACGACGGCAAGTGGTCCAACAGACAGTTCGACCGGCTCGTCGACCGGGCCAACGCCGAGACCGCGCGGGCCGCGGCCGTCCGGCTGTTCCAGCAGGCCGAGAAGGTCGTCCGCGACAACATGGCGGCCATCCCACTCTGGTACCAGAACGGCAGCGCCGGCTACGCCTCCCGGCTCTCCCACGTGGCGCTGGACCCGTTCAGCGTGCCGGTCTACAACGAGATCAAGGTCGGCTGATCCCCATGGGGCGCTATGTCGCGAGGCGGCTGCTCCAGATGATCCCGGTGTTCATCGGGTCGACGCTGCTGATCTTCCTGATGGTGAACGTGATGGGCGACCCCATCGCCGGGCTGTGCGGCGAGCGGGCCTGCGACCCGGCGACGGCCGCCCAGCTGAAGCGCGAGTTCGGCTTGGACAAGCCGCTCTGGCAGCAGTACGCGACCTACATGGGCAACCTCTTCACCGGCGACTTCGGCACCGCCTTCAACGGTCAGCCGGTCACCGAGCTGATGGGAACCTCGTTCCCCGTCACCATCCGGCTCACGATCGTCGCCATCCTCTTCGAGATCGTCATCGGGGTGACGCTGGGCGTGGTGACGGGCCTGCGGCGCGGCCGGCCCGTCGACACCGGGGTGCTGCTGGCCACACTCGTGGTGATCTCCGTGCCCACCTTCGTCACCGGTCTGCTGCTCCAGCTGCTGCTCGGCATCAAGTGGCAGTGGACCAGCCCGTCGGTCCGCTACGGAAGCTTCGACGAGCTGATCGTGCCCGGCCTGGTCCTCGCCTCCGTCTCCCTCGCCTACGTCACCCGGCTGACCCGCACCTCCATCGCGGAGAACAAGCGGGCCGACTACGTCCGTACGGCGGTCGCCAAGGGCCTGCCGCGGCACCGGGTCGTCGTACGGCACCTGCTGCGCAACTCGCTGATCCCCGTGGTCACCTTCATCGGCGCGGACATCGGCGCGCTGATGGGCGGGGCGATCGTCACCGAGCGGATCTTCAACATCCACGGCGTGGGCTTCCAGCTCTACCAGGGCATCCTGCACCAGAACACCCAGACGGTCGTCGGTTTCGTGACCGTCCTCGTCCTGGTCTTCCTCGTCGCCAACCTCCTCGTCGACCTCCTGTACGCCGTACTCGACCCGAGGATCCGCTATGCCTGAACAGCCGTACAAGCCCGAGGGCGCGATCGCCGGGACCGGCATGGGCGGCGCGATGGACCTCGGGGCGAGCCAGGCCGCCACGCTGGACCGGATCCCGGGCGGCCCGGAGGGCACCGGCCCCGTGGGCAGACCGCGCTCCCTGTGGTCCGACGCCTGGCGGGACCTGCGCCGCAACCCCGTCTTCCTGATCTCCGCCGTGGTGATCCTCTTCCTGGTCTTCATCTCCCTGTGGCCCTCGGCGATCGCCTCCGGCAGCCCCCTGAAGTGCGACCTGGCCAAGGCCCAGGACGGCGCGGGGCCGGGCGCGCCCTTCGGGTACGACGGCCAGGGCTGCAACGTCTACACGCGCACGGTGTACGGCGCCCGTACGTCCGTCACGGTGGGCGTGTGTGCCACACTCGGGGTGGCCGTGCTCGGGGCGGTGCTGGGGTCCCTGGCGGGCTACTTCGGCGGGGTGTGGGACTCCGTCCTGTCCCGGATCACCGACATCTTCTTCGCCATCCCGGTCGTCCTCGGCGGACTGGTCCTGCTCTCCGTGGTGACCAGCAACACGGTCTGGCCGGTGATCGGCTTCATCGTCCTGCTCGGCTGGCCGCAGATCGGCCGCATCGCACGCGGCTCGGTCATCACCGCCAAGCAGAACGACTACGTCCAGGCCGCCCGTGCCCTCGGTGCCTCCGACTCCCGCATCCTGCTGCGCCACATCGCCCCGAACGCGGTGGCGCCGGTGATCGTGGTGGCGACCATCGCGCTCGGCACCTACATCGCCCTGGAGGCCACCTTGTCGTACCTCGGCGTGGGACTGAAACCGCCCAGCGTCTCCTGGGGCATCGACATCTCCGCCGCCTCCCCCTACATCCGCAACGCCCCCCACGCCCTCCTGTGGCCCTCGGGCGCCCTGGCCGTCACCGTCCTGGCCTTCATCATGCTCGGCGACGCGGTCCGCGACGCCCTGGACCCGAAGCTGAGGTGAGGGCGCGTGCTGCTCGAAGTGCGGGACCTGCAGGTGGAGTTCCGGACGCGGGACGGTGTCGCGCACGCCGTCAACGGGGTGAGCTACGAGGTCGACGCGGGGGAGACCCTGGCCGTGCTCGGGGAGTCGGGGTCGGGCAAGTCGGTGACCGCGCAGGCCGTGATGGGGATCCTCGACGTGCCGCCCGGGAGGATCACCGGGGGGCGGATCCTCTTCCAGGGGCAGGACCTGCTGCGGCTGAAGGAGGAGGAGCGGCGCCGGATCCGGGGCGCGGGGATGGCGATGATCTTCCAGGACGCCCTGTCGGCACTCAACCCCGTGCTCTCCGTGGGGGACCAGCTCGGCGAGATGTTCGTCGTGCACCGCGGGATGTCGAAGAAGGACGCGCGGGGCAGGGCCGTGGAGCTGATGGAGCGGGTACGCATCCCGGCCGCCGCCCAGCGCGTGCGGGACTATCCCCACCAGTTCTCCGGCGGTATGCGCCAGCGCATCATGATCGCCATGGCGCTGTCCCTGGAGCCGGCGCTGATCATCGCCGACGAGCCCACCACCGCTCTCGACGTCACCGTGCAGGCCCAGGTCATGGACCTGCTCGCGGAGTTGCAGCGCGAGTACCGCATGGGCCTCATCCTCATCACCCATGATCTCGGGGTCGTCGCCGACGTCGCCGACCGGATCGCCGTGATGTACGCCGGGAAGATCGTCGAGTCGGCCCCGGTACACGACATCTACAAGGCGCCCGCCCACCCCTACACCCGCGGCCTGCTGGACTCCATCCCGCGCCTGGACCAGAAGGGACAGCAGCTGTACGCGATCAAGGGCCTGCCGCCGAACCTGATGAACATCCCGCCGGGCTGCTCCTTCCACCCCCGCTGCCCCATGGCCCAGGACGTCTGCCGCACCGACGCACCCCCGCTGTACGAGGTCTCCGGCGTACGCGGCAGCGCCTGCCACTTCTGGAGGGAGTGCCTGGATGACCGCGACCACTGAGCCGATCCTGGAGGTCAGCGGGCTCGTCAAGCACTACCCGCTCACCCGGGGCGTCCTCTTCAAGAAGCAGATCGGCGCGGTGAAGGCCGTGGACGGCGTCGACTTCCACCTCGGCCGGGGTGAAACCCTCGGCGTCGTCGGCGAGTCGGGCTGCGGCAAGTCGACGGTCGCCAAGCTGCTCTGCAACCTGGAGCGCCCCACGGCCGGCTCCATCCGGTTCAAGGGCGAGGACATCACCAAGCTGTCCGGACGCGCGCTGAAGGCCGTACGCCGCAACATCCAGATGGTCTTCCAGGACCCGTACACCTCGCTCAACCCCCGGATGACGGTCGGTGACATCGTCGGGGAGCCGTACGACATCCACCCCGAGGTGGCGCCCAAGGGCGACCGCCGCCGCCGGGTGCAGGAACTGCTGGACGTGGTCGGCCTCGACCCGGAGTACGTCAACCGCTATCCGCACCAGTTCTCCGGCGGCCAGCGCCAACGCATCGGCATCGCGCGGGGACTGGCGCTGCGACCGGAGGTGATCGTCGCCGACGAACCGGTGTCCGCGCTGGACGTCTCGGTCCAGGCCCAGGTGATCAACCTCCTGGACCGGCTGCAGTCCGAGTTCGACCTGAGTTACGTCTTCATCGCGCACGACCTGTCCATCGTCCGGCACATCTCCGACCGGGTCGGCGTCATGTACCTGGGCCGGATCGTGGAGACCGGCCGGGACACCGAGATCTACGACCACCCCACGCACCCCTACACCCAGGCCCTCCTCTCGGCGGTCCCGGTCCCGGACCCCGGGCTCCGCGAACACCGCGAGCGGATCATCCTCAGCGGAGACGTGCCGTCGCCGACGAACATCCCCTCCGGCTGCCGCTTCCGCACCCGCTGCTGGAAGGCGCAGGAGCGCTGCGTCCGCGAGGTTCCGGCCCTCGCCGTACCGGCGGCCTTCCGGGACACCTCCGGCCCGGCGGCGCACGACTCGGCCTGTCACTTCGCGGAGGAGATGCGGATCGTTCCGGCGGAGGGGGAGTACGGCAACGGGCCGGGGTGACATGGCGCACCCCGGCCCGTTCACGGCACCCGCACGGCCGTACGCTGATCAGCCTCCCGCGTCCGTATATCGGTACCGCTTCGGCGAAGTTGCCTGCGTGTTAACGCAGTTGACGGTCATTTGTCCCGCTCTGGCAGCGAGCGCCGCAGGAAGTCCAGCTGCAGCCGCAGCAGGTTCTCCGCGACGTTCTCCTGCGGGGTCATGTGCGTCACCCCCGACAGCGGCAGGACCTCGTGCGGGCGGCCCGCGGCGAGCAGGGCGGAGGACAGCCGCAGGGAGTGGGCGACGACCACGTTGTCGTCCGCGAGGCCGTGGATGACCATCATCGGGCGGTGCGGCCCGGCCGGGTCGACCAGGCCCGCGTCGTCGATCACCGAGTTGCGGCGGTAGACCTCCGGCTGCTCCTCCGGATGACCGAGGTAGCGCTCCTGGTAGTGGGTGTCGTACAGCCGCAGATCGGTCACCGGGGCGCCGACCACCGCCGCGTGGAAGACGTCCGGGCGGCGCAGCACCGCCAGCGCCGCCAGATAGCCGCCGAACGACCAGCCGCGGATCGCCACCCGGTCCAGGTCCAGCGGGTACTCGCCGGCGAGCGCGTGCAGCGCGTCCACCTGGTCCTGCAGCACGGTGGCCGCCACCTCGTCCCGGATCGACTTCTCCCAGGCGGGCGAGTGCCCCGGGGTGCCCCGGCCGTCGGCCACGATCACCGCGAAACCCTGGTCGGCGAACCACTGGGAGGTGAGGTGGGCGTTGTGCGCGGCGAGCACCCGCTGGCCGTGCGGGCCGCCGTAGGGGTCCATGAGGACGGGCAGGGGAGTGTCACCGGGGTAGTCCCGCGGCATAAGCACGGCGCACGGGATTCGGCGTGCGCCCCCCAGTGCGAAGGTCACCCGCGGGGACATACCAGGATCTTCGGCGTACGACCGGACAGTCGCCGCCGGTTTTCCGTCACGCAGCACCTGGACACGGGTGCCCGGCTTGTCCGGCGTCGCGGACACGAGCACCGTCACCTCCCCGGCACGCACCGCGGAGTGCACGCCGGGCTCGTGCGACACGCGTTCCAGGCCCAGCTCGTTCACCCGGTACACATGGACCTCGCCGATCTCCGGCTCCTGCGCCTCCGTGCCCGCCGAGGCGGAAACGAGCACGTCGTCGGAGCCCACGTCCAGCACCGCCCGGATGTGCAACTGACCGCTGGTCAACGGCCGTTCGCCGACCGTCAGGACCCGTGCCCCGCCCTCGTCCGCGATGCGGACAAGCTGCCCGGAGGGGCTCCAGCAGGGCACTCCGGCGAAGAGTTCAAGCCAACTTGGATCTTCGTCCGCGTGCACCATGCGGGTCGTCCCGGTGTCCGGGTCCACCGCCAGGAACAACTGGCTGCGCTGGTCCCGCGCCTGCACGAGCAACAGCGGCGCACCCGCCGCTGACCAGTGCACACGGGCCAGATACGGATAGCGGGACCGGTCCCACGCCACCTCCGTGCGCCCCCCGTGGAGCCCGATCACGAACAGCCGTACGTCCGCGTTCGGGGTGCCCGCTGCCGGGTACGCGATGTTGAGTGGCTCACGCTCCGGGCGGGCCGGGTCCGCGATCCACCACCGCCGCACCGGCGTGTCGTCCACGCGCGCCACGAGCAGCCGGCGCCCGTCGGGCGCCCACCAGAAGCCCCGCGAACGCGCCATCTCCTCGGCCGCGACGAACTCCGCGAGCCCGTAGGTGACCTGCCCCGCTCCGGCCGTCGGCTCCGGCTCGGCGAGCGCCCGGTCGTCCTCGCCCTCGGCGCCCACGACCCGCAGGGCGCCCCTCGAGACGTAGGCGACGTGCCGGCCGTCGGGGGCGGGGCGCGGGTCGATCACCGGTCCCGGGACCCGGAGTTCGCGTGTCGTGCCGGCCCGCAGCTCGGCCGTGAAAAGCCGCCCTGACAAGGCGAAAGCCGCCAACTCCACGGCCCGGTCGGTGGCGTAGCCGACGATGCCGGCGCCGCCCTCCCGGCTGCGTTCGCGGCGCGCCCGCTCCTCGGCCGAGAGTTCTTCGAAGGCGCCGCCGAGGAGGGCGCCGGGGTCGGCCGCCAGGTGCTCGCCGCCCTCCGGAAGGTCCATGACCCACAGGGAGTTGGCCCGGTCGGTGCCGGAGCCGGAGCGCAGGAACGCGACACGCGAACCGTCGGGCGCCACGCTGAACGCACGCGGCGCGCCGAGCGTGAATCGCTGCGTCCGGGCGTGCCGACGGGGGAAGGAGTCAGACTCGGTCGTCATACCCCGACCATATTGGCCATGCGCCCCCTTGTGCGGCCGTGCGCCGCGCGATGCGCGAGCACGGATAGTTATGATCACTACCGCTGTGTGGGTATGAACCTGCTGGCGTCTGCATTGATTTGCTCTACCGATCTACGACCGAGTGACAACCCCCATAGTCCGAACCCCCCCCGCGTCCTTGGGATCTTTGGAGGTGAGCCGCCGTGGCACTCTCGATTTCGGCGGTGGTGCTGCTGGCGATCATCGTCTTCCTGCTGATCAGGAAGTCCGGGTTGAAGGGCGGCCACGCGGTCGTCTGCATCCTGCTCGGCTTCTATCTCGCCTCCTCGACCGTCGCGCCCACGATCAGTGAGCTGACGACGAACGTGGCGAGCATGATCGGGAGCATCAAGTTCTGACCCGTACGGGTACGCGTGCCGAAGGTGCCCGTCAGGTCAGTCTTCGGACGCGTACGACACGAACAGGGTCCAGGCCCCTGGTGCCAGCATGAGCCGGGGACCGTCGACGTTCTTGGAGTCCCGGACGTGGATGGTGCCGGGCGCTGTCGCGATCTCGACGCAGGAGTCGCCGTCGTTGCCACCGCTGTAGCTGCTCTTGAACCACATCAGCTCGGACGCGTCCCCGGCAGCGGTCTTGCGGATCATGCTTCTCCCAGCAGTTGTTCGATCAGAGCGAGCGACTCCCGTGGAGGGAGTGCCTGAGCCCGGATCGTGCCATACCGCAACTCCAGAATGCGCAGGTCTTTGGGTTCTGTGATCGCTCGGCCGTTGAACGAGCCATCAGAGCGACCCACGGCCGTACCGTCTGCGAACTTCAGTAGTTCGATCCGACCGTCCAGCCCGGAGTGGGTGTCGCAGTTCATCGGCATCACCTGAAGCACGGCGTTGTGCAGTCGCCCGACTTCCAGCAGACGTTCGAGCTGCTGACGCCAGACCATTGTGCCCCCGATGGGACGCCGCAGGACTCCCTCTTCCAGGACGAAGCTGAGGGCTGGAGAGGGCGAGCGTTCGAAGATCGACTGGCGGGCCAGGCGAGCGGACACCATGCGTTCCACGTCGTCCGGCGAGTACGGCGGCTGCGCCGCTCCGATCACCGCTCGTGCGTGCTCCCGCGTCTGCAACAACCCAGCGATGATGTGGCTCTCGTACAGGGCGATCTCGGCGGCCTTGGCCTCCAGTTCCGCCAGCGCTCGCACCTTCTTGGGATACCGGACCTTGGCCACGTCCGCCTTCATCGCCGACACCAACCCACCGGCCTCCAACACCTCGTCGGCGTTGTCCAGATACCCGGGCTGGGGAATCCGCTTGCCCGCCTCCACCTTGTAGACCAGGTCCTCGCCGTAGCCGATGGCCTTGCCGAACTCGCCGGCCTTCATCCCCGCCGCCTCGCGCCGCAGCCTCAACTGCCGCCCGACGGTGGCGATGACCGCGACGCCCCACTCGTCGTCCGGGTCCACCTCCCAACCCGGCTCGTCCGACCCGCCCTTGAGTTCGTCCGTCATCACCCCTCCTGACAAGCGCCGACACGCTGGACAACCGCCGGACAGTCACCGTACGCAACGGTGTAATCACTCATCACGGTAGGGGCCGACGGCCACTCTGAGTGACGTGAATCAGCAAATTGCCGAGGACCAACTCCACACCGGCATCCCCAACTTCACCGTCCTCCTCTCCTCCACCCAGCGCGGTGCCCGCCTGGCCCGACTGCTCGCAGCCGACCAACTCCGAAGCTGGGGCCTCCCCACCGACCCCGCAACGCACATCGTGGCCGAGCTCGCGGCCAACGCCGCGACTCACGGCCGCCTCCCCGGCCGCAGCTTCCGCCTCACGCTCTACGTCGTCGGCCACACCTTGCGCATCGAAGTCACCGACACGCGCGGTGACCGCTTGCCCAAGCTCCAAGTGCCGGACGTGCTCGCCGGGTCCGGTCGTGGCCTGCTGCTCGTGGATGCACTCGCAGATCGCTGGGACGTCGCCGAGGGCCGGTTCCCACGCAAGACGGTCTGGGCCGAACTGCTCCTTCCGGCACCGGAACCCGCCCCCACGAGTTCCGGTGGCGCCAGCGATTGAAGACAAAGAACGTCGGGGGAAAGAACTCAACCAAGCCCCACCCCTCCCGCCCGTGGCCCACGCTCACTCGGGCGGGTGAATATGCCTGCGTCAGCTGGATTTCGCAGCCCTGGTCACCCATACGCTCAGCGCAACACAGCCGCAGACATGCGACGGCCCTCGCCGGGACGGGCAATCCCAGTGCGAGGGCCTGACCACCGAGGAAGGTAAGGACTTCCCGATGGATACGCAGGACCCTAGCGTGCCCCCGCGCGCCCAGTCCCGCATTGCCGACAACAAGCACCCGAATCGGGGTCACCACGCTGGCGGGCTCATCCACGACAACACCCGCCACACCGCCCGCTTCACGGTCATCGGCAACCACCTCACGCAACACCCCGACCTCTCCCTCCTCGCGATCGGCCTGGCCTGCCACATCCAGTCGCTGCCGAAGGGCGCCCGCGTCGACATCAAGACCCTCGCCGCCCGCTTCCCCGAGGGAGCCACCCGCATCGCCGCCGCCCTGCGCGAGCTGGAGACCTACGGCTACCTGCACCGCGAACGCACCCGGATCCCCGGCGGCCGTATCGTCACCCGGACCGTCTCCTGCAACCAGCCCGCAGCCCGGCGCCACCGCCGCGACAAGCCCAGCTGCCCCGCTCTGCGGCCCGTACGACCGGCTGAGGCGCCGGCCGAACACCCGCGCCGTACCGCCCCCAAGCCCCTCCCCGCCGTACCCCGGCCGTCCTGCACCGCCCCGGCCCTCCTCCAGGCCGCCACCGACCTCCTCGCGAGCCTGCGCGGCCACGACTCACGCCTACTCCTCTCGGAGAAGGACACGGCACACCTGGCCCCAGGTGTGGCCGCCTGGCTGGAGCGGGACGTCAGCCCCACCGCCGTACGCCAGGCACTGACTGCCGACCTGCCACCGGAGGGACTGCGCCGCCCCGCCGCCCTGCTGGCCCACCGCCTCGCGACCCAGCTGCCACCCCCACCGCCCTTCCGTGCGCCGGCCGCCCCGCCACCCGTACGGCACCCGTTCCAGACCTGCGACGGCTGCGACCGCCCCTTCCGCGCACCCGTCCCAGGCCGCTGCCGCGACTGCCGAACCGATCTCGTGGAGGCCGCCTAGCCTGAAAGCGACGATCCTTGCCCCTGGGCACAGACGACGAGGAGCGAGCGCCATGACCATCGCCCCGGCACCGGCGCTGTCCTCTCCGACATCCACCCCACCCCCGACGGCCCCCGCTACGCCACCCGCAAGGACTTCGTGTACGGCGAGGACGTCACCATCGCGGACTGGACCGTCTCGACCGATGACCTTCCGCGCTACCGGGACGAGAGTCGGAGCGACGAGGCGGAGTCGCGGCCCTGACGCTGAAGAGCGTCTTCCGGATACGAATGAGCTCGTTCGGCGAAGACGCGAGTCCCTCGCAGGGACCTCGTAGGGTGTCCCCATGACGGAACTGCCCGCCCGGCGTCTGCTGCTGGTGCACGCGCACCCGGACGATGAGTCGATCAACAACGGCGCGACCATGGCCCGGTACGCGGCCGAGGGTGTCCATGTGACCCTGGTCACCTGCACCCTCGGGGAACGGGGCGAGGTCATCCCGCCCGGACTGCGGCATCTGACGGGACCCGCGCTGGGCGCGCACCGGCGCGGCGAGCTGGCCGAGGCCGTGCGCGCGCTGGGCGTGGCCGACGCCCGGCTGCTCGGCGGGGCGGGGCGGTACGGCGACTCCGGGATGATGGGCATCCCGGACAACGACGATCCCGGCTGCTTCTGGCAGGCCGACGTGGACGAGGCCGCCGGCCACCTGGTCGAGGTCATCCTGGAGGTCCGCCCCCAGGTCCTCGTGACGTACGACGACCACGGAGGCTACGGCCACCCGGACCACATCCAGGCCCACCGCGTCGCCATGCGCGCCGTCGACCTCGCGGCCGAACGCGGCCACCGGATCGCCAAGGTCTACTGGAACCGCGTCCCGCGCTCCGTCGCCGAGGCCGCCTTCGCCCGCCTCCAGGACGAACTGCCCGCGCTGCCGTTCGGCAAGAGCGCCTCCCTGGACGACGTACCCGGCGTGGTGGACGACGAGCGGATCACCACCGCCGTCGACGGCAGCGCACACGCCTCCGCCAAGGCCGCCGCGATGCGCGCCCACGTCACCCAGATCGAGGTGGCCGAGCCGTACTTCGCGCTCTCCAACGAACTAGCCCAGCCGCTGTTCACCACCGAGTACTACGAGTTGGTGCGCGGCGCGGCACGGCCGGGGGAGACCGACCTGTTCGCCGGCCTCGACCTTCAGGAGACGTCATGAGCAACCAGGGACAGGGCCCGCTGCTCGCCCAGCCGCTGCGACGGCCCTCGGCCGGACGGATCGGCGCCCATGCCGGACTCTTCCTGCTCGGCCCGGTCGTCGCCCTCGCCGGGGCGCTCGTCCAGGCCGCCTGGTTCCCCGGCGGGCTGCTCCTCGCCCTCGCGGGCGCGGCCGGCCTCTTCCTCGGCGGGGCGTACGCCACCGGCGGCCGGGGCGGGGCGGTCGCACCCGTGGCGGGCTGGATCGTCACCGTCATCCTGCTCACCACCGCCCGCCCGGAGGGCGACTTCCTGTTCGGCGCCGGTGCCGGTTCCTATCTCTTCCTGCTCGGCGGCATGGCTCTCGCTGTGATCTGCGCCACCCTTGGCGCCGGGCGGCAACCCCGCGGCGGCCCCGCCCGACTTGGCAAGTGACGTACCACTTCGCCATGCGGTGCACGTGCGAGTCCCGTGTGGGTTTCCTCAGCGGTCATGGGATAAGCGCCAGAGGTGGCCAGTATGGTGGTGCGCGCCGCCGAGCCGCCCGCTGTGTGAGGTCGATACGGGCGGCGGAGCCAACTGGGAGAACCTGCCTTGAGTCGTGAAACTGACACTCCGTCCTCCGGGCCCAACGGGCGCGGCGGAGCCGCATACCCCTCCGGCACGCCGCCGTACGGGACCCCCATGGCTTCCGACGACGCTGCCGACGCGGGCCGTTCGGCCCCGCGGCCGGAGGAGAAGAAGACCGAGACCACGCTGACGACCCGGATCCGGATCAACATTCCCGGATCCAGGCCCATTCCGCCGGTCGTCGTGCGCAAGCCCGTCGGGGACGCCGACGTCGCCGGGGACGAGACGCCCGCCGCTCCGCGGCCCACCGCCGCCGACCGGCCGGCCCCGGGCCCCGCCGAGCCCGCCGCCGAGCCCCCGGCCCAGGGCGAGGACAAGACCAGCGACTGGTTCGCGCCCCGCAAGTCGTCCGGCGGCAAGGGCGGTCCGGGCGGCGGCGCCACGAACGGGGCCGGAATCCCCACCGGTTCCCACCCCGCCCCCGGTGCACCGGGCACCCGGACGGGTGGTGCGGGAGCATCCGGTACGACCGGTACCACCGGCGCACGCCCCGGTGGCGGCCGTCCCGGTGGCGTGGTCGGCTCCATGAGCGTTCCGGGCGCCTCCCGCTCCGGCACCACGAACGGCAAGGGCCTGCCCGGCGCCACTGGCGGCCCGGTCGCCCCCGGACACGGCGGCGGCACCGGTTCCTTCGACGTGACCGAGGCGCTGGCCGCGGGCCCGCTGGGCTCCGGCTCCCGCCCCGGCGCGTCCGGCGGCGAACCCCGCCGCGACGACCTGCCGTTCTTCACGGAGAACGGCGGCCAGGACGGCTTCGGCGGCCCGGGCACGAGCGGTGCGAGCGGCCCCGACGCCTTCGACGGCGGCACCCCGGACACGAGCGGACGCGACGGCTTCGGCGCCACGGCGGGCGGAAACGCGACGAACGGACCCGGCGGCCTGGGCGGCCCCGGCGGCCCCGGCGGCCCCAGCGGCTTCAACGGCCCGCACGGCCACGGCGGTCCCGGCGGCCCGCAGGGCCCGGCCGGACCGACCAGCGGTCCGGTCACCGGCGACGGTCCCCTCGTCCCGTCGGCGGGCGAGGCCTTCGACGACCTGTCCTCCCCGGGCGGTTCGTTCGGCACGGACCGCTACGGCGCTCCCGGCGGCCAGGCCCCCCGCAGCGCCCTCGCCGACATCGCCGACCTCGAAGGTCCCCCCGGCCCCGGCCGTCCCGGCGCTCCGGGCGGCCCCGCAGGCCCGGGCACCGGCCTCGGCGGCGGCGCCACCGGCCTCGGCCCGGGCGGCGGGCTCAGCGACGACACCGCGATCCTCACCCCGCAGAAACCGGCCCCCGAACCGGGCACGCCCGGCTACCGCCCCGACAACGTCTCCGGACACACCGTCACCAGCGGCATCCCGGTCGTCCCCGGGGCCGGCACCTCACCCTTCGGCAGCGGCTCCGCCGACGGCCCGGCCGCGCGGACCCCGTCCGGGCGGCCGGAGCCGGCGCCCGCGCCCAAGACGCAGGCCAAGCCCAAGAAGAAGGGCCGCAGCAAGCTGGTGCTGCTCGGCGTCGGCGTGGTCGTCGTCGCGGGCGGTGCCTACGGCGCCGGGCTGCTGATGAACCACACCGACGTCCCCAAGGGCACCACGGTGCTCGGCGTGGACATCGGCGGCGGCACCCGCGACGACGCCGTCAAGAAGCTCGACGACGCCTTCGGCAGCCGGGTGAACAAGCCGCTGAAGCTGTCCGTCGGCGGCAGGACGGTCACCCTCACCCCGGAGAACGCGGGCCTCCAGTTCGACTTCCAGGACACCGTCAGCAAGGCCGCGACCAGCGACTACAACCCGGTCCACGTCATCGGTTCCCTCTTCGGGCAGAAGCGTGTGATCGAGCCCCAGATGCCGGTCGACGAGGAGAAGCTGCAGGCCGCCCTCCAGCAGGCCGGCGGCGGCTCCGGCTCGGTCGTCGAGGGCGGCATCGACTTCAAGCCGGGCCACGCGGTCGCCGTCTACGGCAAGGCGGGCAAGGCCATTGACGCCGGCCAGTCGACCGCCGCGGTCGAACAGGCCTACCGCACCCTGGTGGAGACGAACACCGCGACCGCGGTCACCGTGCCGACGACCACCAAGCAGCCGACGGTGTCGAACGCGGCGGTCGACCAGGAGATGAAGGAGTTCGCGCAGCCGGCGATGTCGAGCAGCGTGACGGTGCAGGCGGGCGCGGGGCACGTGATCCTGATGAGCCCGGGCAAGTCGCTCTGGAAGTTCCTCAGGGTGGTGCCCACGGCGGACGGCAAACTGGTCGACAAGCCCGATCTGAACGCCCTGCAGCAGCTCTACGGCAAGACCTTCGACGGCGTGCTCATCACCCGCGCCAACGGCAAGAAGACGCCCGTCACCCCGCAGGACGTCTACGGCGTCCTGCGCCAGGCGCTGCTGAGCAAGACCAACCGGGTCGCGGTCATCGACACCAACCCGAGCTAGCCGCACCACGGTCGAAAAGGGGCGCCCACCGTTGGGGGCGCCCCTTCGCCGTGCCTGTCACCCGATCCGCATGACATCTGTCATCCGGCACTCAGGACCCCCGACACTGCCCGGCGACCGGCCCCGCCGCGAGCATGGACGCCATGACGACAACTGCGGCACCGGCCACCACCACCCCGGTGGTCGGCTTCGACCAGGTGACCAAGACGTACGGGAGCGTGAAGGCCGTCGACGGGCTCTCGCTCCGGCTGTACCCGGGCGAGACCGTCGCCCTCCTCGGCCCGAACGGGGCCGGCAAGTCCACCACTCTCGATCTGCTCCTCGGCCTCAAGCACCCCGACGGCGGCACGGTGAGCCTCTTCGGCGGCGCCCCCCGTGACGCCATCGTCGCCGGGCGGGTCGGGGCCATGCTGCAGAGCGGCGGTCTGATGGACGAGGTCACCGTGGCCGAGCTGGTGAAGCTGGCCTGCTCGCTGCACCCGAAGCCGTACAAGGCCGCGGACGTCATGTCCCGCGCGGGCATCACACAGATCGCCGACCGCAAGGTCAACAAGCTCTCCGGCGGCCAGGCCCAGCGGGTCCGCTTCGCCCTCGCGACCGCCGGTGACAGCGACCTGATCATCCTGGACGAGCCGACCACCGGCATGGACGTCTCCGCCCGCCAGGCCTTCTGGGCCACCATGCGTGAGCAGGCCGACCAGGGCCGTACCGTCCTGTTCGCCACCCACTACCTCGAAGAGGCCGACGCCATCGCGGACCGCGTGCTCGTGCTGCACCGCGGCCGCCTCCTCGCCGACGGCACCGCCGCCGAGATCAAGGCCAAGGCGGGCGCCCGGCGGGTCTCCTTCGACCTGGAGGGCGAGATCGACGAGGCGGCCCTGCGAGGCCTGCCGTTCCTCACCTCGATCACTGTGTCCAACAGCGGCTCCGCCACGGGGTCGGGCCAGACCGTCCGCATCCAGTCGTCCGACGCCGACGCCACCGTCCACGCCCTGTACGGCCTCGGTGTCTTCCCCCGCAATCTCGAAGTCGCCGGCCTCGGTCTGGAGCAGGCCTTCGTCGCCATCACGGAGGCCGAGGAGGCCAAGCAGTCATGAACGCCCTGATCAAGCTGGAACTGACCCGCGCGTTCCGCAACCGGAGATTCCTGTTCTTCTCGGTGCTCTACCCGGCGATCCTCTTCCTGATCTTCTCCAGCAGCTCCGGCTCCACCGACAAGGTCGACGGTACCGGCCTGACCGTCGCCACCTACCTGATGGTCTCCATGGCCTCCTTCGGCGCCCTGACCGCCGTCCTGATGGGCAACAGCGAGCGCATCGCCAAGGAACGCGAGAACGGCTGGGTACGGCAGCTGCGGCTGACCCCGCTGCCCGGGCGCGGCTACGTCCTCGCCAAGACCGCCAGCGCCGCCGTGGTGAGCCTGCCGTCGATCGTCGTGGTGTTCATCGCCGCCGCCGCCTTCAAGCACGTCCACCTCGGCGCCTGGCAGTGGCTCGCCCTGACCGGGGTCATCTGGGCCGGCAGTCTCGTCTTCGCCGCGCTGGGTGTCGCCCTCGGCTACCTCGCCTCCGGTGACGCGGTCCGCCCGATCACGATGATCGTCTACTTCGGCCTGTCGGTCCTCGGCGGCCTGTGGATGCCGTCCACCAGCTTCCCGCAGGCCCTCCAGGACGTCGCGAAGTGGCTGCCCACCCACGCGTACGCTGCTCTCGGACGGGCCATCGAACAGAGCCAGGCCCCCAGCGGGACCGACGTCGCCATCCTCGCCGTCTACTTCGTCCTCTTCGCGGGTGGCGCGGCCTGGCTGTACCGGAAGGACACGCTGAAGGCGTGAGCACGATGACGGAAGACCCGCGGATCGGTGAGGTGCGGCCGGAGCACCAGGTGCGGATCGGCCAGGGCCCGCGCAACCGGCGCGAGCTGATGATCAAGGCGCTGTGGATCGGCGTCTGGCTGGTCTTCCTCAGGTCCCCCGTCCAGGACCTGGCCTCCGGCCGCCACACCACGGGCGCCACGGTCGGCGGCGCGATCGGCCTCGCCGCCTTCGTGACCGCCTACCTGGCGCTGGTCTTCCGCAACATGGGCCGGCCCTACTCCCCGCGCGCCGTCGTCGCACTGCTCTCGGTCCTCGGCGTCCTCGCCCCCCTGCTGTCGTACAGCTTCGGCGGCGCATGGCTCGGCATGTTCATCTACCTGTCGGTCGCCTGCGGGGCGACCCTGCCGGTCCGGGCCGCGTTCTGGGCGATCCCCGCGGCGACCGTGGTGATGTGCCTCGTCGGAACGCGCTGGCACGAGAAGGCGGACGAGAGTCTGCTCCTCGTCCCGCTGATCGGGTTCGCGATGATCGGCGTCTCCCAACTCGTCCGTACGACCGTCGAGCTGCGCAAGGCGCGGGCCACCGTGGCCCATCTCGCGGCCAACGAGGAACGGTTGCGGCTCGCCCGCGACCTGCACGACCTGCTCGGCCACTCGCTCTCCCTGATCACGCTGAAGAGCGAGCTGGCCGGCCGGATGCTGCCCGACCACCCCGACAAGGCGGCCCAGCAGGTCGCCGACATCGAACAGGTCAGCCGGCAGGCCCTGGTCGACGTACGGGAGGCCGTCACCGGCTACCGGCGCCCCCGGCTGGCCGCGGAACTCGCCGGAACCCAGGTCGCGCTGACCGCCGCCGGGGTCACCGCCGACCTGCCGGCCGAGCCCGACCTCGCCGGCGTCCCCGAGGAGAGCGAGTCCGCGCTCGCCTGGGCGCTGCGCGAGGCCGTCACCAACGTGGTCCGGCACAGCGGCGCCGAGCGGTGCCTCGTCCAGCTCACGCACCGGCAGACCCTGGACGGTCCGATGCTCGAACTCTCCGTCGAGGACAACGGATCCGGCGACGCCGGCGGCATCCCCGGCAACGGTCTGACCGGCCTCACGGAGCGGCTGGAGAAGGCCGGCGGCGCCCTGGAGGCGGGCCGGATCAAGCACGGGTTCCGGCTGGTCGCCCGCGTCCCCGCGGCCTCTCGGGGGGACGTAGGATCCGGGGCATGACGAGCACGATCAAGGTCCTCCTCGCCGAGGACCAGTCGATGGTCCGCGAGGCCCTGGCCGCGCTGCTCGGGCTGGAGGACGACATCGAGGTCGTGGCCCAGGTCGCGCGCGGGGACCAGGTGCTGGCGGCCGTCGGCGCGCACGGCGTCGACGTGGCGCTGCTCGACATCGAGATGCCCGGCTGCACCGGCATCGAGGCGGCGGCCCAGGTGCACCGGGAGCATCCCCGGGTCAAGCTGGTCGTCCTCACCACCTTCGGCCGTCCCGGCTACCTGCGCAGTGCCATGGAGGCGGGCGCCGACGCCTTCCTCGTCAAGGACGCCCCGGCCGCGCAGCTCGCGGAGGCGATCCGCAAGGTGCTGTCCGGAGAGCGGGTCATCGACCCCACGCTCGCCGCGGCGGCCCTCGCTGAGGGCGCCAACCCCCTCACCGAACGCGAACGCGAGGTGCTGCGGGCCGCGGCAGACGGCTCCACCAACGCCGAGCTGGCCGAGGCCCTGCACCTCTCCCAGGGCACGGTCCGCAACTACCTCTCCACGGCCATCCAGAAACTGGCGGTCCGCAACCGGGCGGAGGCGGTGCGGACGGCGCGGGAGAAGGGGTGGCTGTGACCGTCAGTTGAGCATCGACCGTGCCGAGTGCGCCTGTTGGCGTACCTTCTGGGCGGTCGGTTCGTCGACCACCTCGATCAGATCGGCGTAGGCGTCCAGCTCCTCGGCTCCCGGCACGAACTGGCCCAGCTGCACCAGGAGTTGTCCGCGTTCGTAGCGCAGCCGCGCCGGATGGGAGGGCACGAGCAGCGCCAGCTCCACGGCCCGCAGAGCGACGTCCGACCGCTCCGGCCGGGCCGCGGCCCACGCGCGGATGTTGTTCAGGATGCGCAGGACCACCTCCAGCGGCGCCGCGGGCTCCAGCATCGCGGCATCCAGCGGGGCCCCCGTGGCACCCACCACGAACATGTCCGCGTCGGTCCCGGTCAGCACCCGGCCCCCGTCGAACGGATCGGCCAGCACCTGCTCCTCGGCCGGGCCGAACCCGACCACGAAGTGCCCCGGCAACGCGACCCCGTACACCGGAGCGCCGGCCCTGCGGGCGACCTCCAGCCAGACCACCGACAGCAGGATCGGCAGCCCGCGCCGCCGCCGCAGCACCTTGTGCAGCAGGGAGGACTCCAGCCGCTGGTAGTCACCGGGCGTCCCGTGGAAGCCGTAGCGCTCCCCGAGCAGCCGTCCCACGGCCTCCGCCCACGCCCGCGGGCCGCCCGGCCGGTACGGCAGCTCGCCCGCGAGCCGGTCCAGCTCCAGCTGCGCGGCGTCGATCCCTGCCTCGTCCAGCGAGCCGTCCGTCTCGGCGCCGATCAGCAGACACAGCATCGCCAGATCCGGCCGCCCGGACCGCGCCTCCTCGCCGAATCTCCGGCGCACCTCGGCGGACCGCTCCGGCGGGGGCGGGTACGGCGGCGGCAGATACGGGTGACGCATGCCAGGTTCATGCCCCTTCACAGCGCTTCTACGACCGCCCCGCCCCACCGACGCCCGGAACCGCGTCCGGCCCGCGCCCTTCGCCTTCCGCTTCCCGGGCCGTCCCGGACGGGTCGGGGAGCCGGCCCCGGCCCTCGCCGCCCGCTTCCGTCTCCCGGCCCGGACCCTCGGGGTCGTCCTCCTGCGGAGCCCGGTAGTGGTGGTACGTGTGGTGGGGCGTGAAGCCCAGCGCGGCGTAGAGCGCGTGTGCGGCCGCGTTGTCCGTCTCCACCTGCAGCCAGGCCGCCGACGCGCCCTCCTCCAGCGCCCGGCGGGCCAGCGCGGCCAGCACCTGCGTGGCAAGCCCCTGCCGGCGCCGCCCGGGATCCACCTCGACCGCCGCGAAGCCGGCCCACCGGCCCTCCACGACACACCGGCCGATCGCCGCCGGAGCCTCGCCCTCGGCACCGGGGACGGTCGCGAACCACACCGACGGTCCGCCGCCGAGCACCCGCAGGGCCACCTCGCTCACCCCCTTGCGCTGGTACCGGGCGAGCCACGCCTCGTCCGCCGACCGGGACAGCAGCACACCCGTGCCCCCGGCCCGGTCCGCGACCGGCGCCAGAGCACCGGTCCACACCTCGGAGCTCACCTCCCGCACCCAGCCGCGCCGCTCCAGCTCCGCGCACAGCAGCTCCTGCGTGCCCTCGGCTCCGGTGGCCGTCTGGACGTAGGCGGGCAGGCCACGCTCGCCGTACCAGCGTCGTACCACCGCGAGGGCCGCGTCGAGCGGAAGGCCCGGGTCGCCGACCGGCAGCACGCTGTTGGCCCGCCGTGTGAACCCCTCGGAGGCCCGCAGCTCCCACTCCCCGAGCCGCTCGGTCTCCAGCGGCTGCCATCCGTGCGAGACGACCCGTGCGAGCTCCGCGTACGAGGCGGAAGGCCCGCGGCGGCGTGCCGGAGCGGCCGGCACGACCTTGCCCGCGACGAGGGCGGATTCGGCGATCCGGACACTTTGCCCGTCCCGTCGTGTGATCATGAGCACGCCATCATCCCATGATGTGAGAACACCGACCGTGTCGGTGAACTTCTCCCGCGTCGCCCCAGGTTCGCTCAAGCGCCGTACGGAGACCCGTTTTCCCACGTCAGAAGGGTTGATACGGACTTCCAGACGCCCTGCCGCCGAGATTTCCACTGGCCAGTTCACCCCTCCTGTTCGGATCATGCTCCGGAACGGAGATACTAGGGGCGGGCATCGACGACGCCGCGCTCCCGCGCGCCAGGCGGCGGAGCCTACGGAGGCCCGCCAGCGCCCTATCGAGGAGGAACGACAGCGTGACCTACGTCATCGCGCAGCCTTGTGTCGACGTGAAGGACAAGGCGTGCATCGAGGAGTGCCCGGTCGACTGCATTTACGAGGGCTCGCGGTCCTTGTACATCCACCCGGACGAATGCGTCGACTGTGGTGCCTGTGAGCCGGTCTGCCCGGTCGAGGCGATCTTCTACGAGGACGACGTCCCGGAGGAGTGGAAGGACTACTACAAGGCGAACGTCGAGTTCTTCGACGAGCTCGGCTCTCCCGGCGGTGCCAGCAAGCTGGGGCTGATCGAGCGCGACCACCCCTTCGTCGCCGCGCTGCCGCCGCAGGGCGAGTGACCGTCTGAGCGCCAAGCGGCCCGCAAACCGCGCCGCCTCGGTCCCGTACGGCCCGATCGTCCCGATCACCGCCGTACGGGACCGAGGCGTTTGCCGCACCGTACGAAAGTGAGCCTGATTCCCGTGTCCGCAGTCTCCGACCGGCTCCCCACCTTCCCCTGGGACAAGCTGGAGCCGTACAAGAAGACGGCCGCCGCGCACCCCGACGGGATCGTCGACCTGTCCGTGGGCACCCCGGTCGACCCGGTGCCCGAACTGATCCAGAAGGCCCTGATCGACGCGGCCGACTCGCCGGGCTACCCGACCGTCTGGGGCACCCCGGCCCTGCGCGACGCGATCACCGGCTGGCTGGAGCGCCGCCTGGGCGCCCGTGGGGTCACCCACCGCCACGTCCTGCCGGTCGTCGGCTCCAAGGAGCTGGTGGCCTGGCTGCCGACCCAGCTGGGCCTCGGCCCCGGCGACAGGGTCGCGTACCCGCGCCTCGCCTACCCCACCTACGAGGTCGGCGCCCGCCTCGCCCGTGCCGCCTACGAGGCCTACGACGACCCGCGCGACCTCGACCCCGCCGGCCTGAAGCTCCTCTGGCTGAACTCCCCGTCCAATCCGACGGGCAGGGTCATCTCCAAGGGGGACCTCACGGACATCGTCGCCTGGGCCCGCGCCCACGGCGTCCTGCTGGTCTCCGACGAGTGCTACCTGGAACTGGGCTGGGAGGCCGACCCGGTCTCGGTCCTGCACCCGGACGTCAACGGCGGCTCCCACGACGGCATCGTCGCCGTCCACAGCCTCTCCAAGCGGTCCAACCTCGCGGGCTACCGCGCGGCCTTCATCGCCGGCGACCCGGCCGTCCTCGGCCCGCTGCTGGAGATCCGCAAGCACGGCGGCATGATGATGTCTGCGCCCACCCAGGCGGCCGTCGTGGCGGCCCTGGGCGACGACACCCACGTCCACGAACAGCGCGAGCGCTACGCCGCCCGACGCGAGGCCCTGCGCGCCGCGCTGCTGGGCCACGGTTTCCGCATCGAGCACAGCGAGGCGAGCCTCTACCTGTGGGCCACCCGCGACGAGTCCTGCTGGGCCACGGTCGCCCACCTGGCCGACCTGGGCATCCTGGTCGCGCCGGGCGACTTCTACGGCGAGGCGGGCGAGAAGTTCGTACGCGTGGCCCTGACGGCGACGGACGAACGCGTGCGGGCGGCGGTGTCCCGCCTCACGGCCTGAGAACAGCGGCACGAAGACGGACGGGGCCCGGGGAACTTCCCCGGGCCCCGTCGCGGCTCAGCTCGGTGGCGGCGAACCGTCAGCCGCTGATCGGCAGCCCCTTGACCGGCAGGTTGGACGTGGGCAGTCCACCCTTCGTGACGCCGGACGTGGCGCCCCCGAGGACCTCTCCGGCCGCCCCGGCGGTGTCACCGGCGGCCTTCTGCGCCACCGGCGTGGTCTTCCTCAGGGCACCGCCGCCTGCCTGGCCCGCGGCCGGCACCGCCTGCTCGACCGCCTTGCCGCCCGTGTGGCCCGCGAGCGAGGTGACGTTCGTCGCGGCGCCGTCGACGGTGTTGGCGACGTTCGCCGTGTCCAGGGAGGTCAGGCCCCCCAGGTTCGGGGTCGCCGCCGGAAGGTTCGTGGCCGCACCGGCGGAGCCGGCCGCACCGACCCCGGCTGCCGCTCCCGCTGCGACGAGCAGCGCGGCACGGGCGATCCGGCGGGTCAGAGGGAGGGACATGATGCTCCATTCGACGGGAGAGAACGGTGTGTGTGTCCGGGCTCGGGTCCGTGCTCGGACGCCGTGACTACCGCTCGAAGCCCGCGAAGGTTGCGGACGCCTCAGGTAAAGAATGGATAACGCATCGCATTATCAGGTGTGGATAAAAACGGGCAAAGAACGTCTCCCGGAAATCCCGCAGAATCCTTACGTCCCTTGATTTCCAAGGGATCGCGGATCCGGTGCCCGGCTTGCCCGGACGGTCGGCCGAACCGGTGCCGAGCAACCCGCCGGAGGGATCCCTCGTACTACTGTCCGGTCACGATCCGGACGACGTCCATGGACTTCTCCGCGCCGGCGGCCCCGCCCTGGGCGCCCGGCTTCCACCGGCCGCCGTCGCTCCCGGCGGCCCACTCCCGCCCCGCGTACGACACCCGCTGGATGTGCAGCGCCGAGGAGTTGGCCACGGCCCACTGCGCCAGCTGCCAGCCCCGCTGCCGTGGGCCACGCCCGCTCGCGTCCACCTTCGTGCCCTGCGGCACCGGCACGGTCACGGTGCGGCCCTGCGCGGTCGCGGTCACGCTCGGCGAGGGAGACGGCGACGGCACGGGCGTACCGCCCACCTGCGCACCGGTCTCCTGCAGCGCGTCCCGCCCGAAGTCCCGTACCAGCGCGGCCCGTACGGCATCCGGGCCGGTCGTCGTGGCCGTGCCGTCCGGACGCCCGTCACAGGTCAGCGTGGCCGCCGCGCGCCCGGTCAGCGCCGCCGCCAGCAGCGTCGCGTCCGGCTCGTGCTTGGCGTAGGCCTCCGGGTAGCCGCTGCGCTGCACCTCCTGGGCCGCCCGGGTCAGCGGCAGATCGGCGTAGTCCGGCACCTTGGCCAGGTGCGCGTAGAAGATGCCCGCCGCGTACGCGGGGTCCATGATCTGCCGCTCGGTGCCCCAGCCCTGCGAGGGCCGCTGCTGGAACAGGCCCAGCGAGTCCCGGTCGCCGTGCTCGATGTTGCGCAGCCCCGACTCCTGCAGAGCGGTCGCCAGCGCGATCGCCACCGCCCGCTCGGGCATCCCGCGCCCGGTGCCCACGGCCGCGATCGTCGCCGCGTTCACCGCCTGCTCCGGAGTGAACTCGTACGCCGTCCCGGTCCCGTCGTCCGCGACGACCTTGCAGCCGCGCGCTCCGCCGCCTCCCGTGACGTACTGCACCACGAGGTACGCGGCGACACCGCACAGGACCAACAGGGCCGCGGCGAACCGGAAGAGGCGACCGCGGCGCTTGGGACGGGTGGGGGACGGCTCTGACACGCGTACAAGGTACTGGAGGCCCGCCGGGCCCTCACGGGGGGTCGGCGGACAGCGCTTGCACCCGGCCCCCGCGGGCGGCGCGCTAGGGTCGGAACATGGCCGACACCTCGCTTGACCTCACGCTCGACGCCGCCGCGCTCACCGCGCAGCTCGTGGACTTCGCCTCCGAGAGCGGCACCGAGAAGCCCCTCGCGGACGCGATCGAGGCCGCCCTGCGTGCCCTGCCGCACCTGACGGTGGACCGCCACGGCAACAACGTGATCGCCCGTACGAACCTGGGCCGCGCCGAGCGCGTGATCCTGGCCGGTCACATCGACACGGTGCCGATCGCGGACAACGTGCCCTCGCGCCTGGACGAGGACGGCGTGCTGTGGGGCTGCGGCACCTGCGACATGAAGTCGGGCGTCGCGGTGCAGCTGCGCATCGCGGCCACGGTCCCCGCCCCCAACCGCGACCTGACCTTCGTCTTCTACGACAACGAGGAGGTCGCCGCCGAGCTCAACGGCCTCAAGCACGTCGCCGAGGCCCATCCGGAGTGGCTGGAGGGAGACTTCGCGGTCCTGCTGGAGCCCTCCGACGGCGAGGTGGAGGGCGGCTGCCAGGGCACCCTGCGGGTGCTGCTGAAGACGTCGGGCGAGCGGGCCCACTCGGCGCGCTCCTGGATGGGCTCCAACGCCATCCACGCCGCCGCCCCCATCCTGGCCCGCCTGGCGTCCTACGAGCCCCGCTACCCGGTGATCGACGGCCTGGAGTACCGCGAGGGCCTGAACGCGGTCCGCGTCGGCGGGGGAGTGGCCGGCAACGTCATCCCCGACGAGTGCGTGGTGACGGTCAACTTCCGCTACGCCCCCGACCGCACGGAGGAGGAGGCGATCGCGCACGTCCGTGAGGTGTTCGCGGACTGCGGTGTGGAGGAGTTCGTGGTCGACGACCACAGCGGCGGCGCGCTGCCCGGCCTCTCCCATCCGGCCGCCGCGGCCTTCATCGAGGCGGTGGGCGGCACCCCGCGGCCCAAGTACGGCTGGACGGACGTCTCCCGCTTCTCCGCGCTCGGCATCCCGGCCGTCAACTACGGCCCCGGCAACCCGCACTTGGCGCACAAGCGCGACGAGCGGGTGGAGACGGCGAAGATCCTGGCGGGCGAGCAGCGCCTGCGGAACTGGCTCACCGCCTAGGGCTCACCGCCCGGGGCTGTCGTCGGGAGCCTCACGCCGGACACGCGCACGTCCCCCCTCCGTAACCGGCGTGGATCTAGTCTGAGATCGAACTACCTCCCCGGCCCCCGGCCTCGCCGGAGCCGGGGAGGCCCCAACCGCTGAGGGAGCGCATATGCCTACCGGAAACCCCGAGGGGAAGAAGGTCCCGCCGGACGAGCAGCGTCTCGGACCGGTCCTCCGGCGGCGGGGACAGGTGACGGCCAGCACCACCGACCAGCGTCTGCTGGACGCGGGCGGCCCCTCGGACTGGGTCCACACCGACCCCTGGCGCGTGCTGCGCATCCAGTCGGAGTTCATCGAGGGCTTCGGCACGCTCGCCGAACTCCCGCCCGCGATCAGTGTGTTCGGCTCGGCCCGTACGCCGGTCGACTCGGCGGAGTACGACGCCGGGGTGCGGCTCGGCCGGGGCCTGGTCGGGGCCGGCTGGGCGGTGATCACGGGCGGCGGCCCGGGCGCGATGGAGGCCGCCAACAAGGGCGCGTGCGAGGCGGGCGGAGTCTCGGTCGGCCTCGGCATCGAACTGCCCTTCGAGCAGGGGCTCAACCCCTACGTCGACATCGGCCTGAACTTCCGCTACTTCTTCGTGCGCAAGATGATGTTCGTGAAGTACGCCCAGGGCTTCGTGGTCCTGCCGGGCGGCCTGGGCACCCTGGACGAACTCTTCGAGGCCCTGACCCTGGTCCAGACCCAGAAGGTCACCCGCTTCCCGATCGTCCTCTTCGGCAGCGAGTACTGGGGCGGCCTGGTCTCCTGGCTGAAGAACACCCTGGTGGCCCAGGGCAAGGCCGCGGAGAAGGACCTGCTCCTGTTCCATGTGACGGACGAGGTGGACGAGGCAGTCGCCCTCGTCTCCAAGGAGGCGGCCCGCTAGGGGAACGGTCCGGCGGAGGCCCTGGTGTTCAGGCCAGGCCCCGCCGGGCCACCGCGGGCACCCGGTGGCCGGCGATGGACGCCACCATGTCCAGGACCTGCCGGGTCTCGGCCACCTCGTGCACCCGGTACACCCGCGCCCCGAGCCACGCCGACACCGCGGTCGTCGCCAACGTACCGATCAGCCGCTCCTTCACCGGCCGGTCGAGCGTCTCGCCGACGAAGTCCTTGTTGGACAGCGACACCAGCACCGGCCACCCCGTGGCGACCATCTCGTCCAGCCGCCGCGTCGCCTCCAGGCTGTGCCGCGTGTTCTTCCCGAAGTCGTGCCCGGGATCGATCAGCACCGACTCCCGCGGCACCCCGAGTGCCACCGCCCGCTCGGCCAGCCCCAGGGTGACGTCCAGGATGTCGGCCACCACGTCGTCGTACGTCACCCGGTGCGGACGGGTCCGCGGCTGCACGCCCCCCGCGTGCGTGCACACCAGCCCCACCCCGTACCGCGCCGCGACCTCCGCCAGCGCCGGGTCGACGCCGCCCCACGCGTCGTTCAGCAGATCCGCCCCCGCCTCGCACACCGCCTCGCCGACCTCGGCCCGCCAGGTGTCCACGCTGATGATCACGTCCGGGAAGCGGCGCCGTACCTCCGCCACGAAGCCGACCGTCCGCCGTGCCTCCTCCTCGGCCGTCACCTCCTCGCCCGGTCCGGCCTTCACCCCGCCGATGTCGATGATCGCGGCGCCCTCGGCCACGGCCTGCTCCACGCGCGCGAGCGCGGGCTCGTCGCGGAACGTGGCCCCCTGGTCGTAGAAGGAGTCCGGAGTCCGGTTGACGATCGCCATGATCACCGTCTCGTGGGGCCCGAATTCCCGCCCGCCCAGCCTGAGCATCCGCTGTGACCTCTCCTAGTACGTCCCGCAGTACGGCCACCGTGACCCTAACCGTCCGACTCGCATGGCACGATCGGACCCAGACAGATTCGATGTCCGGCACAGCGTCCGGCAGAGAGCGTGGGGACCCTGAGGCGATGGTGATGTTCTTGTTCCTGGTCGTCGCGCTGGCCGTCGTGGTCGCCGCGGTGACACTGGCCGTGGTGGGCGGCGGCGGGAGCGGCCCGCTGCCCGAGGCGGCACCGGAGCGGCTGCAGGACCCGCTGCCCCCGGACCGCCCGGTGGGCCGGGCGGACGTGGAGAGCCTGCGCTTCCCGGTCGCCCCGCGCGGCTACCGCATGGCGGACGTCGACGACGCCCTCGGCCGCGTCGCCGCCGAACTCGCCGAGCGGGACGCCCGTATCGCCGACCTGGAGTCGGCGCTGGCCGGAGCCAGGGCCGCGGCGGCGCACGTGCACATGGCGAAGCCCGACCGTCCGGAGGACCGGCGATGACCGAGGGAGCCGCCCTGGCCGGACCCGACGGCGCCCTGCGCTGCCCCTGGGCCCTGTCCAC
Organism: Streptomyces sp. NPDC048191; assembly: GCF_040652655.1. Classification (NCBI taxonomy): domain Bacteria; kingdom Bacillati; phylum Actinomycetota; class Actinomycetes; order Kitasatosporales; family Streptomycetaceae; genus Streptomyces; species Streptomyces sp. NPDC048191. Next base: position 65,725 of record NZ_JBEZMO010000007.1, read on the forward strand.
CGAGGACTACGTGTCGTACCACGACGAGGAGTGGGGCCGCCCGGTCCACGGCGACGACGCCCTCTTCGAGCGGATCAGCCTGGAGGCCTTCCAGTCGGGCCTGTCCTGGATCACGATCCTGCGCCGCCGCGAGGGCTTCCGCGCGGCCTTCGCCGGCTTCCGCATCGAGAAGGTCGCCGCCTTCACCGAGGAGGACCGCGAGCGGCTGCTGGCCGACGCGGGCATCATCCGCAACCGCGCCAAGATCGACGCCACGCTCGCCAACGCGCGCGTGCTGGCCGACTGGTCCGAGGGCGAGCTGGACGAGCTGATCTGGTCCCACGCCCCCGACCCGGCCGGCCGTCCGGTCCCGAAGACCCTCGCCGACGTCCCGGCCGTGACCCCGGAGTCCACGGCCCTGTCCAGGACCCTGAAGAAACGGGGCCTCAGATTCGTCGGCCCGACGACCGCGTACGCCCTGATGCAGGCATGCGGCCTGGTCGACGACCACTTGGCGGCGTGCGTGGCCAGGGGCGCCGGTGCCTGACCCCGGCCCGCGGAGCCTGGCCGACATCCTGGAGGCGGCGGCGCGCGGGCGCTTTCCGGCGCCCGACGGCGGTACGACCGTGGTGCCCCAACCCAGCCACCGGGACGCCGGAGTGATCGCCTTCACCGCGCACTCCGTGGTGTTCACCGACGAGGACCCCGACTGGGTGCGCGGCACGCTCGCCGCCCTGGACTGCGACGAACTGGCGGCCGCGATGAACGCCCGCTTCCTGGCCGCGTTCCTGGCCCGCACGGGCCGGACGACCGACACCGTCGACCTGCTCACGGTGGCGGGCTCCCTGCCCGGCGACCCCCCGCTGGAACTGCGTGAGCTCGCCGACCCGGATCACCCGCGCGTGCACAGCGCCCGCACGCGCCGGGACGACGTCCGCGTCTGGGCGACGGACGGGGGAGTGCTCGTGCTCGGGCGCGGTGTGGCGGGCCGCTGGGAGACGGCCGTCGAGGTGGACGAGGACGCACGGCACCGGGGGCTGGGCCGGGCCCTGGCCACGGCCGCCCGGCACCTCGTCCCCCCGGGGCAGTACGTCTGGTCCCAACAGGCCGCGGGCAACGCCCGCAGCGTGCGCGCCTTCCAGGCGGCCGGATACCGGCCCGTGGGCGCGGAGGCCCTGCTCGTCGCGCCCTAGGAGCCCACCGCTCTCACCGGCCGAGGTACTTCGGCTTCTCCTTGTTCACGAAGGCCTGCACGGCGATCGCGTGGTCCTCGGACCGACCGGCCCGGGCCTGCAGCTCGTCCTCCTTCTCCAGCGTCTCGGCGAGGGAGTGCGTGAGGCCGTGTGCCACCGCCTCCTTGATCGCCGCGTACGCCACCGTCGGGCCCTCGGCCAGCGCCCGCGCCGTCTTCTCGGCCTCGGCCCGCAGCTCGGCCGCGGGTACGACCCGGTTGGCGATGCCCAGCTCCAGCGCGTCCTGGGCGCTGATGCTGCGCGGGAACAGCAGCAGGTCGGTGGCGCGGCTCGGGCCGATCACCCGGGGCAGGGTCCAGGAGACCCCGGAGTCGGCGGTCAGGGCCACGCCCGCGAACGACGTGTTGAAGGCGGCCGTGTCGGCGACCACCCGGTAGTCCGCGGCGAGCGCGAAGCCGAAGCCCGCCCCCGCGGCGACCCCGTTCACCCCGGCGACGACCGGCTTGGCAGCCCCGGCGAGGGCCCTCACGATCGGGTTGTAGTGCTCCTTGACCGTGCTCATCGTCTGCCCGGACCCGGTCTCCCGGTCGGCCGCGAGCAACCCGATGTGCTCCTTGAGGTCCTGGCCGACGCAGAACGCCCGGTCCCCCGCGGCGGTCAGCAGGATCGCCCGTACGGCCGCGTCCCCGGCCGCGGATTCAGCCGCCTCGCGGAGGGCGACCTTGGTGGCGACGTTCAGCGCGTTCATCGCCTCGGGGCGGTTCAGCGTGATCGTCGCGAGTCCGTCGCTCACCTCGTAGAGCACGGTGTCGGCCATGGCGCATCCCCTCGGTGTCACGGATGACGTACCGCTCAGTACGTCCCTGTATGAAGGACAGCATGGCGGAGATCACCGCCCAAGGGCCGGACGGGACATGTGACCTGCGTCAAAGAAAAACGGAGCGGAGCCGGCAGGCGGATCTCCGTGCGGCGGTGCAGTATCGCAGCCACATCCCCGAATTGGGTGGTTTTGCTCGCGCGCGTTGCCCAAGCGATGCCGACTGATGTTGGTCATCGGGTCCTGCGATGCGGGATAATGGCTGGGAAGCAATGTGTTCGATGCCGGTGTCGCGTGTCCGTTCCGGAACCGCGGATGCCCTCCCAGGGCTCTCGGCAGACGATGAGCTGGTTTCAGGAAGGGGAACGAGCATGGCGGCCATGAAGCCGCGGACGGGTGATGGCCCGCTCGAGGTGACCAAGGAGGGGCGGGGCATCGTCATGCGCGTTCCGCTCGAAGGCGGCGGTCGACTCGTCGTCGAGCTAACCCCTGACGAGGCCAAGGCGCTCGGCGACGCCCTCCAGGACGTCGCCGGCTGACGGCCCGGCGATTCGGTCCTTCCGGCTGCCCCGGCATCGTACGCGGTGCCGGGGCAGCCGCGTTTCCCGCCCCCGGCGGCCGGTCAGCGCTTCACGGCGCACAGCAGCCCGTCGCCCACCGGCAGCAGCGACGGGACCAGTTCCTGGCTCTCGCGCACCGCGCGCAGCAGCTCCCGCAGCCGCAGCACCTCCGTCGGCTGCGGTCCCGAGTCGACCGTACGGCCGTTGGCGAAGACTCCCTCGAAGACGATCAGCCCGCCCGGCCGCAGCAGGCGCAACGATTCAGCGAGATAGTCCAGGTACTCCAGCCGGTCCCCGTCGCAGAAGACGAGGTCGTAGCCGGCGTCCGCGAGCCGGGGCAGCACGTCCAGGGCGCGGCCGGGGATGAAGCGGGCCCTGTTGCTGGCGAATCCGCAGGCGCGGAAGGCCTGCCGGGCGAACTGCTGGTGCTCCGGCTCCGGGTCGACGGTGGTGAGCACCCCGTCCGGGCGCATGCCGTGCAGCAGATGGATTCCGGACACCCCGCAACCCGTGCCGATCTCCGCGACAGCCTTCGCGTCCACGGAGGCGGCGAGCAGTCGCAGCGCGGCGCCCGTGCCGGGCGACACCGAGCGCAGCCCTGCCTCGCGGGCCCGGTCACGGGCCCACCGCAGCGCTTCGTCCTCGGCGACAAAGGCGTCGGCGAACGCCCAGCTCGTCTGCCGGTTGCCGGTAATGACCCTCTCCCGTCCCCTGAATTCCTGGCGTGACTGTATCCGTTGGCGTCGGGAACCCGCAGATGGGACCGGACGTTTACAGGGTTGAGACGGTGCCCGGATGTGCGACGGGGGGTAAGAGGTGTGGATCAGGACGCCGAGCAACTGCTGACGCAGCCGCATGAGCCGTATCAGCGTGTATCAAATTCTCGTAAAACCGCTTATCCGGAGCTAACGGGCGAGGTGGCTATGGTAGGGGCTCCACTGGACACCACCAGAGCCGACAGGGGAGGTGCGGCTGCGCCCGGAGACCGGGGTGGAGTGCTGCGGCGCTTCCTCGGGTCGGCGGGCAGGCCGAAATCCGTGACCGACACCGCTGCTGACCACCACGCCGGTTTCGCCGCAGGCGAGGCCCAGACCGCGACCTTCTCCACCGACGCGGACGGGCAGGCGTGGACTCCGCCCACCTGGGAGGAGATCGTCAGCACCCACAGCGCCCGTGTCTACCGCCTCGCCTACCGCCTGACCGGCGATCAGCACGACGCCGAGGACCTCACCCAGGAGGTCTTCGTCCGTGTCTTCCGCTCCCTGTCGACCTACTCGCCGGGCACCTTCGAGGGCTGGCTGCACCGCATCACGACCAACCTCTTCCTGGACATGGTCCGGCGCAAGCAGCGCATCCGCTTCGACGCCCTCGGCGAGGACGCGGCCGAGCGCCTGGCCAGCCGCGAGCCCACCCCGCAGCAGCTCTTCAACGACGCGCACTTCGACGCCGACGTCCAGCAGGCCCTGGACACCCTCGCGCCCGAGTTCCGCGCCGCCGTCGTCCTGTGCGACATCGAGGGACTGTCGTACGAGGAGATCGCCGCGACCCTCGGCGTGAAGCTCGGCACGGTCCGCTCCCGTATCCACCGTGGCCGCTCCCAGCTCCGCAAGGCCCTCGCGCACCGCTCCCCTGAGGCGCGCGCGGCCGAGCGGCGCTCGTTCCTGGCCCGTGTCCCCGCTCTGGGGGGAGGGGGCGCGACCGCGTGAGTGGATCCCGACCGAAACCTGCGGAGGCGCATCTCGCCGAGCAGCACCTGGGAGACCGGCTCTCCGCCCTGGTGGACGGAGAGCTCGGTCATGAGTCGCGTGAGCGGGTCCTCGCACACCTGGCCACCTGCGCCCGGTGCAAGGCGGAGGCGGACGCACAGCGCCGGCTGAAGAACGTGTTCGCAGAGGCGGCCCCGCCGCCGCCCTCGGCGAGCCTGCTGGCCCGCCTCCAGGGCCTTCCCGGAGGGGGTGACCTGGACGGCGACGGCATGTCGCCGCCCGGGGGAGGCCTCTTCGGACGCGGCGTCGACGACACCGCCGCGGCCACCGGCGTCTTCGGAGTGAGGCGCGGCGAGCGCTTCGCGTTCGGGTACGTGCCCGCCCGCCCGCACGACCCTGTCGTCCCCGCACCCGAGGAGCGCGGCTTCCGCATCCATCCCGTCGGGCGCCCGGACGACGGGCGTTCCGCCTCGCGCGGTCTGCGGTTCGCCGTCGCCGCCGCCGGCGCGGTGTCGCTGGCCGCGGTCGCACTCGGCGGCGTGACCACCGGCATCCCCGGTGACACCGCCGTGGACGCCCGCGGTGGCTCCGGCACCGGCAACAACGTCGTCCCGGCACGCTCGGCCGGCACGGGTACGGGTGCGGGCACGGGCGCCGCCACACCGGACAATCAGCGCCGGCGTGCTGTGGGGCCGCTGTCGGCCCAGGGCGGCGCACAGTTCGGACAGACCATGGCGGTACCGACCTCGATGTCCGCGCCGCTGGTTCCCGGACTGCCGTCCGCCGGTACCGGCCAGGCCCAGAGCGACACCCTGCGCAGCCTGACCGCGCCGGTGATGGCGGGTGCGGCCGCCGTCTCCCCGCTGATACGCCCGCTCGACGACACCGTCGTCTATCCGCTCGCCGCCTGGTCCACGGTCCCCGCGGTGACCGGCTCCGGCCTGCTGACCGCTCCCCTCCCCGACGCCACCCCCGCCACCACGCCGTCCCCCTCCCCACCTCACCAGACGCCCTGACCGGCCACTTCGCCACGGCCCGCGAACCTGGTTGAATCCGGTAAGGGCCGTTCCCGCGGCGATGACCCGGGGGCGTGGCCGACGTTCCGCTGCCGCCGACGCGTGCGGCCGCGGCCAGCCGTGGGGAGAGCATGAACGAGGGGAACCGCGTCCTGCCGGAGGAAGGACCGGAAGGGCCGGAAGGACGGGTGGGGGCGACACCGGCCGACCGAACCGACGCCACGACGCGCACGGCCGCCGAGCGGGCCGGGGCCGAGCCGACGGATCCCGCATCGGCGAGCACCGGGACGGACGGCGCGGCCGGGCCGGAGGGCGCCGGGGCCGCGGCCGACGGGGACTTCGTGCTGGCCAAGCCGGTGCCGGGGCCGACCGGCGGCGATGAGGCGGACGGCACCGCGGGGACCGTCGTGTCAGCGGGGACCGGGGAAGCCTCTTGGGCGGCTCCCACCGGGCGGCCCAAGCCCTTGCACGACCCCGACCCCTACAGCACCCCGCCGTACGGCGAGCCGGGCCCCTGGGCGCCCGCACCGCCCGTACAGCACCCGGCGGCCACCCCCGCCCAGACAACACCCGTGCCCCTCCCACCGGCCCCGCAGTCCCCCGGGACTGCCGCCCCTGCGCCGGGTTCTCCCGCACCCGTCCACGGGCCTCCCGCACCCGTCCACGGGCCTCCCGCACCCGTCCACGGGCCTCCCGCACCCGTCGACGGGCCTCCCGCACCGTTCCACGAGCTGCCCGCACCAGTAACCGGCGCGTGCTCACCCATCCCCGCGGTGCACCCTCCGGTAGCCGCCGCCCCTACTCCTGCTTCCGTGCAGCACCCCCCGGTAGCCGCCGGACCCGACACCGGCACCCCGCTGCCGCCCCCCGGCTCCTCCGCAGCCGGAGTCCCGGCCCCTGGGGCGTCAACCACCACCGCTGCCACAGGTGCACCAGTGGCGCCCGAGACGGGTGGGGGAGCCGTTCGCGGTTATGACCCCTGGGCCGGTGGGTCTCCGACGGAGCAGGTGTACGGCCGGGGGCCGCTGCAGCAGACCGGTGGCCGGGCGGTGGACGGTGGGCAGGCCGGTCGGCGGGTGGGGCGGTCTCTGCTCGGGTGGAGCCTGCTGGTCGCACTCTTCTCCGCGGGCGTCGGTGGGGTCGCCGGTGCCTGGGTCGAGCGGGAGGGCCTGGTCGGGGACGTGCGTCTGCCGCAGGCCGGGCGCGTGCCCGCCGGGCGGGCGCCGGACAGTGTGGCCGGGATAGCGGCTCGCGCGCTGCCCAGCGTCGTCACCCTGCACGTCACCGGGACCGATCAGCAGGACACCGGCACCGGCTTCGTGCTCGACACCCAGGGCCACATCCTCACCAACAACCACGTCGTCGCGCCCGCCGGATCGAACGGGGCGATATCCGTGACGTTCAGCAGCGGTGACACCGTCAAGGCCAAGGTCGTCGGCCATGACAGCGGCTACGACCTCGCCGTCGTCCAGGTCCACGGCGTACACGGGCTCACCCCGCTGCCGCTCGGTGACTCCGACGACGTGCGGGTGGGCGATCCCGTGGTCGCCATCGGCGCCCCCTTCGACCTCGCCAACACCGTCACCTCCGGCATCATCAGCGCCAAGGAACGGCCCATCACGGCCGGCGGGGAGAAGGGCGACGGCAGCGACGTCTCGTACGTCGACGCCTTGCAGACCGACGCGCCCATCAACCCCGGCAACTCCGGCGGCCCGCTGCTCGACTCCCGCGCGCGGGTGATCGGCATCAACTCCGCCATCCGGTCAGCCGACGGCGGCTCGGACTCGGACAGCGCCGAGGCCGGCTCCATCGGTCTCGGCTTCGCCATCCCGGTGAACCAGGCCAGGCGCGTCGCCGAGGAACTGATCAACGACGGCCATGCCACCCACCCCGTGATCGGCGTCACTCTCGACATGGCGTACACCGGCGACGGCGCACGTGTCGACAGCAAGAGCGCGAACGGAGGCCCCGCCGTGAGCAGGGGCGGCCCCGGCGAACGGGCCGGTCTCAAGGCCGGCGACGTCATCACCGAGGTCGACGGAGAGCGCGTGCACACGGCCGAGGAGCTGATCGTCAAGATCCGCGCCCACCGGCCCGGTGACCGGCTGCGGCTGACGGTCCGACGCGACGGCACCGACCGGATTTTCCCGCTCCGACTGGGCGCGACGGAGCAGAACTGACACAAGTCTCACCTCGGGACGGTACCGGTCGGACAGGAACGCCGGGTACCGTTGAGCGACCGAGGACATCGCAAGGAGCGTCAGGTGTTCAATGACATAGGGCCACTGGAGCTGGTGACGATCATTGTGCTCGCCGTGCTCGTCTTCGGTCCGGACAAGCTCCCGAAGGTCATCCAGGACGTCATGCGCACGATCCGGAAGATCCGCGAGTTCTCGGAGAGTGCCAAGCAGGACATCCGCAACGAACTGGGCCCGGAGTTCAAGGACTTCGAGTTCGAGGACCTCAACCCCAAGGCGTTCATCCGCAAGCAGCTTGACAACGACGAGCTGGGGCTGAAGGAGATCCGCAACGGCTTCGACCTGAAGAAGGAGATGGCCGAGGTCACGGATGCCGTGCACGGGCGGGAGAGCGAAGTCTCCTCGTCCTCCGTGCCCGCCTCGGGGCGCGTCGACATGACCAAGAAGCCCGAGGAGCTCGGCGCGGACGAGCGGCCGCCGTTCGACGCGGACGCCACCTAGCACGGTCACCGGCGCCGACACGCGCACGCGGGCGCACACCGCGCACGTGACGCGTTTCATAGCACGTGCCCGTCGCATACGGCCTGAACAGGTCGTTCGTGCGACCCACGCATCCAGCGCCTGCCCTGAGGCTCTCACCGGTGTGGTTATGCTGCCGAGTTGATGTGCGGACCGGAGGAGTACGCCCGAAGGGGGGCGGGCCGCCCCGGTCCGACGAGAGCGAGGAGGCGTCCGGGCAGATGGAGACGACGAGTCGGGTGGGCGCGCAGGCGCCGGCCGCGGAGGGTGCGCAGCAGCTCCCCTCCGCCCGGCGTACGGTCGACGGTTACCTGCGGGCGCCCTTCCCGTGGTACGGCCTCGACGAGGCGTTCACCGGGCCGCGCTGGCTGATGCAGGTCGGGACGGCGGCCGACGGTGCCGTCGAGCACGGGTCCATCGGGCACGGTGACGAGCCCTCCGTGCGCGGCGAGGCCGGCTCCGCCGGTGAGCCGCGGGAGAAGTTCGCGGTGGTCGTCACGGTCGCCGCGCAGCCGTCCCGGAGGAGCGCCGACGGCACGGGGCTGCTGGAGGCGACGTCGGTGTCCTCGGCGGCCTGGCTGGCCGGGGTGGGGCTGCTGTCGTTCACCTGGCCCGGGCAGATGGACCACACCCTGCGGGACGACTGGCTGGACCAGCAGACGGAGACCGCGTGGGCCCTGGCCGACGATCTGGAGGGCCCGGAGTGGTCCAGGCTCTCCCTGCCGGTGGACGGGGTGGCGGCCTCGTTCCACTACCGGGAGTCCGAATTCGGGTGGGTGCTGGCCGGCACGACCGAGGCCGGGGTGCACCTGGGGGCGTACGGGCGGGGGATGAGCGCGTACGGTCTCGGGTTCGCCGTGGTGAAGGACATTTCCGCCTACGCGTGACCGAGGGGCGCCGGTTCGTCCCGGCGCCCCTTCGCCGCAGGGCTCCCGAGCGGGGCCCTCGGTCCGCGGAAAGCCCTCAGAACTTGTTCTTCGGCGTGAGCCCCAGCGACAGGCCCGAAAGGCCCCGCTGCCGGCCGCCCAGCTTCCCGGCGATCGCCCTGAGCGCGCTGCCCGCCGGGGAGTCCGGGTCGGTCAGGACGACCGGCTTGCCCTCGTCGCCGCCCTCGCGCAGGCGGACGTCGATCGGGATCGAACCCAGCACCGGCACCGTCGTACCCGTCGTACGCGTCAGGCCGTCGGCCACCAGCTGGCCGCCGCCCGTGCCGAAGACGTCGACCATCTCGCCGCAGTGCGGGCAGGGCAGGCCGGACATGTTCTCGACCACGCCGACGATCTTCTGGTGGGTCTGGACCGCGATGGACCCGGCGCGCTCGGCGACCTCGGCCGCCGCCTGCTGCGGGGTCGTCACGACCAGGATCTCGGCGTTCGGGATCAGCTGGGCGATGGAGATCGCGATGTCACCGGTGCCCGGCGGCAGGTCCAGGAGCAGGACGTCCAGGTCGCCCCAGTAGACGTCCGCGAGGAACTGCTGCAGCGCCCGGTGCAGCATCGGGCCGCGCCAGACGACCGGGGCGTTGCCCGGGGTGAACATGCCGATGGAGATGACCTTCACGCCGTTCGCGGACGGCGGCATGATCATGTTCTCGACCTGGGTGGGACGGCCGTCCGCGCCCAGCATGCGCGGCACGCTGTGGCCGTAGATGTCGGCGTCGACGACGCCCACCTTGAGGCCGTCGGCGGCCATCGCGGCCGCCAGGTTCACCGTCACCGAGGACTTGCCGACGCCGCCCTTGCCGGAGGCCACCGCGTAGACGCGGGTGAGGTTGCCGGGCTTGGCGAAGGGCACCTCGCGCTCGGCCTGGCCGCCGCGCAGGGCCGTCGCCAGCTCCTTGCGCTGCTCGTCGCTCATGACGTCCAGCGTGACGTCGACCCGGGTGACGCCCTCGACCCGGGAGACCGCCTCGGTGACGCGCTGGGTGATGGTGTCGCGCATGGGGCAGCCGGTCACCGTCAGGTAGACGGTGACCGCGACCGCTCCGTCCGCGCCGATCTCCACCGATTTGACCATCCCCAGTTCGGTGATGGGTCGGTTGATCTCGGGGTCGTTCACCGTCGCCAGTGCCTCGCGCACCGCGTCTTCCGTAGCCATAAGGACGATGGTACGGCGCGCTGAGGGACCTGAGGGATGCCCCTCAGCGGTCGTCTGTGTCACGTCCGGGAGACCGTTCTGCCCGTTCCGCCGGGAATACGACATGCCCGTCGTGACGTCGCCTGTCCTCCAGCTCCTTGACCAGGTCCTGCAGCTCCGAGCGGATCCAGTCGCGGGTCGCGACCTCGCCCAGGCCCATGCGCAGCGCGGCGATCTCCCGGGTCAGGTACTCGGTGTCGGCGATGGACCGCTCGTTCTGCTTGCGGTCCTGCTCCAGGTTGACCCGGTCGCGGTCGTCCTGCCGGTTCTGCGCGAGCAGGATCAGCGGGGCCGCGTAGGAGGCCTGCAGGGACAGCGCCAGGGTCAGGAAGATGAACGGGTACTGGTCGAAGCGCAGGGCGACGGGCGCGGCGATGTTCCACAGCACCCACAGGATGATCACGCCCGTCATCCAGACGATGAAGCGTCCCGTGCCCAGGAACCGGGCGATCTTCTCCGACAGCCGGCCGAAGGCCTCCGGATCCCACTCGGGCAGGAACCGGCGGCGCGGCGGGCGCGGTTGGTCCAGGCGGGGCGCGCGCGGCCGGGTGGCGGCCGTGGCCCCCACTGGAGTGCGCTCGCGGGTGCTCTCGCGCTCAGGAGCCATGCGTGGCCGCCTCCTCTCCCTCGTCCAGGTGGAACTCCGTCTCCCGCCAGTCGTCGGGGAGCATGTGGTCCAGTACGTCGTCCACGGTCACCGCGCCCAGCAGCGCCCCCGCCTCGTTCACCACGGGCGCGGCCACCATGTCGTACGTGGCGAAGAACCCGGCGATGACGGGCAGGGCGGCGTCCGGGGCCAGGGTCTGCAGATCCTCGTCCAGGAGTGCGCTGACCAGCGTGTACGGGGGGTCGCGCAGCAGCCGCTGGAAGTGGACCGTGCCCAGGTACTTGCCGGTCGGGGTCTCGTCGGGCGGGCGGCAGACGTAGACCTGGGCGGCGAGCGCGGGGGAGAGGTCGGGGTTGCGGACGCGGGCGAGCGCGTCGGCGACCGTGGCGTCCGGGCGCAGCACGATCGGCTCGGTGGTCATCAGACCGCCGGCCGTGTGCTCCTCGTACGACATCAGGCGGCGCATGTCGGCCGCGTCGGCCGGCTGCATCAGGCTCAGCAGCCGCTCCTTGTCGTCCTCGGGCAGCTCGGACAGCAGGTCGGCCGCGTCGTCGGGGTCCATGGCCTCCAGGACGTCCGCCGCCCGCTCCTCCTTCAGCTTGCCGAGGATCTCGATCTGGTCGTCCTCCGGGAGCTCTTCGAGTACGTCGGCCAGCCGGTCGTCGTCGAGCGCCGCGGCGACCTCGGCCCGCCGTTTGGCGGACAGGTGGTGCAGGACGTTGGCGAGGTCGGCGGGGCGCAGCTGCTCGAAGGTGGCGAGCAGGCTCTCGGCGCCCTGGCCGTGCTCCTCCAGGGAGAACCCGGTGACGGCCGACCACTCGGCGGTCAGCGTCTCGCCCTTGGCCCGCCGGAAGGCGCTCGCCTTCTTCCCCTTGCGGACGAAGACGCGGTCGACCTCCCAGTCGCGGCGGGCCGGCAGCTGCTGCACGGACACGTCGAGGACGGTGACCTCCTCGCCGGTCTCCACCAGCGTCACCCGCCGGTCCAGCAGCTCGCCGAAGACCAGCCGCTCGGTGGGCCGCTGCTCGAAGCGCCGGACGTTCATCACGCCGGTGGTGATGACCTGCCCGGACTCGACGCCGGTGACCCGGGTCATGGGCAGGAAGATGCGGCGCCGGGTGGACAGTTCGACGACCAGCCCGAGGACGCGTGGGGGCCTGCGGCCCACACGCAGCATCACGACCAGATCGCGCACGCGGCCCACCTGGTCGCCGTTCGGATCGAAGACGGGGACCCCGGCGAGGTGCGAGACGAAGATCCGGGGGGCGCCGGCTGCCATGGCTGTGCTTCCTCTGCTGACGTGGCCTGGGAACCGCCCTTGACTGGGGTGTTCCGCTTTGTCGGTGAATTGCTCGGATTTGCCCGCTCGGTTGCGCTTCAGGCTAGCCCGTACCGGTCGGATACGCCCTGGTGGGCGGTCCGGACGGACTCGCTCCGCCCGGCGGCCGAGGCACGGGTACGCTGCGGTACTCCGCTCAGGAACCGTCAGAGAGGCGACCCCACCTGTGACTGCGATTCCCCAGGGCCGTACCCGCCGGGCCGCGCTGGTGACCGCGATCTGCGCACTGGCCGTGACGGGGACGGCGGTGCTGTCCGGGTGCGGCGGCGAGGATCCGGACGCGGGGACGAACGGCGTCGGCAAGCTTCCCGCCGACAGGATCCAGACGAAGACCCGGGCGGCGGCCCGGGCGGCGTCGGCGGTACGGCTGTCCGGGACCGTGGTCACCAGCGGCCGGACGTACCAGCTGGACATGCGGCTGAAGGCCGACGGCGGGACCGGCTCGGTGACCTCGAAGGGCGCCACCTTCAAACTGCTGCGGGTCGGCAGGCAGCTGTACATGAAGGCCGACGCGGACTTCTGGAACCAGGCCGGCGCCAAGGGTGACGGCGCGGCCGGCACACTGAACGGCAAGTACGTGAAGGTCCCGCAGAAGGACCCCGCGTACAAGAAGTTCAGCGGCTTCACGGACAAGGACCTCCTTCTCGACGGGCTGCTCACCCTGCACGGCGCACTGGGGACGGACGGGCATCACGACGACGCGGGTACCCGCACCATCCGCATCACCGGCGACAAGGGTTCCGGCGGCAGCCTCGACGTCTCCCTGGAGGGCACGCCCTACCCCCTCCGTCTGGTCCGCGCCGGCGGCGCCGGGACCCTCAGCTTCTCCGACTGGGGTAAGGACTTCGCCGTGGCCGAGCCCGCGAAAGGTGAGACCGTGGATTACGGACAGCAGCTGCCGACGTCGTAGCCGGACGGAAAGCCGTCCGCTGCCGGGAGCCCCGGCGGTGCGGAGCCCCGCCCGGCACCGCCACTACCGTCGCTTGCGGCCCTTGCCGAGAAGCTTCGGCAGCCCGGCGGGGATCGGCCTTCGCGTGGTCGCCGGCGTCGGCACGGGAGCCTCGGCCAGGCTGTCGGCGGGCAACGGCAGCACCGGCCCGGCCGGAGTCAGGCGCAGCACCCTGCACTCGCGCGCCCAGCGGGCCGGCATCTGCTCGCCGTCGGGGGCGTTCAGCCGTTTGCCCTTCAGCTCGGCGACGGCCGCCTCCCACTCCTCGGAGCCGGGTGCCGGCTCGGACACGGTCGCCCGGAACGTCACCAGCCGGCCGCCCTTGTCCTTGCTGCGCACGGTCACCTCGGCGGACCCCCCGTCGACCAGCCCTTCCAGCGGCTGCTCACCGGGCCCGTCCCCGACCAGGCACACCGCGCCCTCGTGCCACACGTGCCACAGCGCACGCGCGGCGGAGGTCCCGGCGCCCCTGACCCAGATGAGGCCGGACTTCTTCGAGGCCTCCTCGATGAGGGCCCGGTCGAGCAGCTCGCTTGTCATGCGCCCAGCCTATCCAGCGCCCGCTCAGAGCCAGCCGTTGCGCTTGAGCGTGCGGTGGATGCCGACGCAGATGACGACCGTGACGCCCATGATCACCGGGTAGCCGTACTTCCAGTGCAGCTCCGGCATGTACTTGAAGTTCATGCCGTACACACCGCACACCATCGTCGGTACGGCGATGATCGCGGCCCAGGCGGTGATCTTGCGCATGTCCTCGTTCTGGGCGACCGACGCCTGCGCGAGGTTGGCCTGGAGGATGGAGTTGAGGAGTTCGTCGAAGCCCAGCACCTGCTCCTGGACCCGGGCGAGGTGGTCGGCGACGTCCCGGAAGTACTTCTGGATGTCGGGGTCGACCAGCCGCATCGGCCGCTCGCTCAGCAGCTGCATCGGGCGCAGCAGGGGAGCCACCGCGCGCTTGAACTCCAGCACCTCGCGCTTGAGTTGGTAGATCCTCGCCGAGTCCACACCGCGCGAGACCCCGCCCTTGCGGCCCGGCGAGAAGACCTCGGTCTCCACCTCGTCGATGTCGTCCTGCACCGCGTCGGCGACCGCGATGTAGCCGTCGACGACATGGTCGGCGATGGCGTGCAGCACGGCCGAGGGGCCCTTGGCGAGCAGCTCCGGGTCGTCCTGCAGGCGGTGCCGGAGCGCCCGGAGCGAGCCCTGGCCGCCGTGCCGGACGGTGATGAAGAAGTCCCGGCCGGTGAAACACATCACCTCGCCGGTCTCGACGACCTCGCTGTTGGCGGTGAGCCGGTCGTGCTCGACGTAGTGGATGGTCTTGAAGACGGTGAAGAGCGAGTCGTCGTACCGCTCCAGCTTGGGCCGCTGGTGGGCCTGCACCGCGTCCTCCACGGCCAGCGGGTGCAGCCCGAACTCGCTCGCGATACCGGCGAATTCGGCCTCGGTCGGCTCGTGCAGCCCGATCCACACGAAGCCGCCGTCACGCCGCACCTGCCGCATCGCCTCGTGCGGGCTGAGCGGCCCCGTGCCCGCGACACGGGTGCCGTCGCGGTAGACGGCGCAGTCCACCACGGCCGAGGGCGTGGCCGGGTCACGGGTGGTGTCGTACGACGACGCACTCGTGTCCTTACGCAGGGAGACGCGGGACGGACGGACCACGGCGCGCAGGTCGCGGATCATCGACATGGGCAGGCTCCTTCGCGACAGGCAACGAAAGACCGCCGGCGACGGGTGGAACTACCCGGAATGGGGACGTCCTGACTGTGGGATGTTTGGCACGTCCACAAAGCGGGGAGCACCGCACCGTCGCGGTGGCGACTTCGCTACTGATGCAGAACTGATTCGATCAGGCAGATCGGGCGATCAGACGATCAGGGCAAAGCGAAACGAAGTGCTCTTCCGAAGGGCAACGCGCACAGGAAGGCGTAGAGCAGCCGGAAACCAGCCAGTGACTACATCAACGGGCGGAAGAGCGAGTGGTACTGCACGGTCGACTTCGATCCATGACAGCCCCACCTCCTCCGGCCGGTCCCTCGTAAGGGAGTGTCCTCGGCGTCGGGACTCGATAGCGACGCTTCTGCGTGCTGTCCCGAACCACCGGCTCAGCGTAGCAGTCGCCCGAAGTGTCAAGGCGCCGCTTTGCCCGCCACTGACGAGTTCTATGCTCGCCGCATGGCTGATGTTCTTCCTCTGGTCGAGGCACGGTTGACCACCGCCCTGGGCGAGCCGGACGCGCGCGCGGCCGTCACCTTCCTCGGCACGGACCGCATCGAGGTGCTCCGGTTCCAGGAGGGGGACGTCGTGCGGTACGCCACGCTGGGCATGTCCGCGCACCCCATGACCGACCCCACCGCGACGCTCGCCGACCCGGTCAAGGGCCCCCGCGCCGAGCTGGTCCTGTCCGTCCGCGCCGGTCTCGCCGACACCGACAAGGTGCTGCGTCCACTCGCCGTGCTGGCCGCGACGCCGCAGGTGGAGGGTCTGATCGTGACCCCGGGCGCCTCCCTGGACGTGGGCGAGCCGCTGTGGCCCGGCGCCCCTTTCACCTCGGTGCTGGTGGGTGAGCCCGGCGGCCTGGTGGAGGACCTGGAGCTGGACGACCCGATGGAGCCCGTCCGGTTCCTGCCGCTGCTGCCGATGACCCCGACCGAGGCGGCCTGGAAGCGCGTGCACGGCGCCCAGGCCCTCCAGGAGCGCTGGCTCACCAACGGGACGGACCTGAGGGACCCCGCCCGCAGGTCCGTCCCGCTCGACTGAACCGGCCGTGACCGATCTCACCAACGCAAGGCCGGAACCAGTCAGTTGGCAAAGACGGTGATCCCGTCCTCGGCGGCGTGCGCCGGCTCCGCCTCCTCCGCTTCGTGGGTGAGGGCGCGGCGGCGTACGACGACCACGACCGCGCCCAGCACGGCGGTGACCGCCGCCACCACGAACGGGATGTGGATGTCGCTCCACTCCTCGATCTTCGGCGCGAAGTAGGGAGCGGCGGCGGCCGCGAACCAGCGGACGAAGTTGTAGCCGGCGCTCGCCACCGGTCGTGGTGCGTCCGAGACGCCGAGGGCCAGCTCGGTGTAGACGGTGTTGTTCACGCCGATGAACGCGCCGGACAGGATCGTGCAGACGATCGCGGTGGTGTGGTTGCCGTAGCCGAGCACCAGGACGTCCGCGGCGAGCAGCAGCAGTGAGCCGCCGAGCACCTTCAGCGATCCGAAGCGCGCCTGCATGCGCGGCGCCACGATCACGGAGAAGACCGCCAGCAGCACGCCCCAGGCGAAGAACACCGCACCGGAGCGGTACGGGGTCATGTCCAGCACGAACGGCGTGAAGGCCAGCACCGTGAAGAACGTGTAGTTGTAGAAGAAGGCGGAGCGAGGCCGCCGTGACCGAGCGCCTTGATCGGGTCCAGCACCGAGGTCCTGCGGGCCGGCTTCGGCTGCTCCTTCAGGAACGCCGTGATGCACAGGAAGCCGATCGCCATCAGCGTGGCCGTGCCGAAGAAGGGGTAGCGCCAGCTGACGTTGCCGAGGACGGCGCCGAGCAGCGGGCCGCAGGCCATGCCGAGGCCGAGCGCGGACTCGTACAGCAGGATCGCCGCGGCGCTGCCGCCGGCGGCAGCGCCGACGATGACCGCGAGCGCGGTGGAGACGAAGAGCGCGTTGCCGAGGCCCCAGCCCGCCCGGAAGCCGACGAGCTGCCCGACCGAGCCGGAGGTGCCGGCCAGACCGGCGAAGACGACCACGAAGGCGAGGCCGAGCAGCAGCGTCTTGCGGCCGCCGATGCGGCTGGAGACGAAGCCGGTCAGCAGCATCGCGACCGCGGTGATCAGGAAGTACGAGGTGAAGAGCAGGGACACCTGGCTGGCGGTGGCGTTCAGGCCCTGCGCGATGGACGGCAGGATCGGGTCGACCAGGCCGATGCCCATGAAGGCCACGACGGAGGCGCCTGCCGTGGCCCAGACCGCCTTGGGCTGCCGCAGGATGCCACCGGCTCCGGCGTCGAAGGGGTCCATGTGCTTCTCCCGTCCCGGACAGATGGTTGGTTTATACACATAGTAAGTTAGTGCATCTAATTAATGCAAGATGCATCTTGTTTTGCCCGGTCAGTGGCGCTCGGTCGCCCCTCCGCCCGGACGGGTGATCGTCCTTGACGTGGGCGGGCCGGGGTAGGACCGTGGAGCCCTATGAGGGGCGAACCCAGTTGCCCGAGGTGCGGTGGCCGGGTCAGGGCGCCCGGTCTCTTCGCCGATTCGTGGCAGTGCGATGTGCACGGCACGGTGTATCCGCTGCAGCCCGTGATCCCGCCCAGTGTCGAAGCCCTCGGTGCCGTCGTGCACCGCACGCACGTGCCGCTGTGGATGCCCTGGCCGCTTCCGGTCGGCTGGCTCTTCACGGGCGTGGCCTACGCAGGCGACGACCGCAGCGGTGGCCGCGCGACCGCCGTCGCCTGTTCCGGACCCGGCCCGCTCGGCGGCCCCGGTGAACTCATCCTGGTCGCCGAGGAACTGGGCGTCGGTCTCGGCGCGCGGTACGCGGGCATCGACGGCCCGGACCCCGGGTCGTACATGAACATCGAGAAGCCGCCGCAGGCCAAGGTCCTGGCCGCCGGCCGCCCGACCCCGCTCTGGCACGTCTACCGCACCCCTGACGACCGCGCCGTCTTCGCCGGTGAGGCGCTCGGGATGTGGCTCTGGGCGGTGATGTGGCCGGAGCAGTCCGCACTGCTCATGTACGACGAACTGGTGCTGACGGATCTGCGGGACGTGGGTGCGGAGGTGGATCTGGTGCCCTGCGGAGCGCTGTCGCCGCGCTTGCTCCGGCCGTAGTGCCCACCGGGGTGCCTGTGCTTCGGTCGTAGTGCCCACCGGGGTGACGGCGCTTCGGCCGTAGTGCCCACCGGGGTGACGGCGCTTCGGCCGTAGTGCCCACCGGGGTGCCGGGTTCTCGCCGTGCGCGGGCGCGGGTTCTCGCCGTGGCCTGTCGCGCGGTTCCCCGCGCCCCTGGGGCGGCTCGGTAAAGGGTGCTCCACGGGTTCGGGTGTGACAGTCGGACTTCAAAACCCCGCTATCCTTAGGTGTCCCCTTCCGTCCGTCACCGTCTGGAGTCAGCGTGCGCGTCGATCTGCACTGTCACTCCACGGCGTCCGACGGCACGGACACGCCTGCCGAGCTGGTGCGCAACGCCGCCGCTGCCGGGCTGGACGTCGTCGCGCTGACCGACCACGACACCACCCGTGGGTACGCCGCGGCGATCGCCGCGCTGCCCGAGGGGCTCACCCTGGTCACCGGTGCCGAGCTGTCCTGCCGTGTCGACGGCATCTCGATGCACATGCTGGCCTACCTCTTCGACCCCGAGGAGCCCGAACTGCTCGCCGAGCGCGAGCTGGTGCGGGACGACCGGGTGCCGCGGGCCAAGGGCATGGTCGCCAAGCTCAACGCGCTGGGTGTGCCGGTCGCCTGGGAACAGGTCGAGCGGATCGCGGCCGGCGGTTCCGTGGGGCGCCCGCACGTGGCGACGGCGCTGGTCGAGCTGGGCGTCGTACCGACGGTGAGCGACGCGTTCACCGAGGAGTGGCTCGCCGACGGCGGCCGGGCCTTCGTGGAGAAGCACGAGACCGACCCCTTCGAGGCGATCCGGCTGGTCAAGAACGCGGGCGGGGTCTGTGTGTTCGCGCACCCGGCCGCCGCCAAGCGGGGGCGTACGGTCCCCGAGGCGCGGATCGCGGAGATGGCCGAGGCCGGTCTGGACGGCATCGAGGTCGACCACATGGACCACGACGCCGACGCCCGCGACCGGCTGCGCGCCCTGGCGAAGGACCTGGGACTGCTGGTCACGGGCTCCTCGGACTACCACGGCAGCCGCAAGGACGTCGCCCTGGGCGCGTACACGACCGACCCCGAGGTGTACGGGGAGATCACCCGACGGGCCACCGGGGCGTTCCCGGTTCCGGGGACCGGCGGAGCCTGAGACCGGACCGCCTCACCGAGGGCCGGACCGCCGCACCTCCTCACGCCCGTGTCACTTCTTCCTGCAAGGCCTGCCGCACCACCATGTTCGACGTCGCTGTCTTCGGCTCACTGTTTCTGACCCTTTTCGTCATCATGGATCCCCCCGGGATCACCCCGATCTTCCTCGCGCTGACCGCCGGCCGTCCGGCCAAGGTGCAGAAGCGCATGGCCTTCCAGGCCGTGTGCGTCGCGGGCGGGGTCATCGCCACCTTCGGCGTCCTGGGCCACCAGATCCTGAACTACCTGCACGTCTCCGTCCCGGCACTGATGATCTCGGGCGGTCTGCTGCTCCTGCTGATCGCGCTGGACCTGCTCACCGGCAAGACCGACGAGCCGAAGCAGACCAAGGACGTGAACGTGGCGCTCGTGCCGCTGGGCATGCCGCTGCTGGCCGGTCCGGGTGCGATCGTGTCCGTGATCCTGGCCGTGCAGAAGGCCGGCAGTGTGGCCACGCAGATCTCGGTGTGGTCCGCGATCCTCGCGATCCACGTCGTGCTGTGGCTGGTGATGCGTTACTCGCTGCTGATCATCCGGGTCATCAAGGACGGCGGTGTCGTGCTGGTGACGCGGCTCGCGGGCATGATGCTCTCCGCGATCGCCGTGCAGCAGATCATCAACGGGATCACTCAGGTGATCCGGGGGAGCTGAGCCTCGTCGGCTCGGCTCCCCCGGAAAGCTTGAGTGTGACTCCCGTTACGAGGCCTGGGTCTCGGCCGGACGGATCCACAGTCGCTGCCCGATGGCGGCGGCCTGCTGAACGATCCTGTTGACGGAGGCGGCGTCCACGACGGTGCTGTCCACGGTGGTGCCGTCGACCTCGTCGAGTCGCATGATCTCGAAGCGCACGGGCTTCTCCCTTCGTCTGGTCATCCTCCTGCGGAGAACTACTTGGCGGGCCGGATGTGTATCCGGCCTCGTAGGTAGTGAACGTGCTGCTTGTTACAAACATTCCCTACGCTAAAGAAATTTTTCGAACGCCTAATTACTGACGGGTAGGCGTACGGTTGTGTTCGCACTGTGACCGCCGGGACAATGGAGGCGATGAACGACGACCTGGCGGCCCTGGACGCCCGCATCGACCGCACGAACGAGCTGCTGGAACGCATGCTCGCCGAGGTGGCGAAGACGCCCTCCACCCACGCGATCTTCGTCGACGCGGGCTATCTGTACGCGGCCGCGGGCCGACTGGTCGCCGGAACCGAGGACCGCCGGGCCTTCGACCTCGACGCCGAGGGCCTGATCGAGGCCCTCATCGACCGTGCCCGCTCGGTCTTCGCGGACAGCCGTCTGCTGCGCGTCTACTGGTACGACGGCGCCCGCCGCCGCATCCACACCGCCGAACAGCAGACCATCGCCGAACTCCCCGACGTCAAGGTCCGCCTGGGCAACCTCAACGCCAACAACCAGCAGAAGGGCGTGGACTCCCTGATCCGCTCGGACCTGGAGTCACTGGCCCGCCACCGCGCCATCAGCGACGCGGCCCTGCTCGGCGGCGACGAGGACCTGGTCTCGGCCGTCGAGGCGGCGCAGGGGTACGGCGCCCGGGTCCACCTGTGGGGCATCGAGGCCCCCGAGGGCCGCAACCAGGCCGAGCCCCTGCTCTGGGAGGTCGACAGCCAGCGCACCCTCGACCTGGAGTTCTTCAAGCCGTACGTCTCCCGGCGGACGGCCGCCGCCTACGAGGCCACCGCCGGCGCCCGCCCCACCCGCGAGGACGTCCGCTTCGTCGGCGCCCAGATCGCGGCCAAGTGGCTGTCCGCCCGGGGCCGTGAGGCCCTGGCCGAACTGCTGCCCGGCCACCCCTACCTCCCCGGCTCCGTCGACCAGGACCTACTCGTCGAGGCCGAGGGCCTGCTCCAGTACTCCCTGCGCGGCCAGGCCGACCTGCGCCGCGCCCTCAGGGACGGCTTCTGGGAGCATCTTCAGGCGCAGTACTAGCGCCGTTCGGCGGACCCCGCCCCGTTACCGCGCCTCGTCCCAGAAGTCGGCGAGCGCGCGGGCCGTGGCGAGGGGCTGGTCGGTGTTGGGGGAGTGCTCGGCGTCCTCGATCACCGTCCGCCGCGCGTTCAGCCGTAGCGCCATGTCGTCCAGCAGGGGCAACGGCCAGGTGTCGTCCCGCGAGCCGGACAGCACGTGGAACGGCAGCGCTACGGCGGCGAGTTCCGCGACGCGATCCGGTTCCGTGCACAACTGGCGCCCGGTGGCGAGGAGTTGCGCGCGCCGGGTGCTCAGCCAGCGGCGCCGCAGGTCGTGCCGCTCGTCGAGACCGCCGTCGAGCGCCGCCGTCTCGGTGTCCTCCGGCGTCTCCATCGCCTGGATCGCGTCCCACACCTCCGCCATGCTCATCACCGCGAGCGCGTCCCGCAGCAGCTTCACGCGCTGCTGCTGGGACTCCGAGATCTGCGCGGGGCCGGAGGCCATGAGGGTGAGCGAACGGAAGGGCGCGTGGTCGGTGAGCACGGCCGCACGGGAGATCTGCCCGCCGAGGGAGTGGCCCAGCAGATGCACCGGCTGTCCGAGCGCCTCGGCCTGCGCCAGCACGTCGAGCGCCAACTCCTGCTGGGCGTAGGCGGATTCGTCGCCCTCGGGCCCGTCCGACTCGTACTGCCCGCGCCCGTCCACGGCCACGGTCCGATACCCACGCCGTGCGAGCGGAACGTGCAGCGGATTGAAGTCCTCCTTGCTCCCGGTGAACCCGGGCAGCAGCAGCGCGACCCCGCGGGGCTCGACGCCGTCGGCCACGGGAGCGTCGACGACGGCGAACTCACCGCGCGCGGTCCGCAGCGCGTACGCCCGGGCACCGGGCGGCGGGACGAAGGTGGCGGGCCTGCTCATGGGGAGAGGCTACCGGGGCGGTGCCGATGGCGGACGGGTGCCCCGGTCCGTGGCCGGGCGGGGGCGGAGCCGCTCACCGGCGCGAACGGGAGACCGCCGCGGCCACCCGTGCACCCCTGTCGGTACGACCGGACAGGCGACGGCCCGGTCCACCTGGGTGGACCGGGCCGTCGGCGTACGGTGCCGGATCAGCCTTCGACGACCTCGACGGCCGCCGTGGCCTTGCGGGTACGGCGGCGCGGCTTGGCCTCCGGCTCCTCGGTGGCCTGCGCCGGAATCTCCGCGGCGACGACCGCCTTGCGGGTGCGGCGGGGCTTCACCTCGGCCTCGGGGGCCTCGGTGGTCTCCGGCGCGGTGGCGGCCTTCTTGCGGGTACGGCGCGGCTTGGCCTCCGTGGCCTCGGCCGTGTCCACGGCTGCCTCGGCGGTGGCTGCCGTCTTGCGGGTGCGGCGGGGCTTGGCCTCGGCTTCGGGGGCCTCGGTGGTCGTCTCCGGTGCGGTGGCTGCCGTCTTGCGGGTGCGGCGCGGCTTGGCCTCGGTCTCCGTGCCTTCAGCGGTGTCGACCGTGGTGGCTGCCGCCTTCCGGGTGCGGCGGGGCTTGGCCTCGGCCTCGGGGGCCTCGGCGGTCGTCTCCGGCGCGGTGGCTGCCGTCTTGCGGGTGCGGCGGGGCTTGGCCTCGGCCTCGGGGGCCTCGGCGGCGTCCGGCGCGGTGGCGGCCGTCTTGCGGGTGCGCCGGGGCTTGGCCTCGGGCTCCGTGCCTTCAGCGGTGTCGACCGTGGTGGCTGCCGTCTTGCGGGTGCGGCGGGGCTTGGCCTCGGCCTCGGGGGCCTCGGCGGTCGTCTCCGGCGCGGTGGCTGCCGTCTTGCGCGTGCGGCGCGGCTTGGCCTCCGTGGCCTCGGCCGTGTCCACGGCTGCCTCGGCGGCTGCCGTCTTGCGGGTACGGCGGCGCGGCTTGGCCTCCGGAGCCTCCACCGGCGCGGACTCGGCCTGGGGCTCGGTGGCCACGGGCGCCGCGTCCGCCGCAGGTGCGGACGGCTCGGGTGCCGTCTCGGGCAGGGCCGGCTCCGCCGACTTGCGGGTGCGGCGGCGGCGCGGCTTCTCCACGGCCTCCGGCTGGGAGGTCTCGGGCTGGGAAGTCTCCGGCTCCGCCGGGCTCTCCACCGTGTCCACCGCCTCGACGGCAGTCCCGGCAGCGGCGACCGGCCGCTCCGAGGCCCCGCCGCGCGTACGGCGACGACGGCGCAGGGTGCGGGGAGCCCTGGGCTCCTCCGCGCCGGTGACGTCGGTGGCGCCGGACTCGGTGGCCGGAACCGCGGTGGTCGTGGCGGCGTCGACGGGTGCCCCGCCACGGGTGCGGCGGCGACGGCGCGGAGTGCGGGTCGTACGCTCGCGCTCGGCGGCGACGGACTCGGGACGGCCGTCACGCTCACCGCGGCCACCACGGCCACGGCCGCGAGCGCCACGGCCGCCGGTCTCGCCGAGGTCCTCCAGCTCCTCCGCGTCCAGACCCGCACGGGTCCGCTCCGAGCGAGGCAGGGTGCCCTTGGTGCCCTCGGGGATGCCGAGGTCGGAGAACAGGTGCGGGGACGAGGAGTACGTCTCCACCGGGTCGTTGAAGTCCAGCTCCAGCGCCTTGTTGATCAGCTGCCAGCGCGGGATGTCGTCCCAGTCGACGAACGTGATCGCCGTACCCTTCGCGCCCGCGCGGCCCGTACGGCCGACCCGGTGCAGGTACGTCTTCTCGTCCTCGGGGGACTGGTAGTTGATGACGTGGGTCACGCCCTCGACGTCGATGCCGCGCGCGGCGACGTCGGTGCAGACCAGGACGTCCACCTTGCCGTTGCGGAAGGCGCGCAGCGCCTGCTCGCGGGCGCCCTGCCCGAGGTCGCCGTGGACCGCGCCGGAGGCGAACCCGCGGCGCTGCAGCTGCTCGGCGATGTCGGCGGCCGTCCGCTTGGTCCGGCAGAAGATCATCGCCAGTCCGCGGCCCTCGGCCTGCAGGATGCGGGCGACCATCTCCGGCTTGTCCATGTTGTGCGCGCGGTAGACGAACTGCTTGATGTTCGCGACCGTCGCGCCCTCGTCGTCCGGCGCGGTGGCGCGAATGTGGGTGGGCCGGGACATGTAGCGGCGCGCGAGGCCGATGACCGCGCCCGGCATCGTCGCCGAGAACAGCATGGTCTGGCGCTTGACCGGCAGCATGTCGATGATCTTCTCGACGTCGGGCAGGAAGCCCAGGTCGAGCATCTCGTCGGCCTCGTCGAGGACCAGGCACTTGACGTGCTTGAGGTCCAGCTTCTTCTGGCCCGCGAGGTCGAGCAGCCGGCCCGGGGTGCCGACGACCACGTCGACGCCCTTCTTGAGGGCTTCCACCTGGGGCTCGTAGGCCCGGCCGCCGTAGATCGCCGTCACGCGCACGTTACGGACCTTGCCGGCCGTCAGCAGGTCGTTGGTGACCTGGGTGCACAGCTCGCGCGTGGGGACGACGACGAGCGCCTGCGGGGCGTCGGTGAGGGCCTCGGGGGCGGCGCGTCCGGCCTCGACGTCGGCGGGGACGGTGACGCGCTCGAGGATCGGGAGGCCGAAGCCCAGCGTCTTGCCGGTGCCGGTCTTGGCCTGGCCGATGACGTCCGTGCCGGAAAGGGCGACGGGGAGCGTCATCTCCTGGATGGGGAAGGGGTTGATGATGCCGACGGCTTCCAGGGCCTCGGCGGTCTCGGGAAGGATTCCGAGTTCACGAAACGTCGTAGTCAGGGTGCTGCCTCTTCTGTGTGGCGCGGTGCGAGGCGAGCGCGGGGGTCATGTCTGACCGTGCCGGGGACGTCGGCTGCCGTACGGGCGAACCACTCGGGCAAGCCGTATGACACGGGACCTCTGCCGACGCTCTAGCGCTCGTACCGCTGAGGGTGTCCCTCCGGTCGTCGTACGTACTGTGACGTACGGCCAGGGAGGGCTGTCGGGTCGGAGCCGATCGGGCCACCGACCGGGCATCCTCATGCGTGCGCCCTGTCGCGAGACGTCGAACACCGTCGACGCACTCTGGCAGGCGCATTACCACCATACCCCGGATCCGCGCACATGTGATGGCCGATTCCGTCACGTCGTGGTGGTCACACTGACCGGGGAGGACCTTCCGAGGCCGTGCGAGCGGGCTATTGTGCGCCTCATGACTAGCTCTGACAAGCCTGAGAACGACTCCGCAGCACCCACGGGCGTCGCCGCCCGGGACTGGGCGCAGGCCTCCGCCGACCCGCAGTACCGCGCCGCCGTCGTGGATCTGCTCGGCGCGCTCGCGTACGGGGAGCTGGCAGCGTTCGAGCGGCTCGCGGAGGACGCGAAGCTCGCGCCGACCCTCGCGGACAAGGCGGAGCTGGCGAAGATGGCCTCGGCCGAGTTCCACCACTTCGAGCGGCTGCGGGACCGGCTGACCGAGATCGGCGAGGAGCCGACGGCCGCGATGGACCCGTTCGTCGCCGCGCTCGACGGCTTCCACAAGCAGACCGCGCCCTCGGACTGGCTGGAGGGCCTGGTCAAGGCGTACGTCGGCGACTCGATCGCGAGCGACTTCTACCGGGAGGTCGCGGCGCGGCTCGACTCCGACACGCGTGAGCTGGTTCTCGCCGTTCTCGACGACACCGGGCACGCCGGGTTCGCGGTGGAGAAGGTGCGGGCCGCCATCGACGCCGACCCGCGTGTGGGCGGCCGGCTGGCGCTGTGGGCGCGGCGGCTGATGGGCGAGGCGCTGTCGCAGTCCCAGCGGGTCGTCGCCGACCGGGACGCGCTGTCGACGATGCTCGTGGGCGGCGTGGCCGACGGGTTCGACCTCGCGGAGGTCGGGAAGATGTTCTCGCGGATCACCGAGGCGCACACCAAGCGGATGGCGGCGCTGGGCCTGGCGGCGTAGCGCCTGTCGGGGCGCCGGGTTCCCGTCGTTGGCGGGTGCGGGGTGCGGGGTGCGGGGTGCGGGGTGCGGGGTGCGGGGTGCGTTGCGCTTGCTCGCGCGGTTCCCCGCGCCCCTGGACGGCTACGCCGTCAGGGATCGTCGGCGCAGTCCGCCCGCCGGGCGGATGAGCAGGGACAGCGACGCCGCCGAGATGACCGCGGCGCCCACGAGGCTCAGCCAGGCGACACCGGGTCCGAGCGCGGTGTGGGTGACGAAGTCACCGAAGAGAGCGCCGGCCACGCCCGTGCACAGCACCAGCGGGCGCGTCGGCAGCCGGTGGGACAGACTGTGTGCCGCCGCCCAGGCGAGGATCAGACCCAGCACTGCGGACGCGAGTGCTTCCAGGATCATGTCGGGGTCCCTCCCACGGCCGGCCCGTCCAGATGTGGTCGTACCCCGTCATACCCGTGACCTGCGGAGTGCAATCCTCCGCTGTGGAGGAGTTGTGCTCCGTCTGTGTGCACTCCCCAAGCAGAAGGGCCCGGCGGCACACGGCCGCCGGGCCCTTCCACGATGTCGGCCTACAGCGTGCCGAAGCCCACCTTGCGCACGGTCGGCTCGCCGATCTCCACGTACGCCAGGCGGTCCGTCGGCACCAGGACCTTGCGGCCCTTCTCGTCCTGCAGGCTCAGCAGCTGCGTCTTTCCGGCCAGCGCGTCGCTCACCAGGCGCTCGACCTCCTCGACGCTCTGACCGCTCTCCAGAACGATCTCGCGGGGCGCGTACTGCACGCCGATCTTGACCTCCACGGCTATGTCCCTCCGACGGCCAGTGATGTGCGCGATCTTCCGCGCCGTACGCAGCACACATTAGTCCGGTGAGGGGACGTACACGCTGCGGGTCGGCACGCCAACAGCGAACAGCCTCCGGGAACAAACGCCCGTCAGTGGTTCTCGGTGCCGTGCAGTGGGAAGCCGGCGATGCCCCGCCAGGCCAGCGAGGTCAGCAGCTGCACTGCCTGGTCGCGCGGCACGCTGCGGTCGCTGTGCAGCCAGGAACGGGCCACCACCTGGGCGAGACCGCCGAGGCCCGAGGCGAGCAGCATCGACTCCGCGCGCGACAGGCCCGTGTCCTCCGCGATGACGTCGCAGATCGCCTCCGCGCAGTCGTTGGTGACCTTGTCGACGCGCTCGCGCACCGCGGGCTCGTTCGTCAGGTCCGACTCGAAGACCAGCCGGAAGGCGCCGCCGTCGTCCTCGACGTACGCGAAATAGGCGTCCATGGTGGCCCGGACGCGCTGCTTGTTGTCGGTCGTCGACGCCAGCGCGCCGCGCACGGCCTGGATCAGCGACTCGCAGTGCTGGTCCAGCAGGGCGAGGTAGAGGTCGAGCTTGCCGGGGAAGTGCTGGTAGAGCACCGGCTTGCTCACGCCGGCCCGCTCGGCGATGTCGTCCATCGCCGCCGCGTGATAGCCCTGTGCGACGAATACCTCCTGGGCGGCGCCCAGCAACTGGTTCCGTCGGGCTCGGCGCGGCAGACGGGTGCCACGTGGGCGGGCCGCCTCAGTTTGCTCGATGGCTGTCACGCCGCCTCCCAAAGTCGTCCATATCGCGGTGTCAGCCGCGCGGCCATCGTACTTTTCGGTAACCGTGGTGTGCGCGGTGCGAGCGCAGAATTTCACGTACCGGACGGTGGCGAAAGCCGCGCCGGGTACCTCGGGCGGTCGCGGAGTCGGTCGAGGTCAGCGGTAGTCGTCCTCGTCGAGCGAGACGACACGTGCCTGTTCGACCAGATCGGCCACATTCGCGCGGCCCGGATCCACGCCGGTCAGCGGGTCGTCACGGTCCGGGGCCAGGTCGGTGTGCTGCTCGGCGGCGTCCACCTCGGGGGCCTCGACGTCGACCTCCGGGGCCGTGCCGTTCTCCAGGTCCTCGGTCGTGTCCGGCTCGATGGGGTCATAGGCCATGGTGGGCTCCCTTCCTACGAACGTCCCTGGAAGATGCAGGGGCCACATGCGGGTGCCCTCTGTACGAGCCTAGGAGACACCCGATCCGGACGCCATGCCGTCTCGCCCGTTCACCGCCCATGTCCACCGGTGTTCACCGGTCTCCTGTGGTCCGCCCGCAGATGTCCGGTTCACCCGCCGTCCATGGTTCACTCTGTGACGGCCGACACACGAACCCCGGCGTGATCACCTCGTAACATTGCCCGCATGTCTTCGACCGAGTCGCCGTCCGTGTCGGCCGCCAGTGTGCTTCCCAAGGTGGCGCCCGTCCGGGTCGGTGAGGGCGAGCGGCTGCGGTCCGTGGGACTGCCCGGAGTCACCCTGTCGATCCGGTCCCGTCGTCCCGCGCGCGAGGGCCTGCCGCCCGCACTGTACGTCCACGGGCTCGGCGGTTCCTCGCAGAACTGGTCGGCGCTGATGGCCGAGCTGGACGGCGTCGTCGACAGTGAGGCGGTCGACCTGCCCGGCTTCGGCGACTCCCCGCCCCCGGACGACGGGAACTACTCGGTCACCGGGCACGCGCGTGCGGTGATCCGCTATCTCGACGCGGCCGGCCGCGGCCCGG
Source organism: Streptomyces sp. NPDC048191 (assembly GCF_040652655.1). Lineage (NCBI taxonomy): Bacteria > Bacillati > Actinomycetota > Actinomycetes > Kitasatosporales > Streptomycetaceae > Streptomyces > Streptomyces sp. NPDC048191. The sequence continues at coordinate 94,038 of NZ_JBEZMO010000007.1, forward strand.
TCCACCTGTTCGGCAACTCGCTCGGCGGGGCCGTCACCACGCGCGTGGCCGCCGTACGGCCCGATCTCGTCCGTACGCTCACGCTCGTGTCGCCCGCCCTGCCGGAGCTGCGCATCCAGCGCACCGCCGCACCGACCGCGCTGCTCGCCGTGCCCGGTGTCGCCGCCCTGTTCACCCGGATCACCAAGGAGTGGACGGCCGAGCAGCGGGTGAGCGGGGTCATGGCGCTCTGCTACGGCGATCCCACAAGGGTGTCGCCCGAGGCGTTCCAGGACGCCGTCGAGGAGCTGGAGCGGCGACTGCAACTGCCGTACTTCTGGGACGCGATGTCCCGCTCCGCGCGCGGGATCGTGAACGCCTACACGCTCGGCGGACAGCACGGGCTGTGGCGCCAGGCCGAGCGCGTGCTCGCCCCGGCCCTGCTGATCTACGGCGGCCGCGACCAGCTCGTCGGCTTCCGCATGGCCCGCCGGGCCGCCCGCGCCTTCCGCGACTCCCGCCTGCTGTCCCTGCCGGACGCCGGGCACGTGGCGATGATGGAGTACCCGGACGTGGTGGCCACGGCGTTCCGGGAACTCCTCACGGAGACCGGGCACGCCGCCGCCGACTCGGGCACGGGGAGCTGAGGCCGGCGTGGGACGCCACAGCCGCCGCGGCCCGGCACCCAAGGACGCCTCCGCGGACATAACAACAGGGCGCACGGAACAGGGCGGTGCCCGCACGGACGACGGCCGGGCCGTCCCGGACCAGGGGGGCGGGCCGGGCGCTCAGGGCGCTCACGGGGTTGGTGGTGGTGCGGGGGCCTCCGGTGCGGTGTCTGGGCGCGCCAGGGGAACTGGCGGCCCCGGTGGCCAGGGGTTCGCCGGTGTGCCAGGTGCTCCACGTGTTCCTGGCGCGCCCGGCGGTCAGGGCTTTGCCGGTGGTCCGGGCTTTGCCGGTGCTTCAGGTCCTTCGGGTCCTTCAAATCCTTTGGGTGCTTCGGGTCCTTCGGGTGCCCCTGATGCTTTCGGGGCGCGGGGTGCTGCACCTGCCCCCGGTGCGGCAGCCGCGCGAGGCGGCCGGCCGGTGCTGCCCGGGCAGCGACAGGCGCCCGGCGGCGCCGGTCCCGCCGGTCGTCCGCCGCGCGGCCCGCAGGGACCGTCGGCATTCCCGGCCGGCACGCCCGCGCATGGCGTGCCCCGGCTTCCCGACGGCACCCCCGCGCATGGCGTGCCCCGGGTTCCCGGCGGAACGCCCGCGCAGGGAGCGCCCCCGTTCCCGGACGGCACTCCCGCGCACGGCATGCCCCGGTTCCCCGACGGCACCCCCGCGCACGGCGTGCCCGGGGTGCGGGAGTGGGCTTCCGCTCGTGGTGGGCATCCCGAGCAGCGGGAAGGCGGTGGCGGATGGGGTGGGGTCGCGGGGGCGGCCGGGCCCGGGGCCGTGCTTCCGCGGCCGCGGCCGGCCGGGCCGCGGCCGGAGTACCTCGACGCCTTCGCCGGCGGTCGCGGCGGTGATGTCGGCCTGGAGGACGACGTCGACGTCTTCACGCCGCGTCCGGGGAAGCCAGGCCCTGCCGAGCAGCACCCCGCCGACGCACCGGAGGCCGGCAGCGACGGCACACCCGCCGCCGGGCCGGCCGCGCGGGGCTCCGTCGACCTGCCCGCGCAGCGCCCCAGCGGCAAGGGGCGGACCTTCACCGGCATCGCCGCGGCCGCCGTCACCACCGTGCTCGCGGTGGTCGTCGCCGGCCAGGTGACCGGGAAGCACGACGGCGGTGCCGCACAGGCGCAGTCCGCCACCGACCAGGGCCGGGACGCACGCGCGCCCGGTGGGATCCCGTCCGCCTCGCCGGGCACGGTGACCCTGTCGTACGAGCAGAAGATGGACCGGAAGTACCCGCTCAGCGCCACGCTGAAGGGCTCCGGGAAGTTCGAGACGGTGCCCGGTTACGCCAAGGCGCCCGGCACGGGGCAGAAGTACACCTACCGCGTGGACATCGAGCAGGGCCTGGGCCTGGACGGCGAGCTGTTCGCCGAGGCCGTGCAGAAGACCCTGAACGACGACCGGAGTTGGGCCCACGGCGGTGCCCGTACCTTCGAGCGGATCTCCTCCGGCAAGCCCGACTTCGTCATCACGCTGGCCAGCCCCGGTACGACCGCGAAGTGGTGTGCCAAGTCCGGGCTGGACACCACGGAGGACAACGTCTCCTGCGACTCGGCCGCCACCGAGCGAGTGATGATCAATGCGTACAGGTGGGCCCAGGGCAGCAAGACATATGGGGACAAGATCTACCCTTATCGGCAGATGCTGATCAACCATGAGGTCGGCCACCGGCTCGGGCACGGCCATGTGACGTGCCAGAAGGACGGTGAACTGGCTCCCGTCATGCAGCAGCAGACCAAGTTCCTCGATCACGACGGGATCCACTGTCTGCCCAACCCCTGGCCCTATCCCAGGAGTTGACAGGGGCCGCTCATGTCACATTGACATGAGCCGCGAGTTCGTTCATATTTCTGCGCATGTGGTCTAGTCATGCCGTCCGGAGGAGCGCAGCCATCGAGCTGACGCTCATCGGCGTGACCGCACTCTGCGTGGCCGACATCCACTGTCGCTGACGCCGCCCCTGGCGTTCGCGTCGCGACCCCCTTTCCTCTTTTTTGCGTCCGTGGCTGAGCCACGGGCTGAGTCATGGATCTTCGACGACCCGACGCCGGGGGTGACGTCTGCCCGCAATCGTCTCACTCCTTGTCTGTCAGTCTCAGCATTCGAGAGGTCGTCATTCCGATGCGTCAACCGTCCGTAAACAGCGCCCGCGTGGCGACCGTTTCGCTTGCCCTGGTCGTGGCAGCGGGCGCCGCCGCCTGCGGTCCCAAGGACAACGATGCCAAGGGCTCCGGTGGCGACTCCACGCCCCACAAGGGCGGCACCCTCACGGTGCTGAACTCCGAGCCGCAGACCGACTTCGACCCCGCCCGCCTCTACACCTCCGGCGGCGGAAACGTCCCTTCGCTGGTCTTCCGCACCCTCACCACACGCAACCGCGAGAACGGCGCGGCCGGCTCCAAGGTCGTCCCCGACCTCGCCACCGACACCGGGCGCCCCAACAAGGACGCGACCGTGTGGACGTACACCCTGAAGAAGGGGCTCAAGTACGAGGACGGCACCCCGATCACCTCGGCCGACGTCAAGTACGGCATCGAGCGCTCCTTCGCCCCCGAGCTCTCCGGCGGCGCGCCCTACCTGCGGGACTGGCTGGTCGGCGCGGCCGACTACCAGGGGCCGTACAAGGACAAGAAGGGGCTCTCGGCGATCGAGACGCCGGACGCGCGGACCATCGTCTTCCATCTGGACAAGCCCGAGGGCGAGTTCCCGTTCCTCGCCACGCAGACTCAGTTCGCCCCGGTGCCCAAGAGCAAGGACAACGGCACCAAGTACGAGGAGCACCCGGTCTCCTCCGGCCCCTACAAGGTCGTCAAGAACGAGAACGACGGTGAGCACCTGGTCCTCACGCGCAACACGTACTGGTCGGCGGCCACCGACGACGAGCGCAAGGCCTACCCGGACACCATCGACGTCCGCTCCGGCCTCGACTCCTCGGTGATCAACCAGCGGCTGTCGGCGTCCCAGGGCGCGGACGCGGCGGCGGTCACCACCGACACGAACCTCGGCCCGGCCGAACTCGCGAAGGTGAGCGGCGACAAGGAACTCGCCGCGCGCGTCGGCACCGGCCACTTCGGCTACACGAACTACATCGCGTTCAACCCGACCGTGAAGCCCTTCGACAACCCGAAGGTGCGGCAGGCGATCGCCTACGCAGTCGACCGGTCCTCGGTGGTCAACGCGGCCGGCGGCAGCGCGCTCGCCGAGCCCGCCACCACCTTCCTGCCGGACCAGAAGTCCTTCGGCTACACGCCGTACGACCCGTTCCCGGCGGGCGCGTCCGGCAACCCGGCCAAGGCCAAGGACCTGCTCGCCCAGGCCGGTTACAAGAACGGGCTCACCGTCACGCTGACCCACTCCAACGCCAAGGACTTCGAGACCAGCCCGGAGATCGCGACCGCCGTCCAGGACGCCCTCAAGAAGGCCGGCATCACGGTCAGGCTGCAGGGCCTGGAGGACAACGACTACCGGGACAAGATCCACGGCGTGAAGACCGAGCCCGGGTTCTTCCTCGCGCACTGGGGTGCCGACTGGCCCTCCGGTGGTCCCTTCCTCGCCCCGATCTTCGACGGCCGGCAGATCGTCAAGGACGGCGCGAACTTCAACACAAGTCTGCTCGACGACAAGTCGGTCAATGCCGAGATTGACGCGATCAACAAGTTGACCGACCTTGGTGCGGCCGCCCAGCGATGGGGCGCACTGGACAAGAAGATCGGCGAGAAGGCCCTCGTCGTGCCGCTGTTCCACCCGGTCTACAAGCGCCTGTACGGCAAGGACGTCAAGAACATCGTCATCAGCGACTGGACCGGCGTGCTGGACATCTCCCAGGTCGCGGTGAAGTAGCGCCGTGAGTGACGCACTTGTCGCCGTCGAGACCGCCGGGACGGAGTCGTCCGTCCCGGCGGTCTCGGGGGCCCGTCAGTTCTGGCGGCGGCTGCGGGCGCAGCGCGCCGCCCTGGTCGCCGCGGCCGTCGTCGCGCTGCTCGTGCTGATCGCGCTCGCCGCGCCGCTGTTGACGGCCCTGGAGGGCCAGGACCCCACCACGTACCACCCGTCCCTGATCGACTCCGCGCGCGGGGGCGTGCCGGTCGGCTCCTTCGGCGGCATGAGCGCCGACCACTGGCTGGGCGTCGAGCCGCAGACCGGTCGCGACCTGTTCGCCCGGCTGGTGTACGGCGCGCGGGTGTCGCTGGGCGTCGCGCTGGCGGCCGTGGTGGTGCAGGTGATCCTCGGCGTCGTCATCGGTGTCGCCGCCGGCCTGGGCAACCGCTGGGTCGACCTGGTCCTGAGCCGGATCACCGACATCTTCGTCTCGATGCCGCTGATGATCATGGCGCTGGCGCTGCTGGCCGTCGTGCCCAACGGGTTCCCGCGGCCCGTGCTCGTCGCGTTGATCATCGCCCTGGTCTCCGGCTGGAGCACGACGGCGAAGATGGTCCGCGCCCAGACCCTCACCCTGAAGAACCTCGACTACGTCGCCGCCTCCCGGCTCAGCGGCTGGAGCACCTGGCGCACCGCCGTACGCGAACTGCTCCCGGGGCTGGCCGCGCCGGTCATCACCTACGCGGCGCTGCTCATCCCGACGAACATCAGCGCCGAGGCCGCTCTGTCCTTTCTCGGCGTCGGTGTGAAGCCGCCGACGCCCTCCTGGGGACAGATGCTCACCTCCGCCGACGTCTGGTACCAGGCGGCACCGCAGTACCTGCTGCTGCCCGCCGCCGCCCTGTTCGTGACCGTGTTCGCGATGACCGTCCTCGGTGACGGCGTCCGCGTCGCCCTCGACCCGCGCGCGGCCTCCCGCCTGCGCGTCGGCACCGGCCGCAAGCGCGAGGACCGGGCGCGGACGGCGGCCGCCCCTGTGCCCGAGGAGGACCCGGCATGAACGGCCTCACCGGCTTCGTCCTGCGCCGCGTCATCGGCGCCGTGGTCACCCTGTTCGCACTCTCGGTGATCATCTACGTCGTCTTCTACGTCACCCCCGGCAACGTCGCCCAGATCACCTGCGGCCCGCGCTGCTCCCCGGCCCAGGTCCACCAGGTGGCCCAGCAACTCCACCTCGGCGACCCGCTGTACGTGCGCTACGGGCACTTCCTGCAGGGGATCTTCGCGGGCCAGGACTTCTCGACCGGCACCGGCGTGGAGCACTGCGCGGCGCCCTGCCTCGGCGAGTCGTACCAGAACGACCAGCAGGTCACCGACATCATCCTGACCAGGCTGCCGGTGAGCTTCTCGCTCGTGATCGGCGCGATGGTGATCTGGCTGGTGCTCGGCGTCGGCACCGGCGTGCTGTCCGCCTGGCGCCGCGGCCGCTTCAGCGAGCGCGCCCTGACCGCGGTCACGCTGGCCGGCGTCGCCACGCCGGTCTTCGTCATCGGCCTCGTCCTGATGATCGTCGTCTGCGGCGAACTGCAGCTCCTGCCCTTCCCGCAGTACGTCGCCCTCACCGACGACCCCGAGCAGTGGGCGTGGAACCTGCTGCTGCCCTGGCTCTCCCTCGCCCTCATCGAGGCGGCCAACTTCGCCCGCCTCACCCGGGCGTCGATGCTGGAGACGCTGGCCGAGGACCACATCCGCACGTTCCGCGCGTACGGCGTCGGCGAGCGCGCGGTGATCGCCCGGCACGCGCTGCGCGGGGCGACGGCGTCCGTCATCGCGCTGAACGCGGTCACCTTCGGCTCGGCCGTGGGCGGTGCCGTCCTCACCGAGACCCTCTTCGGCCTGCCCGGCATCGGCCAGGAGCTGGTGCACGCGGTGAAGGTCGTCGACCTGCCGGTGGTCGTCGGCATGGTCCTGGTCGTCGGCTTCTTCGTGGTCCTCGCCAATGCCGTCGCGGACGTCCTGTACGCGGTGGCCGACCGACGGGTGGTACTCCAGTGAGTCTGGTGGAAGTGACGGACCTGACCGTCGAGTTCGGCGCGCTGCGGGCCGTGGACGGACTCTCCTTCAGCCTGGCGAAGGGCGCCGCGCTGGCCCTCGTCGGTGAGTCCGGCTCCGGCAAGTCCACGGTCGCGGGCGCCCTGCTGGGCCTGCACCGGGGTACCGGGGCGCGGGTCACGGGATCGGTGCGGGTGGCCGGTACGGACGTACAGGACGCCCCGGACGACGACCTGCGGCGGCTGCGCGGCGCCAAGGCCGCCATGGTCTTCCAGGACCCGCTGTCGTCGCTGGACCCGTACTACGCGATCGGCGACCAGATCGCCGAGGTCCATCGTGTGCACACACGCGTGTCGCGTCGCACCGCACGCGCGCGTGCCGTCGAGGTGCTGGAGCGGGTTGGAATTCCGGACGCGGCGCGCCGGTCCCGGTCCCGCCCGCACGAGTTCAGCGGCGGAATGCGCCAGCGCGCCCTCATCGCCATGGCCCTGGCCTGTGAACCGGAACTGCTGATCGCCGACGAGCCGACCACCGCCCTCGACGTCACCGTCCAGGCCCAGATCCTGGACCTGCTGCACACGCTGCGCGAGGAGACCGGCATGGGCCTGCTGCTGGTCACCCACGACGTGGGCGTCGCCGCCGAGAGCGTGGACGACATCCTCGTCATGCGGCACGGCAGGGCGGTCGAGCGCGGCCCGGTCGGCACGGTCCTCGCGGCACCCGCCGAGGCGTACACCCGCGAACTCCTCGACGCCGTCCCGCGCGTGGACGTCGGCCGCGCCGTCTCCCAGGCCTCCGACGAGGTCGTGCTGGAGGCCACCGGAGTGCGGCGCGAGTTCGGGCGCGGCAGGCGGACGTTCGCGGCCGTGGACGACGTCTCGCTGACCGTCCGCCGCGGCGAGACCCTCGGCGTGGTCGGGGAGAGCGGCAGCGGCAAGACCACGCTCGGCCGCATGCTCGTGGGGTTGCTGGAGCCGACCGCCGGCGCGATCCGCCACGAGGGCCGCCCGCACACCGGTGTGAACCCGGCCGTCCAGATGGTCTTCCAGGACCCGGTCTCCTCGCTCAACCCCCGCCGCAGCGTGGGTGAGTCCATCGCCGATCCGCTCCGCGCGCGCGGAGAGGCCGACGAGGAGCGCATCCGGGGGCGCGTGACGGAACTGCTGGAGCGCGTCGGACTCGAAGGCGCGCACTACGACCGCTACCCGCACGAGTTCAGCGGCGGCCAGCGGCAGCGCATCGGCATCGCCCGGGCGCTCGCCGCCGAACCGCGCGTCATCGTGTGCGACGAGCCGGTCTCCGCGCTCGACGTGACGACCCAGGCCCAGGTGGTCGAGCTGCTCGGCGAACTCCAGCGGGAACTCGGCCTCGCGCTGGTCTTCATCGCGCACGACCTCGCCGTCGTCCGCCAGGTCAGCGACCGGGTCGCGGTGATGCGCCGGGGCCGGGTCGTCGAGTACGGGCCGGCGGACGAGGTGTACGACAGCCCGCGCGAGCCGTACACCAGGCAGCTCCTGGCCGCCGTCCCGGCGCTCGATCCGGAGCTGGCCGCCCAGCGGCGCGCGGCCCGGCGTGAACCGGCCGTGGCGTAACGTTTCGTGCGGGAGCGATCACGCTCCGAACCCTTAGCGCGACGGAACGCGACCCGCACGCGAAAGTTACGACCGTTCACCCCTTTTGGTGGTGCGATGGACAACCGTCCGTCGCACCACGGCCATGTGCCCTTACGTTCGTCCCGCTGCGAGCCGCCGGGACGAACGGCGGCTCCCCAGACAGGAGATCGGGGGTGCACACGTGCGCATCGGACTGCTTACGGAGGGTGGCTACCCGTATGTGAGCGGTGACGCCGGACTCTGGTGCGACCGGCTCGTGCGCGGGCTCGAGCAGCACGAGTTCGACATCTACGCGCTCAGCCGCGGCCGGCACCAGGAGGACGAGGGCTGGGTCGCGCTCCCGCCGCAGGTCGGCCGGGTACGTACGGCGCCACTGTGGATGGCCGAGGACGACGGGATCGTGTACGGGCGACGCGCGCGCCGGCGGTTCGCCGAGCACTACGGGGAACTGGTCGGAGCGGTGTGCGCCGGTACCGGAGCCGACACGGCGTCCGAGGGCGGGTCCGCGGATCTGCCGGACCGTTTCGGCAGCGCGCTGTACGGCCTCGCCGAACTCGCCCGCGAGGAGGGCGGACTGGTCGGCGCCCTCCGCTCGGACGCCGCCGTACGCATCCTCGAACGCGCCTGCCGCGCCCCCGGCGCGCTGCGCACGGCGCACGAGGCGCGCGTGCCCGATCTGCTCACCGTCGCCGCGCACCTCGAACGCGCGCTGCGCCCCCTCTCCCTCGACTGGTACGGCGACGACGAACTCGGCGCGGCCGACCTCTGCCACGCCGCGGCCGGCGGCCCCGCCGCCCTACCCGGGCTGCTCGCCCGGCACTTCTGCGGCGTACCACTGCTGGTCACCGAGTACGGCGTACCACTGCGCTCCCACTACCTGGCGCTCGGCCCCGACACCGCCGCCCCCGCCGTACGCGCGCTGCTCGGCGCCTTCCACGGCCGCCTCGCCGCCGAGGTCTACCGGCGGGCCGAGATCCTCACCCCCGGCAACGCCCACGCCCGGCGCTGGCAGGAACGGTGCGGCGCCGAGCGGGCCCGGATCCGGACCGTCCACCCGGGCATGGACGCCGCACGCTTCGCGGAGGTCGGCGAGGCCCCGGACCGCGCCGACCCGGACACGCTGGTCTGGGTGGGGCGCGTCGAACCCGCCAAGGACCTCGTCTCGCTGCTGCACGCCTTCGCGGAGGTGCGCAGGGAGGAGCCCAAGGCGCGCCTGAGGATCGTCGGCGCGGCCTCCGGTCCGGAGGGCACGGCCTACCTCGGCCACTGCCGGGCGCTGGCCGCCCAGCTCTTCCCGGACGAGGCCGAGGGCGTGCACGCGGTCGGCGACAACCCGGTCTCCTTCGAGGAGATCGGCGGCCCGGGGGCCCCGACCCTGCCCGAGGCGTACGCCGCCGGCGCGGTCGTCGTGCTGTCCAGCGTGGTCGAGGGCTTCCCCGTCGGTCTCATCGAGGCCATGTTCTGCGGCCGCGCCACGGTGTCCACCGACGTCGGCGCGGTGGTGGAGGTCATCGGGGGCACCGGCCTCGTCGTGCCGCCGCGCAATCCGCGGGCGCTCGCCGAGGCGTGCGTGACATTGCTGCGCGACCCCGAGCGCCGTGAGCGCCTCGGCGCCGCCGCGCGCGCCCGCGCCCTCGAACTGTTCACCGTCGAGCAGAACATCGCTGCGTTTCACGGCATTTACCTGCAGATCGTCTCGCGCTGTCCGGTCCGCCGCGTCGTCCTCGACGAGGCCGGCGACCCCCTGCCGTTCGCCACCCCCGCCGAGTCCCACGTCCCCGGCCGCTGGACCGGCCCCACGGCCCGCGTCCTGCCCCGCACACTCCCCGGCTGGGCCACGGCACCACCGGTACGCGCCACACCACTGGCCGCTGCGGAGGGGGCGTGATGGGTGTACGGGACGACCGCGCCGACAGCCGCGGAGGCGCGCTGGGAAGGCTGAGCGAACGAAGCACGCAGGGGGAGGACGGGCTCGACGCGCCTCCAAGGTCCGCCGACGCCGCTCCGGGTGGCCCGGAGCCGGGCGGGCGGCGTGTCGCCAAGCCCCGGCGGGGAGCCGCCGACCCCGTGAAGGCTCTGCTGCACCAGCACCGCGAGCTGTGCGAGCGGGCCGTGGACCCGCTGGAGATCGCCGCCGGGCTGGAGGCGCACGGCGTCACCGACCGGACGGCCGCCCGCTTCCGCCACCGCGACGTCTTCTCGCTCGCCGAGGAGCTGTACGCCCGTGTGCCGCGCAACGGCGAACAGGGCCCGGACACCGAGCTCCTGCCCGCGCCCCGCGTGCGCGCGGACTGGATCCTGCTCACCCTGGCGCCCGGCGTCCTCGGCGCGGCCACGGTGACCGGACTGCGCCTCACCCACGGCCGTCCCCGCCTCCTGGCCGCGGCCGTCGGTATCCTCGCCGTCGCCCTCGCCACCCGTGCCGCACTGCGCCGCGGTCCCCTCGCCGGCCTGCCCGGCCCACACACGTGGCGCACGGCGAACGGCACGCGCGCGTGCACCCTGTGGCTGCTCGGATACGCCCTCCTCGGCGACGGTCTCCTGGGCGCCCTCCTGGACGGAGGCCCCGACGCCCTGCCGAGCGGCTCCCCGGGCGGCCCCTGGCCCACGGCCACCGCGCCCTGCGTGGCCCTCACCCTGGCCTGCGCCCCCGCGGCCTGGTGCGCCCACCTGCTCACCGCGGGCGCCCGCCGCAGACTCGCCGGCAGCCGGGACCTGGAGGACTTCACGGCCGCCGTCAAACCGCTGCTGTTCGGCACGTTCACCCTGTTCCTGGGGGCGCTGACCGCACTGCTCCTGGTGTCCGGCACCGTCCTGCACCAGTCCGCGGCCTACCCGCAGACCCTCGCCCTGGGCGCCCTGCTGCTGCTCGCCCGCCTGCTCACCGTGCACCACCACCGGCACGCCCCGGCCGTGGCGCTCGGTGCCGCGGCCGCCACGGAGGCGGTGGCCCTCGTCCTGTCGTCGGCCGCGAGGCTGCCCGGCTGTGCCGTCCTGGCAGCCCCCGTCCACACCCTCGTGCAGGCCTGGGGGGAGTCCGCCGTCCCGGCCCTCGCCTGCGGCATCGCGGCACTGGCCCTGCTGCTCCACGCCGGGCGCACCCTCACCCGGGCCTCGGCGCACGCGCCCACGGGAACCCCCGACTGACCTCTTGTCACCGGCCCGAACCGCCGCCGGAGGCGACCGCACCACCCCTTTTTGAAGGAGAAGCCAGATGACCACCTCCCGACCCGGAGCGTCCGGCGCGTCCGGAGCCTCCGGAACCGTCCGCGCGTCCGGAGCAGCCGCAGGCGCAGGAGCCGCCGGGACCGCCGGAGCCGTTCGTCACGCGAGCCCCGTCGGTCACGCCGGTCCGCACACCCCGGGAGCCACGCGATGAGGGTCCTGCTGATCGGAGCCAACGGCTACATCGGCCGCTTCGTCGCCGACCGCCTGCTCGCCGACCCGGCCGTCCAGCTCACCGCGCTCGGCCGCGGCGACGACGCGGACGTCCGCTTCGACCTCGCCACCGGCAGCCCCGGCGCACTCACCCGCTTCCTCGACGCGGTGCACCCCGGGGTCGTCGTCAACTGCGCGGGCGCCATCCGCGGCGGCGCCCGCGAACTCACCCGGCACAACACCGTGGCCGTCGCCACCGTCTGCGAGGCCCTGCGCCGCAGCGGCTGCGGGGCGCGGCTGGTCCAGATCGGGTGCGGCGCCGAGTACGGGCCGAGTCAGCCCGGCTCCTCCACCGCCGAGGACGCCGTACCGCGCCCCGGCGGCCCGTACGGCGTCAGCAAGCTCGCCGCGACCGAACTGGTCCTCGGCTCGGGTCTGGACGCCGTCGTACTGCGCGTCTTCTCCCCGGCGGGCCCCGGCACCCCGGCCGGCTCACCGCTGGGGCGTCTCGCCGAGGCGATGCGGCGGGCCATGCAGTCCGGCGACGGCGAACTCAAACTCGGCGGCCTCGGCGTCCAGCGCGACTTCGTCGACGTACGCGACGTCGCCCGCGCCGTGCACGCGGCCTCGCTGTCCGCCGCGCAGGGCGTCATCAACATCGGCTCCGGCCGTGCCGTCCGTCTCCGCGACGCCGCCGCCGTCCTCGCCCGCGTGGCCGGATACGGCGGCGCCCTGCACGAACTCGACGCCCCGCCCGTCCCGTTGCGCAGCCCCATCGGCCATCCCCGCGCGGACTCCGACCACGCGGCTCCGGTGGCCTACCCGTACCCGGACGGCTGCGGCAGCTGGCAGCAGGCCGATGTGCGCACCGCGCGCGACCGGCTCGGCTGGCGGCCCCGCATCAACCTCGAAGAGTCCCTGGCCGACATCTGGATGGAGGCGGCATGCCGCATCTGACCAGCACCCCAGCAGGCGTCCCGAGCACCGGTCTGCGCACCGGCATCGGTGTCCCCGGCTACGCCCACCCGCTCGTCGCCCCCGCCCAGTGGGCCGAACTCGCGCGCCCGGGCACCCCGCTGGACTGGGTGGTGCTCAACGTGGCCGCCGGCCCCGGCACGCGCCCGGACCCGCACTGTCTGGAGGCCGCGGGCCGGCTGCGGGGCGCGGGCGTCCGCGTCCTCGGCCACCTGGACCTCACCCACGGCGCCCGCGCCTTCGCCGACCTGCTCTCCGACGCCCATCGCCACCTCGACTGGTACCGGGTCGACGGCTTCCTGCTGGACCGCTGCCCCACCGACCGCACCGAGCTCCCCGAGGTCCGGCGCGCGATCACCACACTCCGGGCGATCAGTGACACTGCCCACATCGTCCTGGGCCACGGCAGCCACCCGCACCCCGGCTACGCGGAGAACGCCGACCAGCTGGTGACCTTCTCCGGCCCCTGGTCCGACTACCGCTGGTCGCAGGTCGCCGAGTGGACCGCCGACTATCCACCGGACCGCTTCTGCCACTTCGTGCACGGCGTACCGCGCGGCCATCTGGAGGAGGCGCTGCGCATCGCCCGCTGGCAGGGAGCGGCGACGATCTACTTCACCGATCGCACGGACGGTCGCGGCCGCGCCGACCCCTGGGAGACGATGCCCGGCTACTGGGACGAAATCGTCTCGCGTATCGGAACAGGTGTCTCGGAATGAAGAAGGGCGTGGCAGTGTTACGAGGAGAACAACTGTAGTGATTGACCGACCAACGGAGTCCCCGTGTCGCTGCCACCCCTGGTTGAGCCAGCCTCTGAGCTCACCGTAGACGAGGTCCGCAGGTACTCCCGCCACCTGATCATCCCCGACGTGGGCATGGACGGGCAGAAGCGGCTGAAGAACGCCAAGGTGCTGTGTGTGGGCGCCGGCGGCCTGGGCTCGCCGGCGCTGATGTACCTGGCCGCCGCGGGCGTGGGCACCCTCGGCATCGTGGAGTTCGACGAGGTCGACGAGTCGAACCTGCAGCGCCAGATCATCCACAGCCAGTCCGACATCGGCCGCTCCAAGGCCGAGTCCGCCCGTGACACCGTCAAGGGCATCAACCCGTACGTGAACGTGATCCTTCACGAGGAGCGGCTCGAGGCCGACAACGTGATGGACATCTTCAGCCAGTACGACCTGATCGTCGACGGCACGGACAACTTCGCGACGCGCTACCTGGTCAACGACGCCTGCGTGCTGCTGAACAAGCCGTACGTGTGGGGCTCGATCTACCGCTTCGACGGCCAGGCCTCCGTCTTCTGGTCCGAGCACGGCCCCTGCTACCGCTGCCTCTACCCGGAGCCCCCGCCCCCCGGCATGGTCCCCTCCTGCGCCGAGGGCGGCGTCCTGGGCGTGCTGTGCGCGTCCATCGGCTCCATCCAGGTCAACGAGGCGATCAAGCTCCTCGCGGGCATCGGTGAGCCGCTCGTCGGCCGCCTGATGATCTACGACGCCCTGGAGATGACGTACCGCCAGGTCAAGGTCCGCAAGGACCCGAACTGCGCGGTCTGCGGCGAGACCCCGACCGTCACCGAGCTCATCGACTACGAGGCCTTCTGCGGCGTCGTGTCGGAGGAGGCCCAGGCGGCGGCCGCCGACTCGACGATCACTCCCAAGCAGCTCAAGGAGTGGATCGACGACGGCGAGAACATCGAGATCATCGACGTCCGCGAGCCGAACGAGTACGAGATCGTCTCCATCCCGGGCGCCACGCTGATCCCGAAGAACGAGTTCCTGATGGGCACCGCCCTGGAGGGCCTCCCGCAGGACAAGAAGATCGTCCTGCACTGCAAGACGGGTGTCCGCAGTGCGGAAGTCCTCGCGGTCCTGAAGTCGGCCGGCTTCGCGGACGCCGTCCACGTCGGCGGCGGCGTCATCGGCTGGGTCAACCAGATCGAACCGCACAAGCCGGTGTACTGATCACCGGTCTCGCCGACCGGCGAGGCTAGCGAAGCCCACGGCTCCGACCCTGTCGGACGCCGTGGGCTTCTGTCGTTGTTCCGAGCACCGCACCCCCGGCGCCGCCCACGCCCCGCGCGGCCGAGCGCCCCCGTGACCAAGATCACCGGGACCTGAGCGTATTGATGGGGACATGCAAAACGCGTCTGTCCTAGTGTGAGCGTGACTTTTCGTATTCCGAACACCTGATGTGGTGTCGGCTGAAACTGGGGGTAATCGAAGTTGTTCAAGGGGCTTCGAGGTCTTGGACTGGGCGCGGCCGTCACGGCCCTCGCCGGGTCGATGCTGTTCGCAGGGACGGGGACCGCGGAAGCGGCCTCGGGCTGCTCCGGAACCCGGATCGAGCACCTTTCCTTTGATACCGGATGGGCCGACCTCTATTACGACAACGGCTACAACTGCGCGGTGGCCACCTCGCGCAATCCCGGGGTCAAACTGCACATGGCCGTGTGGATCGAGGTGCTCGGCGGGACCAAGGTCTCGGACTCGGGTTACTACACGCAGTACGCCGGCCCTGTGCGCGTCTACGCACACGGGACATGTGTGCGTTTCGGCGGGGAAGTCGGGCCCACCGGAGATGACACCAACTGGGGTCACTGCGGCTGAGGGAGTTCCGTACGCGGATGACGGGGGCCTCGGGCGCGTGCGGCGCCCGGGGCCCCGGCGCCGTCAGGAGCAGACCTTGCCGGCCTTCGGCTTCTTCCCGTCCAGCAGGTAGGCGTTCACCGCGGCCTGCACGCACTTGTTCCCGCTGTCGTACGCCCCGTGTCCCTGGCCCTTGTACGTCAGCTCGACGGCCACGCCCTTGCCGAGCGCCTCGGCCATCTTCCTCGCGCCCTCGTACGGGGTGGCCGGGTCGCCGGTGTTGCCGACGACGAGGATGGGCGCCGAGCCGGGCGCGCTGACGTCGGGGTGGTCGGCGGCGCCCGCCACGGGCCAGTTGGTACAGCTGACCAGGCCCCAGGCCAGGTAGTCCCCGAACAGCGGGGAGGCGGCACGGAACTCGGGAACTTTCCCCTGGACCTGGTCGGCCGTGTACCGCGGTTTCTGGTCGGCGCAGTTGATGGCGATGTTCGCCGCGGTGATGTTGCTGTACTGGCCGTCCTCGCTGCGGCCGTTCATCGCGTCGGACAGCAGCATGAGGACCTTGCCGTCACCCTCGTACGCCTGCTCCAGGCCCTCGGTGAGGTACTCCCAGAAGTCCTTGGAGTACAGGGACTGCGCGATGCCGTTCGTCGCGGCGGTCTGGGTGAGCTGGCGCGGCGGGATACCGGGGATCGGCTTCTTCTCCAGGTCGTTGAGCAGTTTCGCGATGCGGTTCTTCACGTCCTGCGGAGTGTCGCCGACCGGGCATTCCGTGGCCTTCGAGGTGCAGTCCTCGGCGAAGTTGTTCAGCGCCAGCTGGAAACCCCGGGCCTGCCCGAGCGCGCTCTGTTCGGGGTTCTGGGTGGGGTCGACGACGGCGTCCAGCACGGCCCGGCCCACGTTCTTCGGGAACAAGTGCGCGTACACGCCGCCGAGTTCGGTGCCGTAGGAGATGCCGAAGTAGTGCAGCTTGGCGTCGCCGAGGACCTGACGCATCAGGTCCATGTCTCGGGCCGCGTCCGTGGTCGCCACGTGCGGCAGGATCTTCCTGGAGTTCTGCTCACAGGCCGCGTTGAACTGCTTGGTGCGGTTGAGCAGCGCCGCGCGCTCGGCACTGTCGTCGGGGGTCGCGTCCTGCTGGAAGAACACGTCCAGCTGGGCGTCGCTCTTGCACTTCACCGGCGCGCTGCGGCCGACCCCGCGCGGGTCGAAGCTGACCAGGTCGTAACGGGTGCGCAGGGCGGCGTAGTCCGAGCCGAACGCGGGGAGCGAGCTGACGCCGCTGCCACCGGGGCCGCCGAAGTTGAACACGAGGGAGCCGATCCGCTTGCTCTCGGGGCCGCTGGTCCGGGCGCGGATCAGGGCGATGCCGATGGTGTCGCCCTTCGGTTTGTTCCAGTCCAGAGGCGCCTGCATGGTGGCGCACTGCCACGTGCCGCCGTGCGGCAGCGGCGACGGGGCGCTGCCACCGCCCTCCGCCTCGGACGGCGCCGGGCAGTCCTTCCAGTCCAGCTTCTGCGCCGCGAGGTCGCTGTCCTTGATGCCGTCGCCGCATCCGGCCAGCGGAGCGGACAGCAGCACGGCAGTGGTTGCCAGGGCGGCGGCGCGCAGCCGGGAGGAGTTCGCCATGCCCCCATCCTGACGGCGCGCACGCCGGTGCGCGCGGGGCGCGGGCCGTACGAGGTATAACGCCCCCGGGCCTTACAGGGCTCCCTTGCGGGTGAGGTGGTTGAAGGCCAGCCAGCCCGGCAGCACCGGCAGCCACAGCGTCAGCAGGCGGTACAGCAGGACGGCCGGGGCGGCGACCTCCTTGGGCAGGCCGAACGCGATCAGGCCGAGTGTGAGGCTCGCCTCCACCGCGCCCACGCCGCCCGGAGTGGGCGCCGCGGACCCCAGCGCGTTGCCGGCGAGGAAGACGACGGCGACGCTGGCGATGCTGAGCGAGGTCGAGCCGTCGCCGAACGCCCGTACGGAGGCGTCCAGGCACATCACGAAGCAGGCCGTCAGCAGGAGCATGCCGCCGATACCGGTGACGAGCTTCTGCGGCCGCTGCAGCACGTCGAGCATGCGCGGTACGACACCGGCGAACAACGACCGCACGCGCGTGACGAGGAACTTCCGCAGGAACGGCACCGAGGTCACCACGAGCACGAGCACCGCCACGGTCAGCAGACCCGCGATGACCGTGCGGGACGGCGACAGCGACGGCGTCTTCTCGGTACCGGTGAGATAACCGAAGGACAGCAGCATCAGGATGTGACAGCCGAGCCCGAACAGCTGCGACGCCCCGACGCTCGCCACCGCGAGCCCCGCGCGTACGCCGGCGCGCTGCAGGAAACGCGTGTTGAGGGCGACACCACCCACCGCGGCCGGCGCCACGATCTTGACGAAGGACCCGGCGACCTGCGCCGCCACCGCCCTCAGGAACGGCACCCGCTCCGGGACGAACCCCAGCAGCGCCATCGCCGCGGCGACGTAGCTGAGCGCGGCGAACAGCACCGCGGCGATCACCCAGCCCCACTGGGCCTGCGCGAAGAGCGTGCCGAACTCGATGTGGGTGAGCTGCGTCAGCAGGTAGTACGCGCCGATCGCACCCGCGATGAAGCTGATCAGCGTGCGCGGCCGCACCCGTTCCAGCCGGGCCGGCTCCACGGGGGCCTGTGGCCTGATCCGCAGCACCTCGTGCCGGATCTGGGTGAGCAGGTCCTCCTCGCGGGCCTCTTCCATCGCTTCGTCGATGGCCCGCCGCTCCGCGCGCTGCTCGGCGCGGACGGTCTTCTTGTCGGGCTTCTCGAGGGCGGGCCGGCTCGTCTCGGACGCCTCCTCCAGGCGGGTCTGCTTGGCCTGCCGGGACGCCTCCAGGACCGCTTCCCGTTCCCGCTCGGCGCGCTCGCGGGCCAGCCGGCGCAGCGTCGCGCGCGTGGAGCGCGTCAGCGCGATCGGCTGGAGCATCGGCAGACAGTCGGCGACCGCGTCCGGGCCGAGCACGCCGACCGCCGAGGCCACGGCCCGTTCGGCGCCCACCCGCAGACCGAGCGTGGTGACCAGCTGCGCCACGTCCATGCGCAGCAGCAGATCGCCGGCCGCGATCTCGCCGCCGCGCAACTCGGTGAGGATCACCCTGCCGGAACGATCCACCAGAATCGCGTCACCCGCGAGCCTGCGGTGCGCGATGCGCCGCGACTGCAGCGCCTGCACCTGGTGCCAGGTGTTGCGCAGCAACTCGTCGGTGATCTCCTCGTCGGCCAGCGAGTCCAGGGTGCGCCCGCCGCTGTGCTCGTAGACGAGCATGACGGCGTCGGGGCCCAGTTCGGAGGTCGCGATCAGCTTGGGCGCGTTGGCCCCGGCCGCGATCGCCGCGTAGGCCAGCAGGGCCTCCTGCTCCAGCGCCTGGCGCAGCGACTGGAGGCTGGAGCGGGTGGCGAAGCCGCGCAGGGTGAGATTGCGCCACGCCCGGTAGAAGAAGCCCTGGGCCTGCTGTTCCCGGTCCACGACCGTGACGTCCAGCGGAGGACCGTCCTCCAGGGTGACGAAGTAGCGCCTGCCGCGGTCGCCGTTCTCCGACTCCACGGCCTCCTCACGGGCCGCGCTGACGGGGTGGAAGCCCACGTGCCTCAGGCCCGCCATCAGGGTCTGTCCGGTGGGGCGGACATTGGGGGAGCCGACCGCGTACAGCGTGCCGTAGGCGATCGTCCAGCCGATCAGCACCGTCAGGATGATCGAGAACGGGGTCGTGTAGCCCGTGACCAGCATCGAGAACGCGTCGAGCAGCAGCACGATCCACAGCACCGCACGCCATCTGGGTCTGCGGGACATGCCGACGGCCGTCATATAGGCGATCACGGGCGCCAGATAGCCGTGCACGGGGTCGGTCAGGGCGTGGATGTCGCCCGGCGAGGGCTGGGTGAGCGCCTCCTGGATCGAGCCCGGAGCCGCCCGGGCGACCCACAGGTCGGTCGCGAGGGTCACTCCGTGGGCGAGGACGGCCGCGAGGACCCCGTCGGCGATGCGCAGCCCGTCGCGTTTGATCAGCCGCTCGATCGCGAAGGCGACCGGGACGAGCAGGATCGCGATGCTGGAGGCCAGACCCGCGAACCGGATCAGCAGGTCGGGGGCCTGCCCGGTGCCCTTGTTGATGTCCTGTTCCAGGCCCGAGGTGGTGCCGTGCGCGAAGGCGGCGATCGTGAGCAGGACGACGACGCCGAGCAGGCCCACCACGCACCGCATGAGGTCGGAAGGGCGGTGCACGCGCGCGGGGAGCAGCGGTTCGTCGCCCTCCACGGCCTCGGCGTGCGGATCGTCGTCTGCGCCCGGACCGTGGCCAGGGGGCGTGTTCTCCGGGACGTGCGCCCCCTCGGTCTCGTCGTGGTCCTTCTCACACGCGCGTGTGCCCTCGTCCCGGGGCGGACCGGTGCCCTTCCGCCGCGCGCCACTGTCCTTGCCCGGGCCGTCGGCGGTGCCGGGGCGCGCGGCGGCGTCAGGGGTGCCCGCCGCGTCCTCGGGGTGCACGCCCTGCTGATTCATGGTCTCTTCTTGGTCTCGTATCACCGGTCACCGCCCGCACGATGGTGGCATGCCCCGCCGACACACACGGGCATCAGGGTGCGGATGCGCGGGCGCACAGTCTGCCGGAAGCGCCGTCCGGGGGCGAGAGGGCCGTTCCGCGCCGTCCGCGCGGCGATGTCGGTGGGGTGCGGCAGGATGGGACGAATGAGCGAGCAGAGCCCTGCCGAGGACACCCGCGAGGAGTACGCGGATGCGCTGCCCGACTACGCGGAGCGGGTCCTCGAGGTCGCCGACCGGATCCCGCCGGGGCGGGTCATGACGTACGGCGACGTGGCCGAGTGGCTCGAAGAAGGGGGCCCGCGCCAGGTCGGCCGGGTGATGTCGCTCTACGGGGGCGCGGTCCCGTGGTGGCGTGTGGTGCGTGCCGACGGCGTGCTGCTGCCCGGCCACGAACTGCGCGCACTCGCCCACTACCGCGCGGAGGGGACACCGCTGAAGGAGGCGGCCAGGAGCGCCGGGGGGCATCTGCCGCGGCTCGACATGCGGCGGGCCCGGTGGGACGGCGGTACGGGCGCAGGGGGTCACATCTGACAGCTTCCGCCATCGGGCGCCGTCGGCGAGAGCCCCTGGCCCATACGGGTGACTCGGGGGACACCCGTGGCATGACGTACGTTCGTGAGACGTGGGACTCGCGTGGTGCCGGCGTCGCGAGGGAAGAAGCGGAAGCTCTGCTTCCGTCCGGTGCGGCGGCGTAGCGTCGGCTGCACGGGTCCCGCTCACCCCGCGGCCACCGCCTCGCACGCGTGACCGCCCGCCCGCCAGCACAACCACCAGGACCGGCTGATCACGTGAGCTCCTCTTCCTCCACCAGGCGCCTGCCGCACCTCCAGGTGCGGCAGGGGGGTCGTGGCGCTTACCGACTGGTCCGTACCCCGCCGGCCGCCGTGGACCCCCCTCCTCTGGACGCGGCACAGCGCGCCGTGGTTGACCACCGGAACGGACCCCTCCTCGTCCTCGCCGGTCCGGGCACCGGCAAGACCACGACCCTCGTCGAGTCCGTGGCCGCGCGGATCGCCCGGGGCGCCGACCCCGAGCGCATCCTGGTGCTGACGTTCAGCCGCAAGGCCGCCGTCGACCTGCGCGACCGCATGGCCCAGCGCATCGGCGCCGCCCGCGCACCCCGGGCGACCACCTTCCACTCGTACTGCTACGCCCTGGTGCGCGCCCACCAGGACAGCGGACTGTTCACCGAACCGCTGCGCCTGCTCTCCGGCCCCGAGCAGGACGTCGCCGTCCGCGAGCTGCTCGCCGGGCAGCCCGAGCTGGAGCGCCTCGGACTCACCCAGGTGCGCTGGCCCGACGAACTGCGCGCCTGCCTGACCACGCGCGGCTTCGCCGACGAGGTCCGCGCGGTCCTCGCCCGCAGCCGCGAGCTGGGCCTCGCGCCCGACGCGCTGGACGCCTTCGCCCGCCGTACCGGCCGCCCCGACTGGCGCGCCGCCGCCGCGTTCCTCGCCGAGTACCTGGACGTGCTCGACCTGCAGGGCGTGATCGACTACGCGGAACTGGTGCACCGCGCGGTCCTGCTCGCCCGCCGCCCCGAGAACGCCGCACGGCTCGCCGCCCAGTACGACGCCGTGTACGTCGACGAGTACCAGGACACCGACCCCGCCCAGGTACGGCTCCTGCACGCGCTGGCCGGCGGCGGCCGGGCCCTGGTCGCCTTCGGCGATCCCGACCAGTCGATCTACGCCTTCCGGGGCGCCGACGTGAACGGCATCCTCGACTTCCCGGCGGCCTTCCCGCGCGCGGACGGCCGTCCCGCGCCCGTGGAGGTGCTGCGCACCTCCCGCCGCTCCGGCGCCGCCCTGCTGGCCGCCACCCGCCTGATCACCCAGCGCATGCCGCTGACCCGGCTGCCCGCCGACAAGGTCCGCGCCCACCGCGAGCCCACCGCCGTACGGGACGGCGGCCGTGTCGAGGCCTACACGTACCCGACGGCCGGTACGGAACTGGACAACATCGCGGACATCCTGCGCCGCGCGCATCTGGAGGACGGCGTCGCCTGGAGCGACATGGCCGTCCTGGTCCGCGCCGGATCCCGCACCCTGCCGACCCTGCGCCGCGCCCTCACCGCCGCCGGCGTCCCGGTGGACATCGACGGCGACGAACTGCCCCTGCGCCACGAACCGGCGGTGGCCCCCCTGCTGACGGCCCTGCGCGCGGTCGCCACGGCGGAGGCCCGGCACCACGGGGAGAACCCCGCCGCCGAGGCCGAGCCGCCCACCGACGCGCAAGGAGCCGAGGACCGGGACACCGGGGCCGAGGCGGGCAACGCGGAAGAGGCCGCCCCTCAGACAGCCGACGCCCAGGCTGCTGACACCCAGGAAGCCGGCGCTCAGGAAGCCGACGCCCAGAAGGCCAACGCTCAGGAAACCGGCCCCCAGGAAGCCGACCCCCAGAAAGCCGGCGTCCGAGAAGACGGCACTGACGGCACGGCGGAGCAGAGCGCGGACGCCGCCTCCTGGCTCGACACCGAGACCGCGCTCACCCTGCTCGCCTCCCCCCTCGCCGCCATGGACCCGGCCGATCTGCGCCGCCTCGGCCGTGCCCTGCGCGAGGAGGAGCGGGCGGCGGGCAACCCCCTGCCGCCCCCCTCCGACGTACTGCTCGCCCGGGCACTCGCCGAACCCGAGCGCCTCGCCGTCCACGACCCGGCGTACGCGCGCGGGGCGCAGCGCCTCGGCGCGCTGCTGCGCACGGCCCGCGAGCGCCTCGCGGACGGCGGTACGGCCGAGGAGGCGCTGTGGGACCTGTGGGAGGGCACACCGTGGCCCGCCCGCCTGGAACGTGCCGCCCGGCGCGGCGGAGCGGCCGGCCGCAACGCCGACCGGGACCTGGACGCCGTCTGCGCGCTGTTCGCCACCGCCGCGCGCGCGGAGGAGCGCACCGGAGGCCGTGGCGCCCTGAACTTCCTGGCGGAGACCGAGGCCGAGGACATCGCCGCCGACACGCTCACCCGCCGCGCGGTACGCCCCGACGCCGTCCGTCTGATGACCGCGCACCGCTCCAAGGGCCTGGAGTGGCGCCTGGTCGTCGTCGCCGGAGTCCAGGAGGGCCTGTGGCCCGACCTGCGCCGCCGGGGCTCCCTGCTGGAGGCCGACCGCATCGGCCGCGACGGACTCGCCGAACCGCTCACACCGGGCGCACTGCTCGCCGAGGAGCGCCGGCTGTTCTACGTCGCCGCCACGCGCGCGCGTGAACGCCTCGTCGTCACCGCCGTGAAGGCACCGGCCGACGACGGCGACCAGCCCTCCCGCTTCCTGACCGAACTCGGCGTCGAGCCCCGGGACGTCACCGGCCGCCCCCGCCGCCCGCTGTCCGTGGCCGCGCTCGTCGCCGAGCTGCGCGCCACCACGGTCGACCCGCGCGCGTCCGCCGCTCTCCGGGAGGCCGCCGCCCGTCGTCTGGCCCGGCTCGCCGCCCTCGCCGACGAGGACGGCCGCCCGCTGGTGCCCTCCGCGCACCCCTACCGCTGGTGGGGCATGTACGACCCGACCGAGAGCAAGGTGCCGCTGCGCCACCGCGACCGGCCGGTCGTGCTCTCCGGCAGTGCCCTCGACCAGCTCGCCAACACCTGCGCGCTCCAGTGGTTCCTGGGCCGCGAGGTGAAGGCCGACGCCCCGGCCACCACCGCGCAGGGCTTCGGCAACGTCGTCCACGTCCTCGCCGACGAGGTCGCCTCCGGACGCACCGCGGCCGACCTCGACGTCCTCATGGAACGCCTGGACTCGGTGTGGAACGCGCTCGCCTTCGACGCGCCCTGGAAGTCGCAGCAGGAGAAGGACAACGCGCGCGTCGCACTCGAACGCTTCCTGAACTGGCATGTGCTGGACCGCACCGGGCGCACCCCGGTGGCGAGCGAGCAGGACTTCGACGTCACCCTCGAGGCGGGCGACTACCAGGTCCGCATCCGCGGCCAGATGGACCGCGTGGAGACGGACGGAGAGGGCCGCGCCTACGTGGTGGACTTCAAGACCGGCAAGCAGGCCCCCAGCGCCGCCGAGGTCGCCCGCCACCCCCAGCTCGCCGTCTACCAGCTCGCCGTCCACGAGGGCGCCGTGGACGAGGCCTTCGACGGCACGCGTCCCGAACCCGGTGGCGCCGAGCTGGTGCACCTCAGGCAGGGCGCCGCCAACCGCGACGGCGGCGACGGCCTGCCCAAGGTGCAGACGCAGGAGCCGCTGTCGGGGGAGTGGGTCGGCGACCTGCTGGCCACCGCCGCGGGCAAGGTCCTCGACGAGCGGTTCGCGCCGAACACCGGCCAGCACTGCACGCACTGCGCCTTCCGCGCCTCGTGCAGCGCCCGGCCCGAGGGCCGCCACGTGATCGAGTGAACCACCGGAAGGTGCCGGAGTGACGTACGGCACCACAGGCGCTGACCTGCGCCTCTTCCTCTCCGGAGGGCCGATCGGAGCTCGGTTGTCAGTCCCCGCCGCTAGCCTCTTTCGACATGTCCGCCCGCATCACCGACCCCGAGCAGCTCAAAGAGCTCCTCGGCATCCCGTTCACCCCGGAGCAGACGGCCTGCATCACCGCGCCGCCCGCGCCGCAGGTGATCGTGGCCGGAGCCGGGTCGGGCAAGACCACCGTGATGGCCGCCCGCGTGGTCTGGCTGGTCGGCACCGGCCAGGTCGCCCCCGAACAGGTCCTCGGGCTGACCTTCACCAACAAGGCCGCCGGTGAACTGGCCGAACGCGTGCGCAAGGCGCTCGTCAAGGCCGGCGTCACCGACCCGGACGCGCTCCCGTCACCCGGCCACCACCCCTCGACGACAGCGCCTCGCGCCGAGCCCTTTTGGCCGGACCCGGACAACCCGCCCGGCGAGCCGCTGATCTCGACGTACCACTCCTTCGCCGGCCGCCTGCTCACCGACCACGGCCTGCGCCTCGGCCTGGAGCCCACCTCCCGGCTGCTCGCCGACGCCACCCGCTACCAGCTCGCCGCGCGCGTGCTGCGCGAGGCCCCCGGGCCCTACCCCGCGCTGACCCGTTCCTTCGCCGACCTCGTCAGCGACCTGCTCGCCCTGGACTCCGAACTCGCCGAACACCTCGTCGGCCCCGAGGAGCTGCGCGCCTGGGACACGGACCTGCTGCGCACCCTGCAGAGCGCCAAGCTCACCAACGCCGACCTGCGCAAGGTGCCGGAAACGGCCGCTGCACGCCGTGAACTGGCCGACCTCGTCGGGCGCTACCGGGCCGCCAAGCGCCAGCGCGACCTGCTCGACTTCGGCGACCAGATCGCCCTGTCCGCCCGCCTCGCGGTCATCCCCGAGGTGGGCCGGCTGCTGCGCGAGGAGTTCCGCGTGGTGCTCCTGGACGAGTACCAGGACACCTCCGTGGCCCAGCGCGTTCTGCTGGCGGGCCTGTTCGGCGGCGGCACGGGCCACCCGGTGACCGCCGTCGGCGACCCCTGCCAGGCCATCTACGGCTGGCGCGGCGCCTCCGTCGCCAACCTGGACGACTTCCCCGCGCACTTCGCGCACGCCGACGGCCGCCCCGCCACCCGGCAGGCACTCAGCGAGAACCGCCGCAGCGGCGGCCGCCTCCTCGACCTCGCCAACGGCCTCGCCGAGCCGCTGCGCGCCCTGCACGCGGTCGTGGAGGCCCTGCGCCCCGCCCCCGGCGCCGAGTACGACGGCACGGTCCGCTGCGCCCTGCTGCCGACCCACGCCGAGGAGATCGACTGGATCGCCGACTCGATCGCCCACCTCGTGCGCACCGGGACCGCCCCCGGCGAGATCGCCGTACTGTGCCGCACGGCGACCGACTTCGCCGAGATCCAGGGCGCCCTCGTGGCCCGGGACCTGCCCGTCGAGGTGGTCGGCCTGTCCGGCCTGCTGCACCTGCCCGAGGTCGCCGACCTCGTCGCCGTCTGCGAGGTCCTCCAGGACCCCGGAGCCAACGCCTCCCTGGTGCGCCTGCTGACCGGACCGCGCTGGCGCATCGGCCCCCGCGACCTCGCCCTACTGGGCCGCCGCGCCCGCCTGCTGGTCGCCCACGCGCGCGTGGACGACACCGACGACCCGGACCGCCGGCTGGCCGCGGCCGTCGAAGGCGTCGACCCGGCCGAGGTGACGTCGCTCGCCGACGCCCTCGACACCTTCCTCGAATCACCCATGGAGGACGACCGCGAAGACGACGGACTGCCGTTCTCGCCGGACGCCCGCGTACGCTTCGCACGCCTGGCCGCCGAACTGCGCGACCTGCGCCGCTCGCTGTCCGACCCGCTGATGGACGTCCTGCACCGCGTCCTCGCCGTCACCGGTCTGGAGGTGGAGCTGTCGGCGTCCCCGCACGCGCTGGCCGCCCGCCGCCGCGAGACCCTGTCCAACTTCCTGGACGTCGCCGCCTCCTTCGCGGCGAGCGACGCGGAGGCCACCCTGCTCGCCTTCCTGGGCTTCCTGCGCACCGCCGCGCAGTACGAGAAGGGCCTGGACAACGCCCTGCCCGGCGGCGAGAACACCGTCAAGGTGCTCACCGCCCACAAGTCCAAGGGCCTGGAATGGGACGTCGTGGCCGTGCCCGGACTCGTCAAGGGCACGTTCCCCAGCGCACAGGGCCGCGAGAAGTGGACGGCACAGGCCAAGGTGGTGCCACACGCCCTGCGCGGTGACGCCGAAACCCTGCCCGACATCGACAGCTGGGACGCGCGCGGCATGAAGGCCTTCCACGAGGCCATGAAGGACCACCAGCACACCGAGGAGCTCCGCCTCGGCTACGTCACCTTCACCCGCCCCCGCTCCCTGCTGCTCGGCTCCGGCCACTGGTGGGGGCCCAGCCAGAAGAGGAAACGCGGCCCCTCCGACTTCCTCCAGGCCCTCCACGACCACTGCGCCGCCGGGCACGGCGAGACCGAGGTGTGGGCCGAGGAGCCCGCCGAGGACGAGGAGAACCCCGCCCTGCACACGGCCGGCGCCGACCAGGTGTGGCCGCTCCCACTCGACGCCGCCGCCCTGGCCCGCCGCCGCGCGGCCGCCGAGACCGTCCTCGCCCACCTGGACACCCTCGCCGCCCAGGACGGCGGCCGGCCGCCCGCCAGGCACGACCCCGCCCCCCTCGACGACCCGGACTGGCCCCCACCCCCGGACGACGACCCCTACGGCGACGAGCCGTACGACACGTACGACGAGGACTTCCCTTACGACGAGGACCCCTTCGAAGACGAGGAACCGCCGTACGGCACGGACACCCCCGGCGCGCACGACCCCGCCGACCGGGACGACCGGAGCGCCGACCGGCGGCCGACCGTCCCGCACCAGGCGGCCGCCCCGCCGCGATCCCCCGCCGAGCCGCGCCATCCCGCCGACCTCACCCCCGAGGAGGCCCGCACCATCGCCTCCTGGGACCGTGACCTGGACGCGCTCACCGGAGAGCTGCTGCGCGCCCGGCAGGCCGTCACCGACGTCCCGCTGCCCGCCACGCTCACCGCGTCCCAGCTGCTGCGCCTGTCCGAGGACCCGGACGGGCTCGCACAGGAACTCGCGCGCCCCATGCCCCGGCCCCCGCAACCGGCCGCGCGCCGGGGCACCCGGTTCCACGCCTGGGTGGAGGCCCGCTTCGAGGAGCTGACGCTGCCCCTGCTGGAACCGGACGAGCTGCCCGGCACCGACGCCGAGATCGCGGACGAGAACGATCTGGAAGCCCTCAAGGAGGCCTTCGAACGCAGCGAGTACGCCCGGCGCACCCCCTACCGGGTCGAGGCCCCCTTCCAGCTCACCCTCGCCGGCCGCGTCGTACGCGGCCGCATCGACGCCGTCTACAAGCACGGCGACGGCGCCGGGGCGACCTACGAGATCGTCGACTGGAAGACCGGCCGCACCCGCACCGCCGACCCGCTCCAGCTCGCCGTGTACCGGCTGGCCTGGGCCGAGCAGCAGGGCGTGCCCCCCGAGGCGGTCACGGCCGCCTTCCTGTACGTGCGCAGCGGCGAGGTCGTACGACCGCCGGACCTGCCCGGCCGGGCCGCCCTGGAACGGCTCCTCACGGAAGACTCCGAAGTGGCGCACCGGACACCCGGAGTGTGACGAACCGCCCGCCGAGGTTGTCGGTGCGGGCCGATAGGCTCGTGAGCATGAGCCAGACCCCGGACAGCGCCGTCCGCACGTACATCGAGCAGCACCGCGCCGCCTTCCTCGACGACCTCGTGGCATGGCTGCGCATCCCCTCCGTGTCGGCCCAGCCCGACCACGCACCCGACGTACGGCGCAGCGCCGACTGGCTCGCCGCCAAGCTCGCGGAGACCGGTTTCCCGACCGCCGAGGTCTGGCAGACCCCGGGCGCCCCGGCCGTCTTCGCCGAGTGGCCCTCCGGCGACCCCGAGGCACCCACCGTCCTCGTCTACGGCCACCACGACGTGCAGCCCGCCGCCCGCGAGGACGGCTGGGACAGCGATCCCTTCGAGCCGGCCGTCCGCGGAAACCGGCTCTACGCGCGCGGGGCGGCCGACGACAAGGGCCAGGTGTTCTTCCACACACTCGGTGTCCGCGCCCACCTCGCCGCCACCGGCCGCACCGCTCCCGCGGTCAACCTGAAGCTGCTGATCGAGGGCGAGGAGGAGTCCGGCTCCCCGCACTTCCGTGCCCTCGTCGAGGAACACGCGGGACGGCTCGCCGCCGACGCCGTGGTCGTCTCCGACACCGGCATGTGGTCCGAGGACACCCCGACCGTCTGCACCGGCATGCGCGGCCTCGCCGAGTGCGAGATCCGGTTGTACGGCCCGGACCAGGACATCCACTCCGGCTCCTTCGGCGGCGCCGTACCCAACCCGGCCACCGCGGCCGCCTGCCTGGTCGCCGCCCTGCACGACGAGCACGCGCGTGTGGCGGTCCCCGGCTTCTACGACGGCATCGTGGAGCTGACCGACCGCGAGCGCGAGCTGTTCGCCCAGCTCCCCTTCGACGAGGAGCGCTGGCTGGACACCGCCAAGTCCCGCGCCGCCCACGGCGAGGCCGGTTACAGCACCCTCGAACGCATCTGGGCCCGTCCGACCGCCGAGGTCAACGGCATCGGCTGCGGCTACCAGGGCCCCGGCAGCAAGACGATCATCCCGTCCTCGGCCATGGTGAAGCTGTCCTTCCGGATGGTCGCGGGGCAGGACCCCGACCACATCGAGAAGGCCGTCCGCGCCTGGGCCGAGACCCAGGTGCCCGCCGGGATCCGGCACGAGATCGCCTTCGGCGCGGCCACGCGCCCGTGCCTGACCCCGCTCGACCACCCCGCGCTGCAGTCCGTCGTCCGCGCCATGGGCCGGGCCTTCGACAAGCCGGTCCGCTTCACCCGCGAGGGCGGCTCCGGACCCGCCGCCGACCTGCAGGAGGTCCTCGGCGCCCCGGTGCTCTTCCTGGGCATCTCCGTCCCCTCCGACGGCTGGCACGCCCCGAACGAAAAGGTCGAGCTGGACCTTCTCCTCAAGGGCGTCGAGACCAGCGCCCACCTGTGGGGTGACCTGGCCGAGCACTGGCGCCCCACGACCTGACCGGCAGGCGCCGTACGGAAAGGCACGGCGCGCGGGGCACACTGGAGGGACCGCCCCGCCCGCCCCGCCCGCGCCCGGACCGGTGCCCTCCCGCCGTACGCCCCGCCGAACCACCCGCCGAACGAACCGCTGCACTGGGGGAGTTGGAAGCACCCGTGACCACCTGGACCGACGACACAGCCGATCGACCCATCTCGCTCACAGCGCCCAGCGGCATCGACCGCGCCGCGCACCACCGGCTCGACGAGGCCTGGCTCGCGGCGGCGTGGAGCCACCCCACGACCCGCTGCTTCGTGGTCTCCGGCGGCCAGGTGCTCATCGACGAGACGCCGGACGGCCGCACCGAACTCGTCACGACACCCTCCTTCGAGGCCCCGCTCACCGAGGCGCACCGCTACTTCCTCGGCATCGACGAGGAAGGGGTCAGCTACTTCGCGCTCCAGAAGGACGCGCTGCCCGGCCGCATCGACCAGTCCGCGCGTCCCGCGGGGCTCCGCGAGGCGGGCCTGCTGCTCTCGCCGCGCGACGCCGGGCTCATGGTGCACGCGGTGGGCCTGGAGAACTGGCAGCGCACCCACCGTTTCTGCTCCCGCTGCGGCGAACGCACGGTCATCGCCGCCGCCGGCCACATCCGCCGCTGCCCGGCCTGCGGCGCCGAGCACTACCCGCGCACCGACCCCGCCGTGATCATGGCAGTGACCGACGCGGACGACCGCATCCTGCTCGGCCGCCAGGTCCACTGGCCCGAGGGCCGCTTCTCCACGCTCGCCGGTTTCGTCGAACCCGGCGAGTCCATCGAGCAGGCGGTCCGGCGTGAGGTCTCCGAGGAGGTCGGCGTCACCGTCGGTGCCGTGGAGTACGTGGCCAGCCAGCCCTGGCCCTTCCCGTCCAGCCTGATGCTCGGTTTCATGGCCCGGGCCACCTCGACCGAGATCGAGGTGGACGGCGACGAGATCCACGAGGCCCGCTGGTTCTCCCGCGAGGAGCTCCACGACGCCTTCGAGTCCGGCGAGGTGCTGCCGCCCTACGGCATCTCGATCGCGGCCCGCCTGATCGAGATGTGGTACGGCAAGCCGTTGCCCACGCGCAGCTTCGTCTGAGGCGGCCGGGTGGCGGACGACCCGTACTGGAACCACAACGTCCATTACCACCGGGCCGTGCTGGCAGCTCTGCCCGACGGCTGCCGCACGGCCCTGGACGTCGGCTGCGGCGACGGCCTGCTGGCCCGCAAGCTCGCGACCAGAGCGGCGCGGGTCACCGGCGTGGACCGCTCGCCGGAGATGATCCGCCAGGCCCGCGCACAGCAGCCCGGGAACGTCACCTTCGTGGAGGCCGACTACCTGGACGGTGCCGCGCTGCCCGCGGGTGCCTACGCGTTCGTGAGCGCGGTCGCGGTCGTGCACCACACCCGCTTCGAGGACGCGATCGCCGCCCTGACCCGGCTGGTCGCGCCCGGCGGCCGACTGGTCGTGGTCGGGCTCGCCTGCGACCGCACCCTGCGCGACCGGCTGATCAGCGGCTGCGGCCTGCCCGTGAGCAGACTGCTCGCGCGCTTGCGCGGCGGCAAGGGCGGCCCGGCCGGCGTGCCCATGGAGGACCCCTCCATGCCCTGGGCCGAGGTCCGCGAAGCCGCCCACCGCCTCCTGCCCGGCTGCACCTACCGCCGACGGCTGCTGTGGCGCTACGTCGTGGTCTGGGACAAGGCACACCGGACACAGCAGGGCGGCCCCTGAAACAAGCCTCAGGGGCCGCCCTTGCCGTGATCACCGCGGAAACCCGCGGAGCGTATGCGCCATCGCCGACTCCAAAAAGGAGCTGGGCGTGAGGTTCCCGGCCGCGCCAGAGGTTGTGGGAAGCCGCCGGCGCGGCCGGTTGATCACTTGCGGTCGGCCCGGAGTTCTTCGCGGACGTCGCGAACGGACCGGATCGCCGTGATCATCTTTTGGGAAAGCGCGGGGACCTGGTCGAAGAGGTGTCCCACAACAGTGAAACCCCCTACGACCGCTGCTGTCCCGACGGTCACCCATCCCGCCAGTTCCATGTAGCTCCTTTCGGAAGAGCCAGAGGTGACTCCGGACCGCCACCTCCCACAGGGGCGGCCCGAACGCCACTTCAGCTCTGCTCTCTTCCGCGAACTACTTGGCCTTTTGGGTGAGTTGAGTCTACCGCCCGGAGTTGCTCCGTCGCTGGGCTCTTGGAGGCGAGCCGTGACTTCAGCGTTGCTCACCGGCTTTCCCCTCCCATCGACAGTCCTCGTCGCGTTCGATGCTTCCGACCCGC
The DNA here is from genome assembly GCF_040652655.1 of Streptomyces sp. NPDC048191. Lineage (NCBI taxonomy): Bacteria > Bacillati > Actinomycetota > Actinomycetes > Kitasatosporales > Streptomycetaceae > Streptomyces > Streptomyces sp. NPDC048191. Next base: position 125,428 of record NZ_JBEZMO010000007.1, read on the forward strand.
GACACACAAAACCCCCGATCAGCCGTCGAAGCCGTCGGGGGTCGTGTGGCGCGAGGGTCAGGCGGTGAGGGCCTGCTTCACCTGGGCGAGGCTCGGGTTCGTCATCACGACCTCGTCGCCACCTGCGGTGGGAACCACCCGAACAGTGGGGACCGTCTGGTTTCCGCCATTCGCCTTCTCCACGAAAGCGGCGGACTCGGGGTCCTGCTCGATGTTGATCTCGGTGTAGGCGATGCCCTCACGGTCCAGCTGGCTCTTCAGCCGCCGGCAGTAGCCGCACCAAGTCGTGCTGTACATCGTCACAGTGCCCTGCATGTCTCTCGCGCTCCTCAGGCAGCTCGGAAAGTCGTCCTGGGGGAGAACGTACGCGAGCCGTGGGCCATTCCCACCCGGGGTATCCACAGGCGGCTGTGACGCCTGCCGCATTCATACGACAATCGGTGCCCCCCTGTGGACAACCGGCACGGCGGTCCCGTGCGACCTGGCAGCATGGCCGTGTGACAGCAGCAACGCACTCCACCCTCTTCCCGCAGGCACCGGACTCTGCCGACGCGGTGCTCGAAGGGCTCGACCCCGAGCAGCGCGCGGTGGCGACCGCCCTGCACGGCCCGGTGTGCGTCCTGGCCGGAGCGGGCACGGGCAAGACCCGCGCGATCACGCACCGCATCGCCTACGGCGTGCGCGCGGGCATTCTGCAGCCGTCCAGCGTGCTCGCCGTCACCTTCACCAACCGCGCGGCCGGAGAGATGCGCGGCCGGCTCCGCCAGCTGGGCGCCCACGGCGTGCAGGCCCGCACCTTCCACTCCGCCGCCCTGCGCCAGCTCCAGTACTTCTGGCCGAAAGCGATCGGTGGGGGCATGCCCCGGCTCGTCGACCGCAAGATCCAGCTCGTCGCCGACGCGGCCGCGAGCCTGGGCACCCGGCTCGACCGCGGCGAGCTGCGGGACGTCACCGCCGAGATCGAATGGTCCAAGGTCACCCAGACCATCCCCGCCGACTATCCGTACGCGGCCGCGAAGGCCGGTCGCGAGGCCCCCCGCGACCCCGCCGAGATCGCCCACCTCTACGCGGCCTACGAGGACCTCAAGCGCGACCGCGCGGTGATCGACTTCGAGGACGTCCTGCTGCTCACCGTCGCCGTCCTGCAGGACCGGCACGACATCGCCGAACAGGTCCGTGCCCAGTACCAGCACTTCGTCGTCGACGAGTACCAGGACGTCAGCCCGCTGCAGCAGAGGCTGCTGGAGCTGTGGCTCGGCGACCGCGACAACCTGTGCGTGGTCGGCGACGCCAGCCAGACCATCTATTCGTTCACCGGAGCAACGCCCGACCACCTCCTCGACTTCCGCGCCCGGCACCCCGGCGCCACGGTCGTCAAACTCGTCCGCGACTACCGCTCCAGCCCCCAGGTGGTCCGCCTCGCCAACGGCCTCCTCGCCCAGGCCCGCGGCCGCGCCGCCGACCATCGGCTGGAACTCGTCTCCCAGCGCCCGGCCGGCCCCGAACCCGTCCACACCGAGTACACCGACGAGCCCGCCGAGGCCGAAGGCGCCGCCCGCCGTATCCGCGAGCTCATCGACGCCGGCGTCCCGGCCGCCGAGATCGCCGTGCTGTTCCGTACGAACGCCCAGTCCGAGACCTACGAGCAGGCCCTCGCCGACGTCGGCGTCCCCTACCAGCTGCGCGGCGCCGAGCGCTTCTTCGACCGGCCCGAGGTACGCAAGGCCGGCGTCGCCCTGCGCGGCGCGGCCCGCTTCGGCGGCAACGACTCCTTGCTGGACGACGCCGTGGACCTGCCCTCCCAGGTGCGTGCCGTTCTGTCCGGCGAGGGCTGGACCAGTCAGCCGCCGGCCGGCTCCGGCGCCGTCAGAGAGCGCTGGGAGTCCCTCGCCGCCCTCGTCAACCTCGCCCAGGACCTCGCCGCCGCCCGGCCCGGCGCCACCCTCGGCGACTTCGTGGCGGAGCTGGACGAGCGGGCGAACGCCCAGCACGCCCCGACCGTCCAGGGCGTCACCCTTGCCTCCCTGCACGCCGCCAAGGGCCTGGAGTGGGACGTCGTCTTCCTGGTCGGTGTGGCCGAGGGCATGCTGCCCATCACCTACGCCAGGACCGACGAGCAGATCGAGGAGGAACGCCGGCTGCTCTACGTCGGCGTCACCCGCGCGCGGGAACGGCTCCAGCTTTCCTGGGCCCTGTCCCGCTCGCCGGGCGGCCGTCCGAACCGCCGCCCGAGCCGCTTCCTCGACGGACTGCGTCCCGGCACCACGGCAACCGTCGGCCACAGCGGTGCCGGGGGCACCGGAGGTGTCGAGCGGGGAACGGCCGGGGGCTTCGCCGCCGTCCCCCGGCGGGCCCAGCGCACCCCCGCCCGCTGCCGGGTCTGCGGCCGCACGCTCACCGACGCGGGCGAGATGAAGCTGATGCGCTGCGAGGACTGCCCCTCGGACATGGACGAGGGGCTCTACGAACGGTTGCGGGAGTGGCGGGCGGTCCAGGCCGCGCGCAGCGGCCAGCCGGACTTCTGCGTCTTCACCGACCGCACTCTGATGGCCATCGCCGAGGCGCGGCCCGAGAGCCCCGCCGAGCTCTCCCGCATCCCCGGCGTCCTCAGCCGCAAGCTGCGCAGCTACGGAACCGAGGTTCTGGCCATCTGCGCAGGCCAGGACGTCGGGGAAGCCGACGGGGACGACTGATGCGAACTCGTCGAAAAAATAGTTTGCGCATGCCCCAGCAATCCCCATAGGTTCTAGGCACGGATGCAGCGGCCTTCTCCAAGGCCCGGCCTCCGTGATGTACTTGCATATCCGAACGGACTGGCTCACCCCAGTCCCTCAGACGCCGAGAGGAGGCGAGTCCAGTGATCAGCATCAACAGCAGCACCATCAGCACGGCCAAACTGACCGATCGCTCGGCCGTCTCCCTGTGCATGCTCGGCGCCTCCCACCAGGGCACCGGTCTGTCCGGCATTCGTGCCGCCCGTCCGGCGTCCTCCCTCGCTCTCGCGGGCCTCCCTGTCCGTGAGCGCAATGAGCGACCGACCAAGGCACTGGAAGCGGTAGCGGCACAGGCGCAGGCCTATGCCTTTGCGGCGGCCGGTGCCGGATTCCGGAAGCAGACGACGCAGCACCACGAGATGTGGGCCTTCCGTGGGCCAAAACCCTGGAGTGATCCAGCCTGATCCGATCAGGCCGGCGCCTTCAGGGCCGCGGAACCCCATCCGGGATCCGCGGCCCTTCTGTTTTCCCCGAACGGGGACGACGGAGCGAGGGGGCCTCGGGAAAAAGAACCCGGTACCAAGCCGACACCCGGTCAACTGGCCGGAACGACCAGACGAGGAAGACCAATCGTGCAACTCGAAGCGCACGCCCCGTCCGTACCGCCTTCACAGACGATCCCCCCGCCCGGCCTCACGGAGGACCCCACCTTGATCCCCCTCACCGCGCTCACCGCGCTCGACGACGCCATCGAGAACCTCGGTGTACCCGTCCCCTGCCGCTCCTACGACCCGGAGGTCTTCTTCGCCGAGTCGCCCGCGGACGTCGAGTACGCCAAGTCCCTCTGCCGCACCTGCCCGCTGATCGAGGCCTGCCTCGCCGGCGCCAAGGAGCGGCGTGAGCCCTGGGGTGTCTGGGGTGGCGAGCTGTTCGTCCAGGGTGTCGTCGTCGCCCGGAAGCGGCCGCGTGGTCGCCCGCGGAAGAACCCGGTCACGGCATGAACATCGCAGGAACGATCGACCGCCCCCTCACGCACGACCCCAAGAAGCAGGCCCCGATGAAGCCGTCCACCAGCGAGCCCGCAGGCTCCGCGACCGAAGACGTCACCACCACCGGCGCGACCGAAGCGCGCCAGAACAGGACCCGTGAGATGCAACTCATGCAAGAAGCCCTGGCTCGTGCGCATATGCACGAGCGACTCCATGACGCTGTGCGGGAACGCCGGGCCGTGCGCCTGGCGGTCGCCCAGCGGATGCAGCGCCGGGCCGAGCGCGCCTCGCTGCGCGCCCGCCGGGCGCTCGCCATGGCGGTCATGCAGTAACGATCACGCCGACAGAAGCGGTGGCCTCCCGGCACAGGGAGGCGAAGCCTTCTGCACGGGGGCCGGTCCGGCCGAACGGACCGGCCCCCGCCGTGCGTTGCACCCGGCGATCCGCCGCCGGCGGAGTTATCGTCACCGGGTGACGAGTCTTCCCGGAGGAAGTGATCAGGGCGGCTCCACTGCGGAGCGCCGCGTGCTCGTGTGCGCCCGCTGCGGCACCCCCGCCGACGGGCCCCCGCCGGCCACCTGGACCTGCTCCGTGGAGAACGGCGTCCGCCAGTACTTCTGCGACACCTGCTCTCGCGAGAACCTGAGGGCCATCGAGGGGCGGCTGGACTCGGCGTGGTGGTGAGAACCGGCGCCGGGGGCCCGCCGTCGGTGCCGACGGCCGGGATGACGGATCACGCCTCCGCCGCCGGCTCCTCCTCGGTCAGTTCGAGGGCGTCCGGGACGAAGCCCGGCAACCACTCCTCCAGCTCGTCCCGGAGCCGCACCGTGGCGCCCAGCTGGCACAGTACGCCGATCGTGCTGAGCGTCACCCGGTGGATCAGCAGATAGGCCGGCGGCAGGTTGAGCCGCTTGCCCAGCTGGTAGGCGGGGGAGCGGGGGTCGGCGATGCGGGCGGCCTGGTTGCGCATCCAGCTGCGGGTGAAGGTGAACGCCTCGACCCGGGCCGGTTCGATGATCGGCAGCAGGTAGTCGAGAACCGCGTCGGGGTCCAGCTCTATGGACTCCTTCACGAATCCCTCCTCGCAGAGGAGCTCGTAGACCGTGTCGGCCTCGCCGTCCAGGGTCATGCGGAGGGAGATGCCGATCGGCAAGGGCAGTCCGCCCGGCAGCCGGTCGACCGTGCCGAAGTCCAGGACGCCCAGGCGCCAGTCGTCCTCGCCGGCGGGGCCGCCGGGCAGCAGCCGGAAGTTGCCCGGATGCGGATCGGCGTGCAGCAGGCCGGTGCGGGCCGGGCCCGAGAAGAGGAACCGGGCCAGGAGCTGGCCGGCCCGGTCGCGCTGCTCCTGGGTGCCGTCCGAGATCACCTCCGACAGCGGGATGCCGTCGATCCACTCGGTCACCAGGACCTGCTCGCACTGGTGCACCACCGCCGGGACCAGCACGTCCGGGTCGTCGGCGAACTCCTCCGCGTGAGCCGTCTGGGCCTGCGCCTCCAGGCCGTAGTCCAGCTCCTCCGAGACCCGGTCCTTCAGCTCCGCGATGAGCGGCTTGATGTCCATGCCGGGGATCAGCGGGCCCAACAGGCGGGCGAAACGGCTCAGTTGGCCCAGGTCGGAGATCAGGGCCTCGCCGGCGCCCGGGTACTGCACCTTGACCGCCACCTCGCGGCCGTCGTGCCAGACGGCCCGGTGCACCTGCCCGATCGAGGCCGCGGCGGCCGGTTTGTCCTCGAACTCCTCGAACAGGTCGCGCCAGTCCGGCCCCAGCCGCTCCTCGAGCACGGCGTGCACCGTGCGGGTCGGCATCGGCGGTGCCGCCTCCTGGAGCTTGGTCAGGGCCGCGCGGTAGGGCCCGGCGATCTCCTCGGGCAGCGCGGACTCGAAGACGGACATGGCCTGCCCGAACTTCATGGCCCCGCCCTTCAGCTCTCCGAGGACCCGGAACAGCTGCTCCGCCGTGCGCTGTTGGAGTTCCCGCCCGACGATCTCCGCGGACTCGCCGACGATCCGCTTGCCCAGCCCCCAGGTCGCCCGGCCGGCGAAGCCGAGCGGGAGCGCGGCGAGCTTGGCGGTACGGGTGACCGCCTTCCGGGGAAGATCAGACATGCGCCCTCCAAGTCCCAGTCGGCCGCGTCGAGCCTGCCATGCGTCGTAGCTCCGGCGACGGCCGTTGCACCGCCATTGTCGCGCGCGGTGCGCCGCCGGTTGAGGAGTGCTCCCTCTTCTTACCTCTCTCCGTCGCGCCGCACCCGCATGCCGGATGCGGCGGGACCGGCCGGGCCTGCCAGTGAAGCCCGGGCGGGGAGACCTCCCAGCGGGTGTTCGTGCCCGACGGCGACTCCCCGTCGAGGAAGGTCAGCGCGTGTGCCGCGGCGAGCCCCGCGACCGTCGTGGCCAGCGTGAGGTCGCAGGCCCCGACCCGGCGGGCCCTGGCGCACCGCCACTGGGCGGTCAGCCGGGGCCAGGCCGGATCCCGGTCCGTGTGGCCGAGGTGCAGGCAGCGGGCACAGCCCGAGTCGCCCGGCAGCACGAGTGGTCCGACGACACCGGTGCCCTCGACGACCCCTGCGTACAGATGTGGTGTTCCGGAGGCCATGAGCGGCTCGGCGGCGGCCGGGTCGGGTGCGTGCACGGCCACCTCGTCCCGGGGCGTGAGGATCACCAGGGTGAGGCCCGGGTCCTTGCCGCCGGAGCCGGGGGTGTGGGCATGGCGCGGCGGGCGGTCGGGCGCCGCCCGGCGCACGGCGGCCCGCGCCGCCCTGTCCCGGCGCTCGCCGACCGACTCCACGGGCAGGCCGCCCGGCGCCACGTCCCACGGCTCCACGCGTCCCGTGTCCCGCACGTCGACCTCACCGACCCCGGCGCCCGAGAGCAGCGACGCCAGCACGGCGCCGACCCGGCCCGCGCCGCGCACCTGCACGCGCAGCGCGCGGCGGGCGGCGAGCCGGGCGAGCGCGTCGCCCGGCTCGGCCGTGGTCAGGGACAGCGCGGCGAGGTCGGGGCGCAGCCGCCGTAGGACGTCGGCCTTCTCGCGCAGTGCGTCCGCGGCCGGTCCGCCGCCACGCGCGTCGTCGACCAGGCCGGCGCGGGTCAGCCGCTCCAGCAGGGTGTCGACGCGGTCGTCCGGGAGGTCCATGCGGCGGCCCTCCTCGCGCAGCAGCGGCAGACCGCGCGTGCCGTTGAGCAGGTCCAGGAAGCCGCGTGTCGCCGGATCCATCGGTCCCAGCGTCAGCGCGTGCGCCGGGGTCATCCCGAACTGCACGGTGTCGCGATCACGCCAGCCGCGCCGCAGCGCGGGCTTCAGCATCGGATGCATGACTGACCCCCCGTATCGGTGGAAAGCATCCCGTAACGTCTCGGTGCCGGTGGGGCCGGTCACGCTCCGCCGACACCCGCCAGCATGCCGCGTCCGTCTGTCCGGCGCCGAGAGTTGTCCACAGGCTGAAGGTGTTTGTCGTATGAGCCGATTGAATAACGCTCGGCGAACAAATCGACTGAAATCCTCCAAATTGACAGGGCGAAGCCCGTCGAAACCGGACATGCGGGGTCGGGTAAACCGGATCTGTGGATCAGTCGTAGGAATCATAAGAATCAAACGCACGGTGGGGGATCGGCACCGAACCGATCCGGAGCCGGGACTTTGGCCATGCCCAGCGGGTAACGTCGGGGCGTGCCCGCCGACCCACTGCACCGCGCCGGAAAGCCACAGCGCAGCACGACGAGCCAGCCGCCCGGCGGCTCGGGGGCGAGCGCGATCGAGGTCCGCAGGAGTTCCCGGCGCCGCCGGACGGTCTCCGCGTACCGCGAGGGCGATCGCACCGTCGTACTGATCCCCGCCCGGATGTCGAAGGCGGAGGAACAGCGCTGGATCACCGTCATGCTCGACAAACTCGCCGCCCAGGAGAGCAAGCGGGTACTCGGCGACGCCCAGCTGGCCGAGCGCGCCGAGCGGCTGTCGGCCCAGTACTTCGACGGCCGGGCGCGCCCCGCCTCCGTGCGCTGGGTCACCAACCAGAACACCCGCTGGGGTTCGTGCACCCCGGCCGAGGGCAGCATCCGGCTCTCGCACCGGCTGCAGGGGATGCCGGAATACGTCGTCGACTACGTGCTCTGCCATGAGCTGGCGCACCTGCTGGTGCCCGGTCACGGACCCGACTTCTGGCGGCTGCTGGAGTCGTACCCGCGCACCGAGCGGGCCCGCGGCTACCTCGAAGGGGTCGTCGCCGCGGAACGGCTGCCGCACGTGCCCGGGGCGCGCGGGGAATGAGCCGGGCGCCCTGCGTCCGCCTCCGGGCGCGGTTGTGTACCGGGTCTGTACCGGCTGCGTCCGTTGTCCGACTTTGCCGTTAGCCTGGCGCGACGCACTCGCATTCGGGATGGGGGACGGTCGTAACGCATGGCCAGGGAATTCCAACGCGGCCACAAGGCCAGGATCAGTGACCTCACGGCGGGCACCGATCTGTACGTAGGCGTGCAGATCTCCGCCCCCGGACTGACCTTCGACATCAGCTGCTTCGGTCTGGACGCCGACGAGCGCCTCTCGGACGACCGGTACTTCGTCTTCTTCAACCAGCCGAAGACCCCGGAGGAGTCCATCCAGTTGCTGGGTGCCCAGGCGGGCGACACCGAGTCGTTCCGGGTCACGCTGGACCGCGTCCCGGCGCACATCCGCAAGCTGTCCTTCACGGCGACCATCGACGGCTCCGGGCAGATGTCGCAAGTCGCCCCCGGCTACCTGCGGATCGTGGCGGGCGGCGAGGAGGTCGCGCGGTACGCCTTCAACGGCGCGGAGTTCTCCACCGAACGGGCCGTGATGCTCGGCGACTTCTACTTCAAGGACGGCTGGCGGTTCGCCGCGGTCGGACAGGGCTTCGACGGCGGTCTGGAGGCGCTGCTGAAGAACTTCGGCGGCGAGGTGCTGGAGGAGGAGGCGCCCGCCGCCCCGCAGAGGCCGCAGACCGGCGCCGCCCCCGGCTTCGCCCCGCCCGCGTTCGCCGCCCCGGCCACCCCCACGCTCGCGCCTGCCCCGGCACCCGCTCCGGCCCCCGCGCCGCAGCCCGCCGCCCAGGGTTTCGCGCCGCCCGCCGGTGGCACGCCCCCGCAGGGCTTCACGCCGCCCACCGGTCACACCCAGCCCCCGGCGCCGGCGCCGGCGCCCGCGCCGAACGTGCACGCCGCGCCCACGGTCATCGCCCCCCTGACCCCGCCCGCCGGCGGCACCGTCCATCCGCCCGGCCCGGCCCCCGCCCCGTACGGCCAGCCGCAGCAGCAGCCGTACGGCCAGCCGCCCCAGCAGCCGTCGTACGGCGGCCAGCCGACCGCGCAGCTGCCCCCCGGCTACGGTCAGCAGCCGGCCCCTTACGGCGGCGGGCCCACCCCGCCCATGCCCCCGGGCTACGGGCAGGTCCCGGGCCAGCAGCAGCCCGGCGGCTACGGAGTGCCGCAGGGCGCCCCGCAAGGCGGTGCCGGTGTGACGGCCGCATTGCAGACGTACAAGGAGACGCCCACCGGGCAGCGCTGGACGCAGCAGAACAAGAAGCTCATGCGCGTCGACCTCGGCATCGGCGGGCAGCCCGTGCTGGCCAGGCAGGGCAGCATGGTGCTCTACCAGGGCAAGGTCGACTTCAGCTACAAGGGCGCCGGGTTCGCCGGGCGGATCGTGGGCAGCGCCACCGGCCAGGAGATGCAGCTGATGCGCTGCACCGGCCAGGGCCAGGTGTTCCTCGCCGAGAACTCCACGCATGTGCACCCCGTCGAGCTCCAGGGTGACGCGATCTGCGTGTCCGCGGAGAACGTCCTCGCCTTCGACGAGGGCCTCCAGTACGAGGTGCGCCGCATCGAGGGCCACGGCATCCCCGGCGGCGCGCTGTTCACCATGCAGTTCCAGGGCACCGGCACGATCGTCGTCAAGACGCACGGCACGCCCGTCGTGCTGCCGGTCACGCCGACCACCTTCGCCGACTGCAACGCCGTCGTCGCCTGGTCGGCCGCCTCCCAGGTGATCGTCTCCAGCCAGGTCCGCATGCGCCGCAACGCCTACCCCGGCGACACCGGCGAGAGCGTCAACCTCCAGTTCCGGGGCGCACCCGGCAACTTCATCGTCGTCCAGCCGTACGAGGTCTGAGGGAGCCCGTCATGAACCAGCCGCTCGCGGGCTTCGCCCCCGCACCCGTCGGCGCCCGCATGGAGAACCACGGCAAGCACATGCTGAAGGTCGCCATGCAGACCGGAAACGACCTCCTCGCGCGCGTGGGCTCGATGGTCGCCTACGAAGGCTTCGTCCAGTACGAGCCCAACCCGCCGGCCGTACGCCAGATCGCCCGCGACTGGATCACCGGCGAGGGCGCGCCCCTGATGAAGTGCACCGGCGACGGCCTGCTCTACCTCGCCGACTACGGCGCGAACGTCGTCGTGATCAACCTCAACGGCGACGGCATCTCCGTCAACGCCACCAACCTGCTCGCCTTCGACGCCCATCTGACGTGGGGTGTCGAGCGGGTCAAGGGGCTCGCGAAGTTCGCCGGGCAGGGACTGTGGAACACGAAGATCTCCGGGCAGGGCTGGGTCGCGCTGACCTCCCGGGGCGAGCCGATCGTCGTCGACTGCGGCGGCGGCGAGGACGAGACGTACGTCGACCCGGACGCGCTCGTCGCCTGGTCGCCGAACCTGAAGGTGAAGGGCAAGCGCAGCTTCAAGGCGCAGTCCCTGATCGGCCGGGGCAGCGGTGAGGCCTACCAGATGGCCTTCTCCGGCCAGGGCATCGTCGTCGTCCAGCCGAGTGAGGACAGCACCGACCGCATCCGGATCCGGGGCTGAGGGGGAGCCAGAAAGCCATGCAGAGCCCGCTTTTCGCGCACAACGACCTCCAGACGCAGGAGCGCTGGAGCCTGCAGAACTCGCAGCTGCTCCGCGTCACCCTGGAGGGACACGACGACATCCTCGCCCGCAAGGGCACCATGGTCGCCTACCAGGGACTGGTGGAGTTCGACGCCGAGTACCGCAGCAACAACCAGGCACGCGCGCGTGCGTACACCGGCGAGGGCCTGGACCTGATGCGCTGTCACGGGCAGGGCACGGTGTACCTCGCCAATCTCGCCCAGCACGTGCACATCATGGACGTCGAGCAGGACGGCCTGACCGTCGACAGCTCCTACGTCCTCGCCATGGACTCCTCGCTGCACTACGAGGTCATCGCCGTCGACAGCCTCTACGGCATCTCCGGCTCCGGGAAGTACCAGCTCAACATCACCGGGCGTGGCCGGGTCGCCCTGATGACCTCGGGTGCGCCACTGCTGATGCAGGTCACGCCCGACAAGTACGTCAACTGCGACGCGGACGCGATCGTCGCCTGGTCCACCGGGCTGCGCGTGCAGATGCAGGCCCAGACGCACTCCTCCGGAGTGTGGCGCCGGCGCGGCAACACCGGTGAGGGCTGGGAGCTGAGCTTCATGGGCTCCGGGTTCGCGCTCGTCCAGCCCAGCGAGCTGCTGCCGCCGCAGAACGCGGTGATCGGGCAGGGACTCGCCGCCCAGTTCGGCATGGGACAGCACGGGGCGCGCGGGCAGAACCAGGGGAACGTCTGGAGCTGACGCAGGTAAGGGGTGACGATCACGTCACCCCTTACCTGTTCAGAGGCGTGCGCGCGTCGCGTCGAGCAGGCGTACGACCGATGCGTCGGCCACGTCACGCACCTCGTCGTAGGCGAACCAGCGCAGGTCGAGCGACTCGTCGCTGATCACCGCCTCGGCTCCGCGCGGGGCGAGGGCGGCGTACTGCACGTCCAGATGCCACGCGCAGGGCGTATGGTGCCGGTCCAGGCGGACCGGAGCGCTCTGCAGCAGGCGCAACGAGGAGATGCCGGACTCCTCCGTGGCCTCGCGGAGCGCGGCGGCCGCGAGCGTGCTGTCGCTCTGCTCGCAGTGCCCGCCCATCTGCAGCCACATGCGCAGCTTCCTGTGGAGCGTGAGCAGGACCCGCTCGCGCTCCGGGTCGATCACCAGGGCGCTCGCCGTGATGTGCCCGTCCTTGCAGCTCTTCCACATCCCGCCGGGATGAGCGTCCAGGTGGTTCAGATAGACCTGACGAAGATCTTGCTGGTCCTGGTACTTCTCCAGTACCTGCACCGCGTCACCGTGAAGGGTCACTCCGAGTCGTCGTCCTTTTCCGGCTTCCCGGCGGAGCCGTCCGCCGCTTCGCCCAGCATCTTGTCCAGCTCGGAGAAGTCCAGCTGCTCGCGGTGCACGAAGCCGTCCGGGTCGTCCAGGTCGGTCGCCGTCGGCAGCATGTCCGGGTGGGCCCACAGGCCGTCCCGGCCGTCGACACCGCGCGCGTCCGTGAGCGAGGCCCACAGGCGGGAGGCGTCGCGCAGCCGGCGTGGGCGCAGCTCCAGGCCGATCAGCGTGGCGAACGTCTGCTCGGCCGGGCCACCGGTGGCGCGGCGGCGGCGCAGGGTCTCGCGCAGGGCGTCGGCGGACGACAGACGCGGCTTCGCGGCCGCGTGGACCACCGCGTCCACCCAGCCCTCGACGAGCGCCAGAGCGGTCTCCAGACGGGCCAGGGCGGCCTTCTGCTCCGGCGTGTCCTCCGGCTGGAACATGCCCTGCTGCAGCGCGTCCTGCAGCTGCTCGGGGTTCTGCGGGTCGAACTGGCCGACCACGTCCTCCAGCTTGGCCGTGTCGACCTTGATCCCGCGCGCGTAGCCGTCGACCGCGCCGAACAGGTGCGAGCGCAGCCACGGCACATGCGCGAACAGGCGCTGGTGGGCCGCCTCGCGCAGGGCCAGGTACAGCCGCACCTCCTCCTGCGGCACGCTGAGGTCCTTGCCGAACGCCTCCACGTTGGCCGGGAGCAGCGCGGCCTTGCCGGCCGGGCCGAGCGGCAGACCGATGTCCGTGGAGCCGACGACCTCGCCCGCGAGCACGCCCACGGCCTGCCCGATCTGCGTGCCGAACATGGCGCCGCCCATCGAGCGCATCATGCCGATCAGCGGGCCCGCCATGGCCTGCATCTCCTCCGGCAGGACGTCGCCCATGGCCGCGCCGACCCGCTCGGCGACCGGGTCGACCAGCTCCTGCCAGGCGGGCAGGGTCGCCTCGACCCACTCCGCGCGGGACCAGGCCACCGCCGAGGCCGAGCCCGACGGCAGGGAGGTCGCGTCGTCCAGCCACAGGTCGGCCAGCCGGACGGCCTCCTCGACCGCCCTGCGCTCGGCCGGGCCGACGCTCGCGTCCTTCGTGCCGTCCGGCGTGCCCTGGGCGACCGTCTGGCGGGCGATCTGCTTGGCCATCTCCCAGTTCACCGGACCGCCCTCGTAGGAGAGCATCTGGCCCAGCTGCTGGAAGGCGGCGCCCAGATCGTTGGGGTTCAGGGACCCGAACATGGCTGCGAGCGGATTGTCGGCGCCGGGACCGCCAAAGCCTCCGGCTCCGGGCAGGCCGCCGAAGCCGAAGGGGTTGGCCGGTCCCTGCCCACCACCGCTCTGCTGGTCCTTCTTCTTGCCCTCGTCGCCGTCCTCCGGCTCCTCCGGCGGAAGGCCGAAACCGAATGGGGTGTCACTCACGGGATTCCTCGGCTGGTAAGGCCGCCGGTTCTCTCCGGCGGCGCGGCTGCCCGACAACACCACCCAGCGTAGACACCCGGACCCGATCGGGCCTCGGTGCTTCGCCCACGGAAGGCCTGCGGCAGGATGGATGCACCTGGTACGTACGCGTCACTCGCGCTCGTACTGAAGACAACCGCTGGAGACGCCCGGTGAGTTCCCCAGATCCGCAGGTTCGCGCAGCGCGAAACCCTTCAACCCCTCCCGCCGTGCGCGGACCCGTCGTCGCGGTCACCGGCGCCGCCACCGGGGTCGGCGCCCTGCTCACCGAGCGGCTCGCGGCGTGCGGGGAGATCAAGCAGGTCGTCGCCATCGACGAGCGGCGCGGGGAGTGCGCCGGGGCGCAGTGGCACATCCTCGACGTGCGCGACCCCGCCATCGCGGACAAACTGCGGGGCAGCGACGTGGTCGTGCACCTCGCCCTGGACCTCGATCTGGAGACCGATCCGGCGGCTCGCACCGCTTACAACGTCCGGGGGACGCAGACCGTCCTCACGGCCGCCGCGGCGGCCGGCGTGCACCGGGTCGTGCTGTGCACCTCGGCGATGGTCTACGGCGCGCTGCCGGACAATGAGCTGCCCCTTTCGGAGGACGCCGAGCTGCGCGCGACCGCCGAGGCCACCGGTGTGGGGGACCTGCTCGAGATCGAACGGCTGGCGCGGCGGGCCCCGCGGGCCCATCCCGGGCTGAACGTGACCGTCGTACGGCCCGCCGTGCTGGTCGGCGGTACGGACACCGCGCTGACCCGGTACTTCGAGTCGCCGCGGCTGCTCGTCGTCGCCGGGTCGCGGCCCGTGTGGCAGTTCTGCCACGTCGAGGACCTGTGCAGCGCGCTGGAGTACGCCGTGCTGGAGAAGGTCGACGGCGAGCTGGCCGTGGGCTGCGACGGCTGGCTGGAGCAGGAGGAGGTCGAGGAGCTGAGCGGGATCCGGCGGATGGAGCTGCCGTCGGCGGTCGCGCTGGGCGCCGCGGCCCGGCTGCACCGGATCGGGCTCACGCCGTCCCCGGCCGGTGACCTGGCCTACACGATGTACCCGTGGGTGGTCAGCGGGAGCCGGCTGCACGATGCCGGGTGGCGGCCGCACTGGACCAACGAGGAGGTGCTCGCGGAGCTGCTGGAGGAGGTCTCCGGCCGGCACACGGTGGCCGGGCGGCGGCTGGGGCGCAAGGACGCCACGGCCGCGGGCGCCGCGGGAGCGACGGTCGCCCTGCTGGGCGCCGCGGCCGTCGTGCGGCGGGCCCGGAAGGCCCGCCGGCGGGTGTGAGGGCGCCCCTGCCCGCGGCCCCCTGGTAGGACACTCCAAACGAGCACGCGCGCGTGCCTGGTGAATCTCGTATTCCCCGGTGTCACAGGCGTGCGGCACGATGGGGGCATGGCACATGCGAACGAACACCCCGGTGAGCAGGCGGCGCAGGACCCCGTCAAGTTGATCGGTGTCCGTCGGACCCCGCTCTCCGTGGACGAGGTGTTCCAGGCCGTCGGGGACGCCGCCGCGGGAGGAATCGCGCTGTTCGTGGGGACGGTGCGCAACCACGACGGGGGCGCCGACGTGGACGCGCTGGGCTACTCCTGCCACCCCAGTGCCGAGGCCGAGATGCGGCGGATCGCCGAGAAGGTCGTGGCCGAGTATCCGGTGCGGGCGCTGGCCGCCGTGCACCGGGTGGGGGACCTCGCGGTCGGGGATCTCGCCGTGGTCGTCGCCGTGGCGTGTCCGCACCGGGCCGAGGCCTTCGACGCCTGCCGCAAGCTGATCGACGACCTCAAGCACGAGGTGCCGATCTGGAAGCACCAGAAGTTCTCCGACGGTACCGACGAATGGGTCGGCGCGTAGCGAGCCACTACGTCACTCGGAGCACACGGGTGCCCCCATGTTGCGTAACCGCCCCCCTCGCGTGAGCGTTGTCAGTGCGGATGGTTAATCTGCTGATCAGTCAGTTGCGGACGCTCAGGGCGTTGGGAGGTCGGCATGGGGGCGCTTGTCTGGCTGCTGATTCCGCTCTTGGCCGCGGTCGGCGGCGGGCTCTGGGGCAGTTGGGCCAATCGGACCCGCAAGGCGCGCGGGGACGGTCCCGAGCTGGACGGATATGCCCGGTTCCGCGAGGCCATGGAGAAGTCCCACACGGGTGCCGGCGGCGCGTGACAGGGGTGCCCTGACGGTGCGCTGACAGAGGCGTCCCGTACTGTCGTGGCATGCCACGCCGCACCGCGACGATGCTCGCCTCGACCCTGATGCTGATCGCGCTCCTGTGCGCGGGAGTGCTCATCCCCGTGCCGTACGCGGAGATGTCTCCCGGCCCGACCGTGAACACGCTGGGCGATCACGGCGGTGAGCCGGTGCTGCAGATCTCCGGGCACAGGACGTATCCGACCGACGGCAATCTGAACATGACGACCGTCCGGGTGACCAGCGCGGACTTCCGGATGAACCTGGTGGAGGCCGTCTACGGCTGGCTGGACCACGACACCAAGATCATCCCGCACGACACGCTCTACCCGAAGGGCACGACGGAGCAGCAGTCGACGCAGCAGAACGCCGAGGAGTTCAGCCAGTCCCAGGAGAGCGCCAAGGTCGCCGCCCTGAAGGAACTGGGCATCCCGGTGAAGTCCTGGGTGATCGTCTCCACCGTGGTCAAGGGCTCCCCGGCCGAGGGCAGGCTGCACGCCGGTGACGTGATCAAGGCCGTCGACGGCACGGCGGTGAAGCAGCCCGCCGACGTCGCCAAGTTCGTCACCAGGCACAAGCCCGGTCAGAACGTCGTCTTCACCGTCGTCCCCGCCAAGGAGCAGGCCGCCGCCCAGAAGGCGCACCGGACGGCGACGAAGACCCAGGACGTCACCCTCACCACGGCCACCTCCCACGACAGCGGCCCCAAGCGGGCCATCGTCGGGATCTCCGCCGGGACCGACCACACCTTCCCGTTCACCATCGACATCAAGCTCGCCGACGTCGGCGGCCCCAGCGCCGGTCTGATGTTCGCCCTCGGCATCTACGACAAGCTGACCCCGGGCAGCCTGACCGGCGGCAAGTTCGTCGCCGGCACGGGCACCATCGACGACGACGGCACGGTCGGGCCGATCGGCGGCATCGAGATGAAGACCGTCGGCGCGCGTGACAAGGGAGCCCAGTACTTCCTGACGCCGGCCGACAACTGCGCGGCCGCCGCCAAGGACACCCCGAGCGGGCTCAGGCTGGTCAAGGTCAGGACGATCGGGGACGCGCTCGGCGCGCTGAAGGACATCCGCAGCGGGGACACCGCGGCCCTGCCCAAGTGCACCACCAAGGGCTGAGCGGCACGCGCGCGTGACACGGCTGGGGGCGCCCCCTGGGACAGGGGCGCCCCCACCGCCGTACCGCCAGGGCGTCAGTCCTCGAACGTCGCCGCCAGGGCCTGCGCCAGGCCGGGCACCAGGTCCGGGCCGGTGAGGACCTCCGTCGGGGAGTCCTTCTCGCGCAGCCTGAGCGCCGATTCGCGGCCGCCGTCGCGCAGCACCGCGACCGTCATGCGCACCTCCTGACGCTCGGGATGCTCGGCCACCCACTTGGCCAGCTCGGCCTCGCCGAGGTTCTGCGGGACCTGCGCCTCGGCGGACGGCGGCAGCATCAGGCGCTCCACCGCGAGCGCGCAGCCGGCCACCGCGTCGGGCCAGGCGATGGTGGCGAGGAACTCGTCCAGCGGTTTGCCGGCCGGGATCTCGTCCTGCTCGATCGGTGTGAGACCGGCTGACTCGGACTCTTCCTCAAGGCCCAGCTGGGCCGCGAGCGCGGGTTCCTGAGCCCGCAGCCGTGCGGTGTCGACAAGGGCGAAGAGGCGAGCGGGCTGGTCCCAGCCGAGGCCGGAGACGTACTCGTCGATCTCGAGCACGGCCCGGGTGAGCGGGTTCGCTGCCATGGGAGTGTTGGACATGGTCACAATCCTGCCTCGTTACCCGGCCGAATCGGGAACCGAGCAAAGCGTGAGTAAGTTGCATAGGTGTGGGTCCGCGATCACGGGGGGCCACGGCGGGTCCGCGAACACGAGGGCCTGACGGATCGACAGCGAACTTCGAGGTGCGCACCTTGGCTTTCCAGATGCCGGACCGCGGCGGAGGCCCGACGGGGCCACGGATCAGAGCGGGCCGCCCGTCCCGGGGTGTCCGGACCCTGCTGATGACCCTGGGCGTCCTGGCCGTCCTCGGTATGGCGTTCACCATGTTCGCGGGCTTCTGGACGGACTGGCTGTGGTACCGGTCGGTGCACTACTCCTCGGTGTTCACCACCACACTGTGGACCAAGATCGGCCTCTTCTCCGTGTTCGGTGTGCTGATGGCGGTCGCGGTCGGGGTCAACATCTGGCTCGCACACCGCCTGCGGCCCCCGCTGAGCGCCATGTCGATGGAGCAGCAGAGCCTCGACCGCTACCGGATGGGCATCGCGCCGTACAAGAAGTGGCTGCTGCTCGCGGTCACCGCGCTCGTCGGGCTGATCGCCGGCGCCTCCGCGGCCGGCCAGTGGCGGACCTGGCTGATGTGGGTCAACGGCGTCCCCTTCCACCAGAAGGACCCCCAGTTCCACCTCGACGTCTCCTTCTACGCCTTCGAGCTGCCCTGGTACCGGTTCCTGCTCGGCTTCGGATTCGCCGCCGCCATCCTGAGCCTGATCGCCGCCGCGCTCACGCACTATCTGTACGGCGGGCTGCGCGTCACCAGCCCCGGCGCGCGGGCGACCGCCGCCGCGACCGGGCATCTGTCGGTGCTGCTCGGCGTGTTCGTCGCCCTGAAGGCCGTCGCCTACTGGCTCGACCGGTACGGCCTGGCGGTCAAGTCCAGCGACTTCAAGGCGACCGGCAACTGGACCGGCCTGCGGTACACGGACGCCAACGCCTATCTGCCGGCGAAGACGATCCTGTTCTGCATCGCCGTCATCTGCGCGCTGCTGTTCTTCGCCGCGCTGTGGCGGCGCACCTGGCAGCTGCCGGTCATCGGCTTCGGCCTGATGGTCCTCTCGGCGATCCTGATCGGCGGCCTGTACCCGGCGATCGTGCAGAAGTTCCAGGTCCAGCCCAACGAGCAGGCCAAGGAAGCCCCGTACGTCCAGAAGAACCTCCAGGCCACCCGCCAGGCGTACGGCATCGACGACACCAAGGTCACCGAGTACGCAGGCAAGTCCACGGCCACGGACAAGACGAGTCTGCGCAGTGACGCGGACGACGCGGCGAGCATCCGGATCATGGACCCGAACATCGTCTCGCCGACGTTCCAGCAGGCGCAGCAGATGAAGAAGTACTACGCCTTCCCGACCAACCTGGACGTCGACCGGTATCCGTCGAAGGACGGCAAGGACGACAAACAGGACACGGTCCTCGGCCTGCGCGAGCTGAACCTGGACGGCGTCCCGAGCAACAACTGGATCAACGACCACTTCCGCTACACGCACGGCTACGGCGTGGTCGCCGCCAAGGGCACCGAGGCCGACGACCAGGGCCAGCCGGTCTTCACCGAGTCCGGCCTGCCGTCCACGGGTGACCTCGCCCCGTACCAGCAGGGCATCTACTACGGCGAGAAGACCACCACGTACTCCATCGTCGGCGGACCGCAGAAGGAGGTCGACTACTCGAGGGACGACGGCACCGAGAAGACCACCAGATACACCGGCAAGAGCGGCGTCAACCTCGACAATCCGATCAACCGGGCCGCGTACGCGGCGGCGTTCAACGAGCCGCAGATCCTCTACTCGGGCGCGATCGGCAAGGGCTCGCGGATCCTGTACAACCGCACGCCCAAGGAGCGCGTCGAGGCGGTCGCTCCCTGGCTGACCATCGACGGCGACACCTACCCCGCGGTCGTGGACGGCCATGTCCAGTGGATCGTCGACGCGTACACGACGTCGAACGGCTACCCGTACTCCTCGCGCACGACCCTCGGTGACACGACGGCCGACTCGCTGACCGCCGCCAACAACAACCGCGCGGTGGTGGCCCAGCAGAACCAGGTCAACTACATCCGCAACTCGGTGAAGGCGACCGTCGACGCGTACACCGGCGACGTCAAGCTGTACCAGTGGGACACCCAGGACCCCGTGCTGAAGACCTGGATGAAGGCGTTCCCGGGCACGGTGCAGCCGAAGAAGGCCATCTCGCCGGACCTGCTGGCCCATCTGCGCTATCCGCAGGACCTGTTCAAGGTCCAGCGCGAGCTGCTCAGCCGCTACCACGTGACGGACGCGCAGACGTTCCTCACCGGCAGCGAGGTCTGGCAGGTGCCGAACGACCCGACCAACGACTCGGGCAGCGCGGTGCCGCCGTACTACCTGAGCATGAAGATGCCGGACCAGAGCAAGCAGTCGTTCTCGCTGACGACGACGTTCACGCCGAACGGACGTGACAATCTCAGCGCGTTCATGTCGGTCGACTCCGACCCGGGCACCAGTGACTACGGCAAGATCAGAATCCTGAAACTGCCGACCAGTACGACGGCCGACGGCCCGAAACAGGTGCAGAGCCAGTTCAACTCCCGGCCGGACATCGCGGAGACGATCAGCCTGCTCACCCGCGGGCATTCCAAGGTCGAGTACGGCAATCTGCTGACCGTGCCGCTCGACGGCGGACTGCTGTACGCGGAGCCGGTCTACGTCCTCGGCGGCAAGTTGAAGTACCCCCTGCTGGGCAAGGTGCTGGTCACCTACAACGGCAGGACGGCGTTCGAGGACACCCTCGACGCGGCGCTCAACAAGGTGTTCGGCGTGGAGGGTTCGACCACCACGCCACCGGACACCGGCACCACGAAGCCGCCGTCGTCCAATAACCCGACTGTCCAACAGGCCCTGGGCGACGCCCAGAAGGCGTTCGACGCGGGCCAGCAGGCCCTCAAGGGGCCCAACGGACCGGACTGGACCGCGTACGACAAGGCCCAGAAGGATCTGAAGGCCGCGCTGAAGCGGGCCGAGGACGCACAGTCCAAGGCAGACAGGACGAGCGGCAGGCCAAGGAGTTGATCAAGCCCGCCCGGCGTCGTGGTACGGTTGACACGCAACGGCGCGGGGTGGAGCAGCTCGGTAGCTCGCTGGGCTCATAACCCAGAGGTCGCAGGTTCAAATCCTGTCCCCGCTACTGCAGTCGAAGGCCCGGATCCCAACGGATCCGGGCCTTCGTGGTGTGCGAACTCATGTACTGGGGGGAAGGACGGCCGCGCCGCCGTGGGGAGTTGAGTGGTGTGTGTTTGACTTGTCGTCCTGTGGGCATGTCGACAAAACGCTGAAGTGACCTCACGGGGTGCGGTATACCGGGTGTACCCGGGTTGCAGGTGGTGCGACGATGGACGTTATGGGGGACAAGGCAACTCTGTTCGAGTCAGGGCGATTTGTGACGCCTTCCGGTGAGGAACCGTCCCGTGACGAGATGACCGACACGGGGGACGCCGCCGAGGAGGTACGCCTCGGACTCGCCGCGCAGAGCGGCGACGCCGAGGCCGCGAGCGTCCTCGGAGCCATGCTGTTGCGCCGCGGTGACCTCGACGGAGCCGAACCCCACCTGCGGGCCGCCACCGCGGCCGGCGACCGGGCCGCCGCCAACAATCTCGGTGTCCTGCTGCACCAGCGGGGCTACCCCGAGGAGGCCGCCGGCTGGTGGCGCATCGCCGCGGTCGCCGGTTCCGCGGCCGCCGGGCACGCCCTGGGCCGCTACCACCGCGAACGCGGGGACGAGCCCGCCGCCGAGTACTGGCTGCGCCAGTCCGCCGAGCAGGGCCACGTCCTCGGTGCCTATGCGCTCGCCGACCTGCTGGAGCACCGCGGGGACGTCGGTGCCGAGCACTGGATGCGGGCCGCGGCCGAGCGCGGACACCGGGAGGCGGCCTACCGGCTGGCGCGCACGCTCGACCGTGCGGCCGGGCGCGAGGAGGAGGCCGGGGCCGACAACGCTGTCGCGGAGGCCGAGCAGTGGTACCGGCAGGCCGCCGCGCGCGGCCACCGGCGGGCCGCGCTGCACCTCGGGGCGATCCTGGAGAAGCGGGGCGAGCTCAAGGAGGCCGGGCGCTGGTACCTGACCTCCGCCAAGGACGGCGAGGCCCGGGCCGCCTGCGCGCTGGGCTTCCTGCTGCGCGACGCCGGGGACGCCGAGAGCGCGGCCGTGTGGTGGCTGCGTGCCGCTCAGGACGGCGACGGCAACGCGGCCAACGCGCTCGGCGCGCTGCACGCCGAGCGCGGCGAGACACAGACCGCCGAGCGCTGGTACCGGGCGGCGCTGGACGCCGGCGACGACAACGGCGCGTACAACCTCGGACTGCTCTGCGCCGAGCAGGGGCGGACCGCGCAGGCCGAGCAGTGGTACCGGCGCGCCGCCTACGCCGGGCACCGGGAGGCCGCGAACGCGCTCGCCATCCTGCTGCTGCAGGGCGGTGACACCACCGGTGCCGAGCCGTGGTTCTCCAAGGCGGCCGAGGCCGGCAGCGTGGACGCCGCGTTCAACCTCGGCATCCTCTACACCGGACGCGGCGAGGAGGCCGAGGCGCTGCGCTGGTACGAGCGGGCGGCCGCCGCCGGGCACACCGAGGCCGCGCTGCAGGTCGGGATCGCCCGGCTGCGCGAGGGCGAGGAGCAGGAGGCCGAGCGGCACCTGCGGTGCGCCGCCGGAGGGGGCAGCGCGGAGGCGGCGTACCGGCTGGCCGCGCTGCTCGACGCACGCCGGCCGCCGGACCCGGCGCATGAGCTGGGCGAGGTCGTGCACGAGAAGACCGAGTGCGAGGAGTGGTACGAGCGGGCGGCGACCCAGGGGCACCGGCGGGCGCAGGTGCGGGTCGGCATGCTCGCGGCGGCGCGGGGCGATGTGGTCGAGGCGGCGCGGTGGTACCGGGCGGCGGCGGAGGCCGGGTCGCGCAACGGTGCCTTCAATCTCGGGCTGCTGCTGGCGCGGGAGGGGAGCGAGCCGGAGGCCGCGGTGTGGTGGACCCGGGCGGCCGATGCCGGGCACGGGCGGGCGGCGCTTCGGCTGGCCCTTGTCTACACGCGTCGGGGAGAGCTGGCCGAGGGCCAGAAGTGGGCCGCGCGGGCGGTCGAGCTGGGGCCGGCGGAGGTCGCCGAGCGTGCGGGGCGCCTGCGGGACGCGCTGCGTGAGGAACTGTCGGCGTAACGCCGAGCCGGGCTTCCGTCCAGGTCGGCCGGGAAGTGAGCCCCGCCACGTCGCCCGCAACGGATTTGCTTCTGTCCGCTCCCCTCGCGTAATGTCGTGTTCACCGACGCGGGGTGGAGCAGCTCGGTAGCTCGCTGGGCTCATAACCCAGAGGTCGCAGGTTCAAATCCTGTCCCCGCTACTGAAGGCCGAGGGCCGGAATCCAGAAATGGGTTCCGGCCCTCGGCTTTTGTGTTGCGCGCGCGATGGACGCGAAAAAAAGAGCCCCGGCGGTCGCCGGGGCTCCGGGGAAGCGGTGAGCCTATGCCCTCGTGCAGTCCGGGCACAGACCGCGGTACGTCACCTCGACGTCCGACACCGTGAAGCCGAAGCGCTCCGCGTCGGGGAGGTCGGCGAGCGGATTGCCCGTCGGGTGCACGTCGCGGATCGCGCCGCAGTGGGCGCAGACCAGGTGGTGGTGCGGCCGGTGCGCGTTCGGGTCGTAGCGCTTGGCGCGTTTGTCCGTCGTGACTTCCAGCACCTCGCCGAGGGAGACCAGCTCGCCCAGCGTGTTGTAGACGGTGGCCCGGGAGATCTCGGGCAGCTTCGCGACCGCCCGCGCATGGACCTCGTCGGCCGTCAGATGGACGTGATCGCCGTCGAGGACCTCGGCCACGACGCGCCGCTGCGCGGTCATCCGCCATCCGCGTCCGCGCAGCCGTTCCAGAAGGTCACTCATACCTACCAGCCTAACAGCTAGGGCGACCAGGACGGGAATAGGTGTGAGATTGGACCTCAACTTGACTTGGATTAAGTCTAATGTAGGATCCGGACTGGCTTTGGCCGTGGGACAGGACAGTCAGCAGGGACGCAGGAGGCGCACGTGACGCAGGGACCGCTCACCACGGAGGCCGGTGCTCCGGTCGCCGACAACCAGAACAGCGAGACCGCGGGGGCCGGCGGCCCCGTCCTCGTCCAGGACCAGCTCCTGCTGGAGAAGCTCGCCCACTTCAACCGGGAGCGGATCCCGGAGCGGGTCGTGCACGCCCGGGGCGCCGGCGCCTACGGCACCTTCACGGTGACCGCCGATGTCACGCCGTACACCCGCGCCGCCTTCCTCTCCGAGGCCGGCAAGGAGACCGAGGTCTTCCTGCGCTTCTCGACGGTGGCCGGCAACCTCGGCGCGCCGGACGCCGTCCGTGACCCGCGCGGCTTCGCGCTGAAGTTCTACACCGAGGAGGGCAACTACGACCTCGTCGGCAACAACACCCCGGTGTTCTTCATCCGGGACGCGATCAAGTTCCCGGACTTCATCCACACCCAGAAGCGCGACCCGTACACCGGCTCCACGGAGGCCGACAACGTGTGGGACTTCTGGTCGCTGTCGCCGGAGTCGACCCACCAGGTGACCTGGCTGTTCGGCGACCGCGGCATCCCGGCGTCGTACCGGCACATGGACGGCTTCGGTTCGCACACCTTCCAGTGGACCAACGCGGCCGGCGAGGTCTTCTGGGTCAAGTACCACTTCAAGACCGACCAGGGGATCAAGAACCTGACGGCGGAAGAGGCCGCGGTGCTCGCGGGCAGGGACCCCGACTCGCATCAGCGCGACCTGCGTGAGGCCATCGAGCGCGGGGAGTTCCCGAGCTGGACCGTGGGCGTGCAGATCATGCCGGCCGCGGACGCGGCGACGTACCGCTTCAACCCGTTCGACCTGACCAAGGTGTGGCCGCACGCGGACTACCCGGTCGTCGAGATCGGCAGGCTGGAGCTGAACCGCAACCCGCGGAACGTCTTCGCCGAGGTCGAGCAGTCGGTCTTCAGTCCCGCGCACTTCGTGCCGGGCATCGGTCCCTCGCCCGACAAGATGCTCCAGGGCCGCCTCTTCGCGTACGGCGACGCGCACCGCTACCGCGTCGGCGTCAACGCCGGCCACCTGCCGGTGAACCGCCCGCACGCCACCGAGGCGCGCACCAACTCCCGTGACGGCTTCCTCTACGACGGCCGGCACGGCGGCGCGAAGAACTACGAGCCGAACAGCTACGGCGGGCCGCAGCAGACCGGCCGTCCGCTGTGGCAGCCGACCGCCGTCGCCGGTTCCACCGGCAACCACCCGACGCCCGTGCACGCCGAGGACGACGACTTCGTACAGGCGGGCAATCTCTACCGGCTGATGTCGGAGGAGGAGAGGGAGCGGCTCGTCACCAACCTGGCGGGCGCGCTCGCGCCGGTCTCGCGCGAGGACGTCGTCGAGCGCGCCATCGGCAACTTCGCGCAGGCCGACGCCGACTTCGGCAAGCGGCTGGAGGCGGCGGTGCAGGCGCTGCGAGGCTGAGCGGAGGCATCGGCCGATGCCTCCTCCCCGTGCCTGAACGACCTGGGGGACGCCTCCAGGCGGGCCGGACCCCCTGGTGCTCGGGGTCCGGCCCGTTCCGTGTGCTCGGAGCGTCCCGGTGCCGGCTCAGAGCGCGGGCGCGGGTTCGCGGGCCGGGGCCCAGCAGCCGATGATGTCGCGGACCGAGACGATTCCGGCCACCTCGCCGCGGTCGAGGACGACCAGGTGCCGGAAGCCGCCGTGGGCCATGGCGCGGGCGGCCTGCTCCAGGGTCCAGGTGGGGGCCGCGAAGACGACGTCGGTGGTGGTGTGGGCGTGGGCGCGTTCGGTGTCCGGGTTCTGGCCGAGGCCGACGGAGTTGAGGATGTCGCGTTCGGTGAGGATGCCGATGCCGCCGGCGTCCGGGTCGAGGACGACGGCGGCGCCGACGCGGCGGGCGGACATCAGGGCGGCTGCCTGGCGGAGGGTGTGGGCGGGGCCGACGGTGAGGATCACCGTGCTCATGGCGTCACGGACGAGCATGGAAGGGGCCACCTCCTAGGAACCCCTGTGTTTTGTTCAGGGATTCACAAATTCACAAGTGGGGGTGGCTTCAGAGTGCCAGGTAAAAGGACAGTCAACAAGAGGGCGCGTGAAGTGAGTTGAGGGCGTGCCCGGGCTTCTCTCGTGACTCAGTGGCGCGGGTTCAGATACCCCAGCAACTCGTCGTGCAGCAGGCCGTTGGACGCCGCCGCGTTGCCGCTGTGCGGGCCCGGGCGGCCGTCGAGGCCGGTGAAGGTGCCGCCCGCCTCGGTGACCACGATCGCGTTGGCCGCCATGTCCCACAGGGACAGCTCCGGCTCCGCGCAGATGTCCAGTGAGCCCTCGGCGACCATCATGTACGGCCAGAAGTCGCCGTACGCGCGCGTGCGCCACACCTGGCGGGTGAGGTCGAGGAAGCCGCCGAGGCTGCCCTTCTCCTCCCAGCCGGAGAGGGAGGAGTACGCGAAGGACGCGTCCGCGAGGTTGCCGACGCGGGAGACGTGCATGCGGGACGCGGAGGTCAGGCTGCGGCCGGTGAAGGCGCCGTGGTTCTTCGCGGCCCACCAGCGGCGGCCGAGGGCGGGGGCGGAGACGACGCCGACGACGGGCTCGTAGCCGCCTTCGCAGGCGTCCATCAGCGCGATGAGCGTCGCCCAGACGGGGACGCCGCGTACGTAGTTCTTGGTGCCGTCGATGGGGTCGATCACCCAGCGGCGGGGGCCGGAGCCCTCGATGCCGTACTCCTCGCCGAGGATCGCGTCCCTCGGGCGGGCGCGCTGGAGCTGGCCGCGGATGAGTTCTTCCGCCGCCTTGTCCGCCTCGCTCACCGGAGTCATGTCCGGTTTCGTCTCCACCTTCAGGTCCAGGGCCTTGAAGCGGTCCATTGTGGCGGCGTCGGCGGCGTCCGCGAGGACGTGGGCGAGGCGCAGGTCGTCCAGGTAGTCCGGCATGGAAGGAACCGTATCTGCCGTGGTCGGTGCGGGCCAGCAGGGGCCTGGGCGTTGCGGGATGCCTTTTGCTGCAGGGGGGTGATGTCGGTGCCGGTACTGGGCCGGACGGGTGTCGGACCGCTTGCCCGCGCCGGCCGGGTGCCGCTACGGAGGCGCGGACCACCCACCGTCCCGCGGCCGATGCGGGCCCCCGAACCCCCGCGAACCCTTGACAGTGCATACAAGCGCGTCAAATCTGGGCGCAGAGCCGAGCCGCTCAGGGAGGCGACGATGCCTGCTGCCCGGGAGTCCCTACTGGACGCCGCCTATACGGCCCTCGCGCGCCGGCCGTGGTCCGCGGTGCGGATGGTCGACGTGGCCGCGGCGGCGGGCGTGTCCCGGCAGACCCTGTACAACGAGTTCGGCAGCAAGGAAGGGCTGGCCCGCGCGCTGGTGCGCAGGGAGGCCGACGGCTACCTCGCCGGCGTCGAGCGGGCGCTCGCCGGACCGGGCGAGCCGGGGGAGCGGCTCACCGCCGTGGCCGAGTGGACGAGCGCCGCCGCGGGGGAGAACGCGCTGATACGGGCCATGCTCACCGGCTGCTGGACCGAGCGGCTGCCCGCCCCTCCGCTCGCCCCCGTACCGTCCTCCTCCCCGGTGCCGGCGCAGCGCCGGGCCGACGGGCCGTTGCCGAGTCCCCGCGACTTCGTGCGGCTCGTGCGGGACCGCGCGGTGACCGCCCTGACCGGCCCCGCCGCCGGCCCCGCCGAGCTGACCCGCCCCTGTGAACTGGCCGTACGCCTCGCCCTGTCCTGCGTCGCGGCACCGCCGGGGGAGGGCGGCATGGCCCATCTGATCCGGGCGATCGCCCCGCGCGAGACGGCGTGAGTCCCGGCACGGGCCGCCGCCCCGGTATGCCCGGGCGCCGAACGGCCGGGCGTGTGCGGCGAGTTGGAGGGTGGCTCGGTAAGGGCCGCCCCGGAGGTGGACCGGCCCGCTCGGCGTTCGCGCCGCACGGGCCGCACGTGAGCCGGACCGGCACCGCGGCCAGGAGTCCAGGCCCCTCCCCTAGCGCGCCGACCCCGACAACTGAAGCCCGATCACCCCGACGATGACCAGGCTGATCGAGACGATCTTCAGAGTGGACACCAGGTCACCGAGGAAGACCATGCCGTAGATCGCGGTGCCGGCCGCGCCGATGCCGGTCCACACCGCGTAGGCGGGGCCGACGTCGAGCTTCCTCAGGGACAGGGTCAGCAGACCGAAGCTGCCGAGGGCGAACGAGGCGAAGGCGATCGTCGGCCAGAGGCGGGTGAACCCGTGCGAGAGCTTCAGGCACACGGCGAAACCGGTCTCCAGAACCCCGGCCACGATGACCAGCAGCCACGCCATGTGCGGTCCTCCCGTTGATCCGGATCTCCGGCTCGGTGCGATTATGCACTTACCGGACCCGGGCCCCGGCAAACTACGCGGAGGCGGCTCAGTCCCCTTCCTTGCGCTCCCGCGTGGCCAGCAGCCGGCGCAGGGAGTACAGCCGTGCCGGGTCCGCGTGGCCCTCCTCGACCCAGGCGTCCAGCGCGCAGTCCGGCTCGTCGTGGCTGCACGCGCGCGGACAGCCCTCCGTGCCGGGTTCGAGGTCCGGGAAGGCGTGGATCACCCGGGACGGGTCGATGTGCGCCAGGCCGAAGGAGCGGACCCCGGGGGTGTCGATGACCCAGCCGTCCGCACCGGTCAGGGGCAGGGCGAGGGCGGAGGTCGTGGTGTGGCGACCGCGGCCCGTCACCGCGTTCACATGGCCCGTCGTACGCCGCCGCTCCTGTGGGACCAGCGCGTTTACCAGCGTCGTCTTGCCCACGCCCGAGTGTCCGACGAACGCGGTGATCTTGCCGTCCAGGTGCTCGTACACCCGGTCCGCCGCGTCACCGCTCTCCAGCTCCTCGCGGCTGGTGACGACGTACGGGATGTCGAGCGCGCCGTACAGCTCCAGCATCTTGTCCGGCGGGGCCAGGTCCGACTTGGTCATCACCAGGAGGGGGGCCAGCCCACCGTCGTAGGCCGCGACCAGGCAGCGGTCGATCAGGCGGGGGCGCGGTTCCGGGTCGGCCAGGGCCGTGACGATCGCCAGCTGGTCGGCGTTGGCGACGACCACCCGCTCGTACGGGTCGTCGTCGTCGGCCGTGCGCCGCAGCACCGAGGTGCGCTGCTCGATGCGCACGATCCGCGCGAGGGTGTCCTTCGTGCCGGACAGGTCGCCGACCAGGGCCACCCGGTCCCCGACCACCGCCGCCTTGCGGCCCAGTTCGCGGGCCTTCATCGCGATCACCGGCCGGTCGTCGACCAGGCAGGTCAGCCGGCCGCGGTCGACCGTGAGGACCATTCCCTCGGCCGCGTCCTCGTGCTTGGGCCGGATGTTCGTCCGCGGCCGGTTGCCCTTGCGGTTGGGACGGGTGCGGATGTCGTCCTCGTCGGTGTGCTTGCCGTAGCGGCGCATGGCGTGTCCCTACTGCCCGAGCATCCCGGTCCACAGCTCGGGGAAGTCCGGCAGGGTCTTCGCCGTGGTCGCCACGTTCTCGATGCGCACGCCCTCGACCGCCAGGCCGATGATCGCGCCGGCGGTCGCCATGCGGTGGTCCTCGTAGGTGTGGAAGACGCCGCCGTGCAGCGGGCGCGGGCGGATGTGCAGGCCGTCGGCGGTCTCCGTGACGTCACCGCCGAGCTCGTTGATCTCCTTGGTGAGCGCGGCCAGCCGGTCCGTCTCGTGCAGCCGCAGATGCGCCACGCCCCGCAGGGTCGACGGGGAGTCGGCGAGGGCCGCGACGGCCGCGATGCCCGGGGTCAGCTCGCCGACGTCGCTCAGGTCCACGTCGATGCCGTGGACGGCACCCGAACCGGTGAACACCAGCCCGTACTCGGTGAGTTCGCAGGAGCCGCCCATCTCGGTGAAGATCTCCCGCAGCCGGTCACCCGGCTGGGTGGTGCGCTCCGGCCAGTCCGGGATCAGCACCTTGCCGCCGGTGACCAGGGCCGCCGCGAGGAACGGCTGGGCGTTGGACAGGTCCGGCTCGACCGTCAGGTCCCGGCCGAGCAGCGCGCCCGGCGTCACCCGCCACACGTTCGGCTCGCCGCCCGACTCCGGGGTGTCCACCTGGGCGCCGACGGCGCGCAGCATGTCGACGGTCATCCGGATGTGCGGCAGGGAGGGCAGGGTCGCGCCGGTGTGGCGCACCTCGACGCCCTGGTTGAAGCGCGGGCCCGAGAGCAGCAGCGCCGAGACGAACTGGGAGGACGAGGAGGCGTCGATCGACACCGGGCCGCCGTCCAGGGCCCCGCCGCCGTGCACGGTCAGCGGCAGCGCGCCCCGTCCGTCGTCGTCGATCCGGGCGCCGAGCACCCGCAGCGCGTCGATTACCCCGTGCAGGGGGCGCTCGTACGACCGCGGGTCGCCGTCGAAGCGGATGGGGCCGTCGGCCAGCGCGGCCACCGGCGGCAGGAAGCGCATCACGGTGCCGGCGTTGCCGACGTCGACCGTGGCCGGGCCGTGCAGGCCCGTCGGCAGCACCCGCCAGGCCTCGCCGGTGCCGTCGGGACCGACCCCCTCCTCGATCTCCACGCCCATCGCGCGCAGCGCACCGGCCATGAGCAGGGTGTCGCGGGAACGCAGCGGGCGGCGCAGCCAGCCGGGCTCGGAGGCGAGGGCGGCCAGCACCAGAGCGCGGTTGGTGACCGACTTGGACCCGGGCACGTGGACCGTCGCGTCGACGGCTCCGCTCGCGTGCGGGGCGGGCCAGAGGGCGGGAGGGGCGGTGTTCGGGGCCATGGGGCCACTTTATAAGGACGGCAGAGGAGTCGTTTTTTGTGTGGGCCGAGTGGGGGCCGCGCGTGTTTCACACGTCGAGCAGCCAGCGCCCTCCGCCGATCAGCGAACACACCGTCACCGCGTGGAACAGGAACAGCCACAGCGCCGCCGGTACGTGCGTGAGCCGGGACAGCTGGTCCGCGTCGGAGTCGCCCGCGCCACCCCGTGACCGCTTCATCTGCAGCTCGAACGGCGGCCGTACCCCGCCGAACAGCAGGAACCACACCACCGCGTACGCGAACGCCGCCTGCACCTGCGGCCCCGCCAGCCAGGACACCAGCAGGAAGGCGCCCCCGGCGAGCACCACGGTCAGCACGCCGTAGGCGTTGCGGACCATCACCAGCATCGCCACGAGCAGCGCCGTGGCCACCCACAGCAGCAGCGTGATCCGCCCGGCGGCCAGCAGGGCGGCGCCGCCGAGGCCCAGCAGCGAGGGCGCCGTGTAGCCGGCGGCGGCCGTCAGGATCATGCCCAGCCCGTACGGCTTGCCCCGGCTGACCGTGAGGCCGCTGGTGTCGGAGTGCAGCCGGATGCCGGTGAGCTGCCGGCCGGTGAGCAACGCGATCAGTCCGTGACCGCCCTCGTGCGCGATGGTGATCGCGTTGCGCGATATGCGCCACAGGCCGTGCGGGACGACGACGGCGAGCGCGGCGGCCAGCGTGGCGAGCACCACCCACAGGTCGGGATCGGGCTGGGTACCGGTGAGCCGGTCCCACAGGTCGGGCAGCGCGAGGGCGGCGAGGCTGTCCATGTGTCCGAGTGGCTCCCTGTGATCGTGATCAATAAGGGTCGGCGCGAAGCGCCGTCGTCGAGGGGTGGTGGTCGGGCGGCGGGTGGGCCTGGCAGTGTGGCACGTATGTGCGGACGGTATGCATCGAGTCGTAGGCCCGAGGATCTCGCAGGAGTCTTTGAGATCGAGAAGTGGGAGCCCGAGGAGACCCTGGAGCCGGACTACAACGTGGCTCCCACCAAGGAGGTCTACGCCGTCCTCGACCGCCCCCTGAAGGACGCGGACTCCCCGCGCCCGGTTCGCCAGCTGCGCCGGCTGCGGTGGGGGCTGGTGCCGTCCTGGGCCAAGACGCCCGAGGGCGGCGCCCGGATGATCAACGCGCGCGCGGAGACCGTGCACGAGAAGCCCGCCTACCGCCGCGCCTTCGCCGCCCGGCGCTGCATCGTCCCCGCCGACGGCTACTACGAGTGGGTCACCGGCACGCAGGAGCGCGACCTGGAGGTCGAGGGCAGGAAGAAGCGGCCGCGCAAGCAGCCGTACTTCGTGCTGCCGGCCGACGGCTCGGTGTTCGCGATGGCCGGGCTGTACGAGTTCTGGCGCGACCGGACCCTGCCCGACGACCATCCGCAGGCCTGGTGGGTCACCTGCTCCGTGATCACCACGGAGGCCGAGAAGACCCCGCTGGCCGTAGCCCCCGCCGAGGGCCCGCACGCCCTGGCCGACATCCACCCCCGGATGCCGCTGATGCTCACCCCGGACCGCTGGGACGCCTGGCTCGACCCGGGCCGCACCGACCCCGAGGACCTGCGCGGTCTGCTCGCCCCGCCCCCGCACGGCCTGATGCGCGCCTACCCGGTCTCCACGGCCGTCAGCAACGTCCGCAACAACGGGCCGGAGCTGCTGAAGGAGCTGGAGGCGCCGGAAGAGGGCACACTCTTCTGACGTGATCGAGATTGTCGAGACCGACGCCGGAACCGCCCGCATCACCTGGCACAGGGCGAAGAACGCACGGCTGGTGCTGGCCCTGAGCCATGGCGCGGGCGGTGGCATCGAGGCACGGGACCTCCAGGCGCTCGCCCGGGTGCTCCCGGGGCACGGCGTGACCGTGGCCCTCGTGGAGCAGCCCTGGCGTGTCGCGGGCAGGAAGGTCGCCCCCGCACCGAAGACCCTGGACGCCGGCTGGCGCGGTGTCCGGCCCGCGCTGTCCGGGATGGCGCTGCCGGTGATCTCCGGCGGCCGCAGTGCCGGGGCCCGGGTCGCCTGCCGTACGGCGGCCGAGCTGGGTGCGCACGCCGTGCTCGCGCTGAGTTTCCCGCTGCACCCGCCGGGCCGGCCGGAGAAGTCCCGCGCCGAGGAGCTGCTGGGCGCCGGGGTGCCGACGCTGGTCGTCCAGGGCGGGAACGATCCGTTCGGGAAGCCGGAGGAGTTCCCGGAGGGCGACTACGAGCTGATCGAGGTGCCGTACGGCGATCACGGGTTCGCGGTCCCCAAGCGCGCGGAGACCACCCAGGAGCGGGCCCTGGAGATCATCACCGAGGGCGTCGTGCAGTGGGTCGCGTCACTCGGGTGACGGCCGGGAATGTTGTGTGACGGACCACTGTTGTGGCGGACAGAAGTGCTGAGGCCTCGGCACCGACGTCGTAGGAGAGGAAGTCCGCCGCATGGGTTCGACCATCTGCCCGAGCCGTACGCGTAGCGCCGACCTGGACTGGACGGTACTGCACGCGGCCAGGACCGCTCCTATTCGAGGGGCGGCGGGCACGGGTGGTGTTCTATCCTCCGAATCGAGTGGGTCCGGTCTCGGTCCCGCCCGGGATCTTGAGGAGGTGGGTCCGGTCACCGGTACCGACGCAGGGACCGACAACGGCCAGGCGGAGCAGCCCGAGGGCCAGGACATCGGCGCGGAGGCGACCGACGAGTCCACCGCGCAGCGCAGTGCGCGCTTCGAGCGGGACGCGCTGGAGTTCCTCGACCAGATGTACTCGGCCGCGCTGCGCATGACGCGCAACCCGGCCGACGCCGAGGACCTGGTGCAGGAGACCTACGCCAAGGCGTACGCGTCCTTCCACCAGTTCCGCGAGGGCACCAACCTCAAGGCGTGGCTGTACCGGATCCTCACCAACACGTTCATCAACTCCTACCGCAAGAAGCAGCGCGAGCCGCAGCGCTCCGCCGCGGAGGAGATCGAGGACTGGCAGCTCGCCCGTGCCGAGTCGCACATGTCGACGGGTCTGCGCTCCGCCGAGTCGCAGGCGCTCGACCACCTGCCCGACTCGGACGTGAAGGCGGCGCTGCAGGCGATCCCCGAGGAGTTCCGCATCGCCGTCTATCTCGCGGACGTCGAGGGCTTTGCGTACAAGGAGATCGCGGACATCATGGGGACACCCATCGGTACGGTGATGTCCCGGCTGCACCGGGGCCGCCGTCAACTGCGCGGCATGCTGGAGGACTACGCCCGTGAGCGCGGGCTGGTCCCGGCGGGCGCCGGAGAGTCGAACGAAGCGAAAGGCTCGGGCTCATGAGCTGCGGAGAGCCGCACGAGACGGACTGCAGTGAGGTCCTCGACCATCTGTACGAGTTCCTCGACAGTGAGATGCCGGACGTCGATCGCGACAAGTTCCAGCACCACTTCGAGGAATGCTCTCCGTGCCTGGAGAAGTACGGTCTGGAGCAGGCCGTGAAGAAGCTGGTCAAGCGGTGCTGCGGCCATGACGACGTGCCCGCGGACCTGCGCGCCAAGGTGATGGGGCGGATCGACCTGATCCGCTCCGGGCAGACCGTGCCCGAGCACGACGTGACGGCGACGCCCCAGGAGAGCTGAGCGGCGCGCCGTATCACCCGAACGTGCTAATCCTCAGGTCGTAACCTCCGCACCCCCCGGTCCCCGCCCTAGGCTCCGAGCCCGGACAGGCATGGTCGGGGAGGGGCGATGGAGGCGGTACCGGCGAGAGTACGCGGCTTCGTGGCCGGTGTCGCCCTGCTGGCGCTGCTCTGCCTGCTGGCGCTGCCGACGGTACGCACCCCGTGGTGGGCGCTCGGCCTGCTCTGCGTGCTCCACGCCGCCTGCGAGCACGTCGTACGCCGCCGCTTCGGCGGCACCTTCCACCCCGTCCTGCTCGCCGGGGCGTTCCTGCTGCCACCGCCCGCCGCCGCACTGGTCCCGCTTCCCGCGGCCCTGCTCCCCCCGGACGGGCACGGGTCCTCGCCGCTCAGGCGCGTCTGGCGGGCCGCGCAGCTCGCGCTCGCCGTGTGGGGCGCCGCCACGGTGCACTGGACGCTCGGCGGCCGGAACGCCGTGGTCGCCTCCGACTTCCCGTACGCCCTGCTGCCCGCCGGCGCGGCCGTCCTCGCCTTCTGCCTGATCCAGACCGTCCTCGACGGCGGCATCCGCGCCGTCGCCCTCGGCATCCCGCTGCGCCGGGCTTGGCGCGGACTGCTGTGCCGCTCCCTCGCGCCCGTCGCGGTGCACGGGCTCGCGGGGCTGATGATGGCCGTGCTGTGGCGCAGCCCCTACGGCCCGGTCGCCGCGCTGCTCGTGCTGCTGCCGATGTGCGTGTCCGGGTGGATCTTCGCCCAGTACCACCGTGAGCGCGCCGCCCACCAGGCCACCATCCGCGCCCTCGTGCAGGCCGTCGACATCAAGGACGGCTACACCCGCGGCCACAGCGAACGCGTCGGACAGGCCTCCGTGATGATCGCCCGCGAGCTCGGCATGGACGACGAACGCGTCGAGGTGCTGCGCTTCGCCGGCATCCTCCACGACGTCGGCAAGCTCGGCGTCCCCACCCGGCTGCTGCGCAAGGACGGCCCGCTGACCCCCGAGGAGCGCCGGATCATCGAGCTGCACCCCGAGTACGGCCACGAGATGGTCCGCGGGATCTCCTTCCTCGGCGAGGCCCGCGCGGCGATCCTGCACCACCACGAACGCCTCGACGGCAGCGGCTACCCCTACGGCCTCGCCGGCACCCAGATCCCCGAGTGCGCCCGGGTCGTCGCCGTCGCCGACGCCTTCGACGCGATGACCTCCACCCGCTCCTACAGCAGGGCCCGGCCCGTCGAGGCGGCCGTCGCCGAGCTGGAGCGCTGCGCGGGCGCCCAGTTCGACCCGCGCATGGTCACCGCCCTCGCCCGGGCCCTGGGCCGCCACGGGTGGCACGCGACCGTCACCGCCGACGAGACGCCGGAGCCGGCCGAGGACCGGCAGCCGGTCACCGGGGCACCCCGGTGAACGCCCTGCGGACCGTCCACGGCGCCGCCGCCCTCGCCGCGGCCGGCTCCCTCGCCGGCACGTTGTGGACCGGCGTCGCCGACCGGGGCGTCGCGCTCGCCTTCGGGCTGCTCATAGCCGTCGGCGAGCTGACCCGGTGGAGCGGCACCCGGGCACGGCAGGCCGCCCCGCTCGCCACGGCAGGCTCGCTGTCGTACGCCCTGCTCGGGTCCGACGCGGGGCACCGGACGCTGCACGACGCGCCCCAGGTCGTCACCGTCGTCCTCGCCGCCTCCCTGCTCGGCGGTGTCCCGCACATCTGGTGCGGCCGCCCGACCCTCGACCACCTCGCCCGCCGCGTCCTGACCGTCGGATTCGCCGCCGTCTGCTTCCAACCCCTCTCCAACAGGGGAGTGTTCGACTCCTGGAGCGGCCCCGCCTACGCCCTGCTGCTCGTCGCCCTCCTCGTCCTCACCGCCCTGTGCGACGCCGTCCTGGCCGCCGTGCTGGCCCACTGCCGCACCCACTGGCCGTTCGGCCCGCTGCTGCGCGAGGAGCTGCGCGGACTGCTCGGTATCGGCTCCGCCGTCTGCGCGACCGGCGCGGTGATGGCGCTCGCGGTCGCCGTCGCCGGCCTGTGGGCGCTGCCGGTGTTCTGCCTGCCCCTGCTGCTCACCCAGTTGTCCGTGCGCCGGTACGCGGCCGTCCGCGCCACCTACCGGCAGACCATCGCCTCCCTCGCCCGCGCCACCGAGATCGCCGGCTGCACGCCCGCCGGGCACGCCCGCCGCGTCGCGGCCCTCAGCCTCGCCGTGGGCAGGGACCTCGGCATGACCGGGGGCGAACTGACGGTCCTGGAGTACGCGGCCCTCATGCACGACATCGGTCAGCTGAGCCTGGTCGACCCGGTCCCGGCGGGCGCCACCGCGGGGCTGCCCGCCGAGGAACAGCGGCGCATCGCACTGCTCGGCGGGGCCGTCGTACGGCAGACCGGTGTGGCGGCCGCCGTCGCCGTGGTGGTGGAGCGGCAGGCGGATCCCCACCGCGACCAGCCGCCGGCCGCCCGGATCATCCGGGCCGTGAACGCCTACGACGAGAAGGCCAGGGACGCCGGTCCCGACGGCCCCCTGCGGGCGCTGGAGGAGCTGCGCCTCGGCACCGCCGACGACTACGCTCCCGAGGTGGTGGAGTCCCTCGCCCGGGTGCTGGCCCAGCCCTGGGCCTGGCGGGAGAGCGCGCCCGCGGAGGACGGCGGGAGACGTACGGCACTGTCTGACCCCGCGCCCGGCTGGGTAACCCATGGGTAATGAGCGCCTTTCCCGCCGTACGTGGTTGGATGCGAGGGAGAGGGTGTCCGGGGGCACAAGCCAGCCCACTGTGCGGAACGGAACTGGCAGGCGGGAATCGTGAGGATCTTCGGCAAGGGACGGCACCGGCCCTCCGCCTCCTGGCGGCAGGCCACCGACCGGGCGTTCACGCTGATCGGCGACGGACGGTACGAGGACGCGGGCGAGCTGCTGACACGGGCCGCCGATCTGGAGCCCTGGCTGTCGGAGTCCTGGTTCAACCTCGCCCTGCTGCACAAGTTCCGGCACGACTGGGAGCAGGCCCGCGCGGCCGGGCTCCGGGCGGTGGCGCTGCTGGAGCGGGAGGCCGGGGCTCCCGACTGGTGGAACGTCGGCATCGCCGCCACCGCCCTGCAGGACTGGCCGCTGGCCCGCCGCGCCTGGCAGGCGTACGGGCTGAAGGTGCCCGGCGGCGCCACCGTGGCCGGGGAGCCGGTCGGCATGGAGCTGGGCAGCGCGGCCGTGCGGCTCTCCCCCGAGGGCGAGGCCGAGGTCGTGTGGGGCCGCAGGCTGGACCCGGCGCGGATGGAGGTGCTGTCCATCCCGCTTCCCTCGTCCGGGCGACGCTGGGGCGAGGTCGTGCTGCACGACGGGGTGCCGCACGGCGAGCGCACCACGTCCACGGGCCACGCCTACCCGGTCTTCGACGAGATCGAGCTGTGGGCGCCCTCGCCCGTGCCCACCTGGGTGGTCCTGCTGGAGGCGGCCACGGAGGCGGACCGGGACGCGCTGGAGCAGCTGGCCGCCGACGCGGGGTTCGCCGCGGAGGACTGGTCGTCGTCCGTGCGGCTGCTGTGCCGGATGTGCTCGGAGTCGCGGATGCCGTCCGACGAGGGCGAAGGGGTGCATCTGGATCCCCACGACCACAGCGAGCCCGGACATCCCGGACCGCTCGGGCACCGTACCGACGGGCAGCTGTGGGTGCCCGAGCGTGAGTGCGGGGTGGCGGCTCCGGCGTCGCTCGTTCGGGGGCTGCTGGACGGATGGGTCGCCGACAGCCCGGACTCGCGGGACTGGCGGGACCTCGAAGAGGTTTGCTGAGCCGCCGGTGACCGACCGCCTTTAGGCTGTACCCGAGACTTTTCCCAGGTTTGCAGGAAGGCGTACGTCGGTCATGGCGCAGCAGGACACCGATCAGCAGCACGCGGGCGTGCTCCCCGTCGACGACGAGGGGTACGTCGTCGACACGGAGGACTGCGAGGAGCGCGAGACCGCCTGGCGCGAGCGCGGCACCTCGCGGCCGATCACGGTCGTCGGCAACCCGGTGCTGCACAAGGAGTGCAAGGACGTCACCGAGTTCGGCGAGGAGCTGCAGCAGCTGGTCGCCGACATGTTCGCCAGCCAGCGCACCGCCGAGGGCGTGGGCCTGGCCGCCAACCAGATCGGCGTCGACCTGAAGGTCTTCGTCTACGACTGCCAGGACGACGAGGGCGCCCGGCACGTGGGCGTGGTGTGCAACCCGAAGCTGGTCGACCTGCCGGCCGACAGGCGCCGCCTGGACGACAGCAACGAGGGCTGCCTGTCCGTGCCGACGGCGTACGCGCCGCTCGCCCGTCCCGACTACGCCGAGGTGACCGGCCAGGACGAGCGGGGCAACCCGGTCAAGGTGCGCGGCACCGGCTACTTCGCACGGTGTTTGCAGCACGAGACCGACCACCTCTACGGCTACCTGTACATCGACCGGCTGTCCAAGCGGGACCGCAAGGACGCGCTGCGGCAGATGGCCGAGAACGAGCCACGTTATCCCGTGGTCGCCAACGACTAGACCCGGCAGGGCCGTTGGGGCGCCCGGCCGGGATCACTCCCGGTCGGGCGCCCTTCGTACGGGCCGGTCTCGCTCGTCCGTGCGTCGTACAACCGACCCCTTCCGTCCGCCTGGTGATCCTTAATCGGTCACACGAGGGGGGATTCTCGGCACCTTGGGGTAGTGAGTGGAGCAAATCCGTTCCCATGGCGGTCAGTTGTGGTGCTGAATGGAAGTGCGGGGATACGCAACGGCGCACGCCCGGCACAACGGCAGGGGTGTGTGCTCCCGGCGGCGGAGAGGGGTTTGTACGTGCATGCTTTCCCACACAGCACCACAGCGACGCCGACGGCGGTCGTAGTACCACCCTCACTGGCACTCCCGGTGATCGAGTCCGCCTTTCCACGGCGACTCCACCCGTATTGGCCGCGACTACAGGAGAAGACGCGGCTCTGGCTGCTGGAAAAACGGCTGATGCCGGCGGACAAGGTGGAGGAATATGCCGATGGACTGTGCTACACCGACCTCATGGCGGGCTACTACCTCGGCGCCCCCGAAGAGGTTCTGCAGGCCATCGCCGACTACAGCGCCTGGTTCTTCGTCTGGGACGACTGCCACGACCGCCACGTCGTCCACGGCCGGACCGGCGACTGGCGGCGGCTGAGGTACCGCCTGCACGCGGCCCTGGACGCACCCCGGCACCATCTGCACCACCCGGACGCGCTGGTCGCCGGTTTCGCGGACAGCGTGCTGCGACTGTTCGGCTTCCTGCCGCGCACCTGGAGCCAGCGCTTCGCCCGGCACTTCCACGCGGTGATCGAGGCCTACGACCGCGAGTTCCGCAACCGCACCGAGGGATACATACCCGGCGTCGAGGAGTACCTCGCCCTGCGCCGGCTCACCTTCGCGCACTGGATATGGACGGATCTGCTCGAACCCAGCGCCGAGTGTGAACTCCCGGACGCCGTACGGAAAAACACGGCCTTTCGCCGGGCCGCGCTGCTCAGTCAGGAATTCGCCGCCTGGTACAACGATCTGTGCTCGCTGCCGAAGGAAATAGCGGGCGACGAGGTCCACAATCTCGGAATCAGTCTCATCACCCATGAGGGGCTGACCCTCGAGGAATCCGTGGACGAAGTGCGGCGGCGCGTCGAGGAATGCGTCAGCGAATTCATCGAAGCCGAGCAGGACGCGCTGCGGTTCGCCGACGAACTCGCCGACGGCACGGTCCGAGGAAAGGAACTGAGCACCGCGGTGCGCGCCTGCGTCGGCAATATGCGGAACTGGTTCAGCTCCGTCTACTGGTTCCACCACGAGTCCGGCCGGTACATGGTCGACACCTGGGACGACCGGTCCACGCCCCCGTACGTCACGAACGAAGCGGCAGGTGAGAAATGACCGTCGAGTCTGTGCAGCCCCTGACCTCCGAGACGACCCCACTGCGTGAACCGCCCCTGGCCGGTGGTGCCGTGCCGGGCCTCGGGCACGGCCTGAAGCTGGTCCGCGACCCGCTCGCCTTCATGTCCCGGCTCCGCGACCACGGGGACGTCGTACGCCTCAAGCTCGGCCCCAAGACGGTGTACGCCGTCACCACGCCGGAGCTCACCGGCGCGCTCGCGCTCAGCCCCGACTTCAAGATCGACGGACCGCTGTGGGAGTCCCTCGAAGGACTGCTCGGCAAGGAGGGCGTGGCCACGGCCAACGGCCCCCGGCACCGGCGCCAGCGGCGCACCATCCAGCCCGCCTTCCGGCTGGACGCGATCCCCGCCTACGGGCCGGTCATGGAGGAGGAGGCGCATGCGCTCACCGAGCGCTGGCGGCCGGGCGAGACCATCGACTGCACCTCCGAGTCCTTCCGGGTGGCCGTCCGCATCGCCGCCCGCTGCCTGCTGCGCGGCGAGTACATGGACGAGCGGGCCGAACGGCTCAGCGTCGACCTCGCCACCGTCTTCCGCGGCATGTACCGCAGGATGGTCGTCCCGCTCGGACCGCTGTACCGGCTGCCGTTCCCGGCCAACCGCGAATTCAACCGGGCGCTGGCCGATTTGCATCTGCTGGTCGACGAGATCGTCGCCGAGCGGAGGGCATCTGGTCAAAAGCCGGACGATTTGCTGACGGCATTGCTCGAGGCAAAGGACGACAATGGCGACCCCATCGGGGAACAGGAGATCCACGACCAGGTCGTCGCGATACTCACCCCCGGCAGCGAAACAGTGGCGTCCACGATCATGTGGCTGCTCCAGGTCCTCGCGGAACACCCGGAACACTCCGAGAAGGTACGGACCGAGGTCGAATCCGTGACCGGCGGCCGACCGGTCGGATTTGAGCACGTGCGCTCACTCAGGCACACCAACAATGTCGTCGTCGAGGCCATGCGGCTCAGGCCGGCCGTATGGATATTGACGCGTCGCGCGGTGACCGACACCGCGCTCGGCGGCTATCGCATTCCGGCGGGGGCGGACATCGTCTACAGCCCGTACGCGATCCAGCGCGACGCCCGCTCCTACGACGGTCATCTCGACTTCGACCCCGACCGGTGGCTGCCGGAGCGGTCCAAGGAGGTGCCGAAGTACGCCATGAGCCCCTTCAGCGTCGGCAACCGCAAGTGCCCCAGCGACCACTTCTCCATGGCCCAGCTGAGCCTGATCACCGCGGCGATCTCGGCGAAGTACCGCTTCGAGCAGGTCAGCGGGTCGAACGACACCACCCGCGTGGGCATCACGCTCCGCCCGCACAACCTGCTGCTGAGGCCGAGGCCCTGGTAGGACACCTGGTACCGGCGCGCGCTCACGCGGCCCGCGGGCCGCGGAACGCGCGCCGGTAGGCGTTGGGGGTGGTGCCGATCGCCCGCACGAACTGGTACCGCATGGCGGCGGCCGTACCGAACCCGGTCCGTGCGGCGATCGCGTCCATGGTCTCGTCGGTCCCCTCCAGCAACTCCTGGGCGCGCAGCACCCGTTGCCGCAGCAGCCACCGATAGGGAGTGGTCCCGGTGTCCTGCTGGAAGCGGCGCGCGAAGGTGCGCGGCGCCATGTGGGCGCGGGCGGCGAGCTGCTCGACGGTCACCTCCCGCTCGAGGTTCTCCTCCATCCACACCAGCACCTCGCCGACGGTGTCGCACGGCGCCTTCGGCAGGGGCCGCTCGATG
Source organism: Streptomyces sp. NPDC048191 (assembly GCF_040652655.1). NCBI lineage: Bacteria > Bacillati > Actinomycetota > Actinomycetes > Kitasatosporales > Streptomycetaceae > Streptomyces > Streptomyces sp. NPDC048191. Next base: position 166,628 of record NZ_JBEZMO010000007.1, read on the forward strand.
AACTGGGCCTGCCCGCCGTCCCGGTGCGGCGGTACGACCATCCGGCGGGCGATCCTGTTGGCGACCTCGGGACCCTGCTCCTTGCGCACGAGATGCAGACAGGCGTCGATGCCGGCCGCGGTGCCGGCGGAGGTGATCACCGGGTCCTCGTCGACGTACAGCACGTCGGGCTCGACGGTCAGCCGAGGGTACTGGCGGGCCAGCTCGGCCGCGTGGTGCCAGTGCACGGCGCAGCGCCGGCCGTCCAGCAGTCCGGCCGCGGCGAGCACGAAGACCCCGGAGCAGACGCTGAGCACCCGGGCACCGCGGTCCACCCCGCGGCGCAGGGCGTCGAGCAGCCCGGGTGGGAACGGGCGCGTCTCGTAGCAGGACCCGGCCGGCACGGCGATCAGGTCGGCCGATTCCAGGCGCTCCAGGCCGTGCTCGACCTGCAGGGAGAACCCGGCGTTGGAGCGCAGCACCGGGCCCTCGGCCGAGGCGACCGCGAAGTCGTACACCGGCAGACCCTCGTCACTGCGGTCGATGCCGAACACCTCGCAGACGACGGCCATCTCGAAGGGGTTCACGCCGTCGAGCAGCACGGCGGCCACGTTCTGCAGCATGCTGCCAGTGTGCCTCGGCGGTGGCAGTAAATCGAGGGTGTACGGCAGTCCTGCCACTCTCGGTAAGGAGCATCCGGCGCGACAGTGGTGTCATGGCGACGACACAGACAGAAGGACTGCTCGGCATGATCGCCGTGCTCGGGATCCTGGGCCTGCTGGTCCTCCCGGCGGCGATCGGCATCGTGCACGACAGGATCATCGACCGTCAGATCGCAAGGGCGACACGGCACGGCCCGTCCGCTCGGAGGGAACACCCGTACGAACCCCGTCCGCCCGCTGTGTACTCTCTCCTCTCCACCACAAGGGGGAGGGATCATGCGAGGCAGAACGGCCCGCACGGCATCGGCTCTGGCGGGCGGGGCGGCGGCCCTGACGCTGCTCACGGCGACCGGGGCGCACGCCGAGAGGCGGGGTGACATCCGGGTCACCGCCGCCGTCGTCAACGGCGGGAAGAACGTCATCATCGGCACGTCCCGGCGCGTCACGTACCCGATTGCCATCACCGTCAAGGACAACTCGGGGGTGAAGGGCCTGTCGCACGTCAGCGTCTTCAACAAGGCCGACGGCTGGGGCTTCGGCGACTGGACCGGCACCACGTGCGTCAGGAAGAGCTCCACCACGTCCGTGTGCACGGCCACGATGGAGCTCGCCCCGCAGTCGCTCCCGGGCAGCCTGCCCGAGGACGTCGACAACACCGTCGGCGTCTGGCAGGTCGACGCCACGGTCCGGGCCAACGACGGTGACTACTGGATCGCCGACGACATCGCCGAGTTCAAGACGAAGCGTGCCTCCGAGCTGACGACCGACGCCTCACCCGAGCCCGTCGCCAAGGGCGCGAAGCTGACCGTCACCGGCCGGCTGACCCGGGCGAACCGGGAGGACCTGCAGTACCACGGGTTCACCGGGCAGGACGTGAAGCTCCAGTTCAGGGCGGACGGCGCCGCCCACTACGCCACGGTCAAGACCGTCCGCACGGGCGACGCCGGGAAGCTCGGCACCAAGGTCACCGCCACCTCTGCGGGCAGCTGGTTCTGGTACTTCCCCGGCACGACGACGACCGCTCGCGTCGTGTCGGCCGGGGACGCGGTGAAACTGAGGTAACCGCCGGTCAGAAGTCCTCGTCCAGGTCGACGGTGCCCTCGACCGCGACCTGGTACGCCGACGGGCGGCGCTCGAAGAAGTTCGTCAGCTCCTGGACGCCCTGCAGCTCCATGAAGGAGAACGGGTTCTCCGAGCCGTACACCGGGGCGAAACCGAGGCGGGACAGGCGTTGGTCGGCGACGCACTCCAGGTACTGCCGCATCGACTCGGTGTTCATGCCCGGCAGGCCGTCACCGCACAGGTCGCGCGCGAACTGCAGCTCGGCCTCGACGGCCTCCTTGAGCATGTCGGTGACCTGCTGCTGGAGGGCGTCGTCGAACAGGTCCGGTTCCTCCTTGCGGACGGTGTCGACCACGTCGAAGGCGAACGACATGTGCATGGTCTCGTCGCGGAACACCCAGTTGGTGCCGGTGGCGAGGCCGTGCAGCAGACCCCGGCTGCGGAACCAGTAGACGTACGCGAAGGCACCGTAGAAGAACAGGCCCTCGATGCACGCGGCGAAGCAGATCAGGTTGAGCAGGAAGCGCCGGCGGTCGGCCTTCGTCTCCAGCCGGTCGAGCTTGTCCACCGAGTCCATCCACGTGAAGCAGAACTGCGCCTTCTCGCGGATGGAGGGGATGTTCTCGACGGCCGCGAAGGCCGCCGCCCGGTCGTCCGGGTCGGGGAGGTAGGTGTCCAGGAGCGTCAGGTAGAACTGGACGTGCACGGCCTCCTCGAAGAGCTGACGGCTCAGGTACAGCCGCGCCTCGGGGGAGTTGATGTGCTTGTACAGCGTCAGCACCAGGTTGTTGGCGACGATCGAGTCACCCGTCGCGAAGAACGCGACCAGGCGGCCGATGAGGTGCTGCTCCTCGGGCGTCAGCTTCGCTAGGTCGGCGACGTCCGAGTGGAGGTCGACCTCCTCCACGGTCCAGGTGTTCTTGATCGCGTCCCGGTAGCGCTCGTAGAAGTCCGGGTAGCGCATGGGGCGCAGAGTCAGCTCGAAGCCCGGGTCGAGCAGGTTCTTGGCAGTCATCACAGTCGGCGCGAAGCGCCGTCCTCCAGGGGTGGTGGTCGGGTGGCGGGTGGGAATTACTGGCAGGCCTCGCAGGACTCGGGGTTTTCCAGGGAGCAGGCGACCGCGTCGGGGTCGGCGGCCTGCTGGACGGGGATGGCGGAAGGTGTCTGCGCCTGGGCGGCGCGGGCGATGCGGGTCGCCGGGCGCGAGCGCAGGTAGTACGTCGTCTTCAGGCCCGACTTCCAGGCGTACGCGTACATCGAGGAGAGCTTGCCGATGGTCGGCGTCTCCATGAAGAGGTTGAGGGACTGCGCCTGGTCCAGGAACGGGGTGCGCGCCGCGGCCATGTCGATCAGGCCGCGCTGCGGGATCTCCCACGCCGTGCGGTACAGCGCCCGTACGTCGGCCGGGATCCAGGCGAAGTCCTGCACCGAGCCGTTGGACTCGCGCAGCGCCTCCCGGGTCCGCGCGTCCCACACGCCGAGGTTCTTCAGGTCCTGCACCAGGTAGGAGTTGACCTGCAGGAACTCGCCGGAGAGCGTCTCGCGCTTGAACAGGTTGGAGACCTGCGGCTCGATGCACTCGTACACGCCCGCGATGGAGGCGATGGTGGCCGTCGGGGCGATCGCGAGCAGCAGCGAGTTGCGCATGCCGACGGACGCGATGCGCGACCGCAGGGCGGCCCAGCGCTCCGGCCAGGCCGGCTCGACGCCGTAGTGGTCGGGGTGCAGCACACCCTGGGCCGTACGGGTCTTCTCCCAGGCCGGCAGCGGGCCGTTGCGCTCGGCGAGGTCGGCGGAGGCCTCGTACGCGGCGAGCATGATCCGCTCGGCGATCCGCGTGGACAGGGCCTCCGCCTCCGGCGAGTCGAAGGGCAGACGCAGCTTGAAGAAGACGTCCTGAAGACCCATCGCGCCGAGGCCGACGGGACGCCACTTGGCGTTCGACCGTCCCGCCTGCTCGGTCGGGTAGAAGTTGATGTCCACGACACGGTCGAGGAAGGTGACGGCGGTGCGGACGGTCTCGTCCAGCCGCTGCCAGTCGATGTCCCCGTCGGCCACGAAGGCACCGAGGTTCACCGAACCGAGGTTGCAGACCGCCGTCTCCCCGTCGTCCGTGACCTCCAGGATCTCCGTGCAGAGGTTGGAGGAGTGGACCACGTGGCCCGGCAGGGCCGTCTGGTTGGCGGTGCGGTTGGCGGCGTCCTTGAAGGTCATCCAGCCGTTGCCGGTCTGCGCGAGGGTGCGCATCATCCGGCCGTACAGCTCACGGGCCGGCATGGACTTCCTCGCCAGACCCGCCGCCTCGGCCTTGCGGTAGGCGGCGTCGAACTCCGCGCCCCACAGGTCCACCAGTTCCGGCACGTCCGCCGGGGAGAACAGCGACCACTGCTCGTCGGCGTTGACCCGGCGCATGAACTCGTCCGGGACCCAGTGCGCGAGGTTCAGGTTGTGCGTGCGGCGGGCGTCCTCACCGGTGTTGTCCCGCAGCTCCAGGAACTCCTCGACGTCGGAGTGCCAGGTCTCCAGGTAGACGGCCGCGGCACCCTTGCGCCGGCCGCCCTGGTTCACGGCCGCCACCGAGGCGTCCAGGGTCTTCAGGAACGGGACGATGCCGTTGGAGTGCCCGTTCGTGCCCCGGATCAGCGAACCGCGGCTGCGGATGCGGGAGTACGACAGACCGATGCCACCGGCGTGCTTGGAGAGCCGGGCGACCTGGTGGTAGCGGTCGTAGATGGAGTCCAGCTCGTCCAGCGGGGAGTCGAGGAGGTAGCAGGACGACATCTGGGGGTGCCGCGTGCCGGAGTTGAAGAGGGTGGGGGAGGAGGGGAGGTAGTCCAGGCGGCTCATCAGCCCGTAGAGCGCGGCGACTTCGTCGGCCGACCTGGTCGTGTCGTCCTCGGCCAGGCCGCTCGCCACGCGCAGCATGAAGTGCTGGGGCGTCTCGATGACCCTGCGGGTGATGGGGTGCCGCAGCAGGTAGCGGCTGTGCAGGGTGCGCAGGCCGAAGTAGCCGAAGCGGTCGTCGGCCCGCCGGTCGATCAGCGCGTCGAGCCGCTCGGCGTGCAGCCGCGCGAACTCGGCGGTCCGGTCCGCGATGAGCCCCTCGCGGTGCCCGACGGCCACGGACTCGGTGAAGGACGTCACGCCCTGCGAGGCGGCCTCGGCGCGGATGGAGACGGTCAGCAGCCGGGCGGCGAGCCGGGAGTAGGCGGGGTCGTCGGAGATGAGTCCGGCGGCGGCCTCCGTGGCCAGCTCGCGCAACTCCGCCTCGTCGGCCCGAGCGGACCGGCCGCGCAGCGCGGCGGCGGCGACCCGGCCGGGGTCGGCGTCGGGGAGGTCGGCGGTCAGCTCGGTCAGGGTCCGCAGCAGCGCGGCACCGGGACCGTCGGTCTCCAGGCCGCTGGCTGAAGCCGGATCTGCTGGCGCGATGGTCACGTGGGGCTCTCCCTCGCTCGGCACGGGGGCCTTGCGGAGGGCAGGGGGCAGCCACGAGCGCACACGGCGTCGCGTCCACCGGCCCACCCCACGAGGCCCGGACGTCGGAAGGCACCCGGGCCGGACGGCCGGGCGCGTGCTGCCGGCAGGTCCTCGGACTGACACAGGCGCGCGAACACGCGCAAGTACACCGTTGCGGGACAGTTCCGGATTCGCACCGGATTCCCCTGCGGCGACAGCGAGGTCGAGCATACATCTAGTGCCGGGCTGTCGTGTCACCCCCAGATGTTGTGTCGTGGCGGTGTCAGAGTGTCAACTCGTAGGTGAGCAGAGTGATGTGGTCCAGCTCGGGCAGCGGATTCCAGTCCCGCTCGGGTGTGCGAACGAAACCCAGCCGTTCGTAGATGCGGTGGGCGGCGTGCATCGTGCGCTGGGTGGACAGGACGACGGCCCGGCAGCCCTCGGTGGCTCGCGCCCGGTCGACGCAGGCCCGCACGAGGGCCTCACCGGCGCCCTGGCCGCGCGCGGCGCCGGCCACGGCCAGCATGCGGATCTCGGCCTCACGGGGGCGGGCGATGTCGGCCATGGGGCCGGGGGACGGGACGAAGGTGACGCCGCCGAGGAGGGTGTCGTTCCGCATGGCCACGAGCACGTCGGCCGCGGCGGCTCTCTTGGCCACGTCTCGCAGCTCGCCGAGGTACCGGTCGCTCTCGCCGAAGTCCAGGAGGCCGTCCTGGAGGTAGGCCTGGGCGGTGATCTCACCGAGGGTTTCGTACTGGCCGGGGTGCGCGGGCCGGATCACGATGTCCATGGCACCGAGTCTGCCGGAGGGGTACGACGACGGGCCGCCGGATTTTCCCCGGCGGCCCGTCGTACGACGGCTGCCTAGTGACCGGCGCCGGCCGTCGCAGGCGGAAGCTCCACCTGGACCCCCGGGTCGCCCGCGTCCGCCGTGTAGTCGTCCGGCCTGGTCTCGTCGAGGCCCTCGGGGGCCTTCAGCGCCTTCAGGACGAAGGTCAGGACCACGGTGACCACGACGTTCAGCACGAACGCCGTGAGGCCGATGTAGCCGATCTCGCCGATGCCCGGGATCTCCTTCGCCGAGCCGCCGAAGTGCTTCTGGGTCGGGGAGGCGACGCCGTACGCGGCGAACGTGCCGTACACCATGCCGACCGCCCAGCCCGCGAGCAGGGCCCAGCGGTGGAACCAGCGGGTGAACAGGCCGCCGACCAGCGCCGGGAAGGTCTGCAGGATCCAGATGCCGCCCAGCAGCTGGAAGTTGATGGCGACCGTCTTGTCCATGGTGAGGACGAAGACCAGCGCGCCGACCTTCACCAGCAGCGAGACGATCTTGGAGACCTGGGCCTCCTGCTTCGGTGTGGCGTCCGGCTTGATGAAGTCCCGGTAGATGTTGCGGGTGAAGAGGTTCGCCGCCGCGATCGACATGATCGCCGCCGGCACCAGCGCGCCGATGCCGATCGCCGCGAAGGCCACGCCCGCGAACCAGTCCGGGAACATGTCCTCGAACAGCTGCGGGATCGCCAGCTGCCCGTTGGTGACCTTGACCCCGGCCGCGATCGCCATGAAGCCCAGCAGGGCCAGCAGCCCCAGCATCAGGGAGTACAGCGGCAGGATCGTGGTGTTGCGGCGGATCACCTCACGGCTCTTGGAGGAGAGCGTCGCGGTGATCGAGTGCGGGTACATGAAGAGCGCCAGCGCGGAGCCCAGGGCCAGGGTGGCGTACGTCCACTGGCCCGCCTCGGGCGGCACGAGCGCGCCGCGCGGCTTGCCCGTCGCCGGGTTGACCTGGCTGAACGCGTGGCCCGCCTTGGCGAAGACGTCGTCGAAGCCGCCCAGCTTGATCGGGATGTAGATGATCGCCACCGCGATGACGATGTAGATCAGCGCGTCCTTGACGAAGGCGATCAGGGCGGGGGCCCGCAGCCCGGAGGAGTAGGTGTAGGCCGCCAGCACGCCGAAGGCGATCAGCAGCGGCAGGTCCTTCACGAACCAGTTGGTGTTGTCGCCGCCGCCGACGCCCATCACGTCCAGCACCGCCTGGATGCCGACCAGCTGGAGCGCGATGTAGGGCATCGTCGCCAGGATGCCGGTCAGCGCCACCGCCAGCGACAGGCCCCTGGAGCCGAAGCGGCCGCGGACGAAGTCGGAGGTGGTGACGTACCCGTGGCGGTGCGAGACCGACCACAGGCGGGGCAGGAAGGTGAAGATCAGCGGGTAGACCAGGATCGTGTACGGCACCGCGAAGAAGCCGGACGCGCCCGCCGCGTAGATCGCCGCAGGCACGGCGACGAAGGTGTACGCCGTGTACAGGTCGCCGCCGAGCAGGAACCAGGTGACCCAGGTGCCGAAGGACCGCCCGCCCAGGCCCCATTCGTCCAGGGAGTGCTCGTTCTCGGCCCTGCGCCAGCGTGCGGCGAGGAAGCCCATGACCGTGACGGCCAGGAAGAAGAAGATGAAGACGCCGAGCGCGACGCCGTTGACGCCGTTCTTCACTTCGCCTCACCGCCCTGCTGGGCGGTGCGGGCACGCTGGTCGCGCTGCCACAGCTTGTACGCGGTGATGGTGAGCGCCGTGGAAATCAGCACCCAGAGCATCTGGTACCAGTAGAAGAACGGGATCCCGATGAAGGCGGGGTCCGCCTTGGCGTAGGAGCCGACCCAGAGCATCGCCACGAACGGCGCGACGAGACACAGGGCGATGATCACGCGCACCGGCGTGACCACCGGTGGTCTCACTTCAGGCGTACTGGACATGTCACGGCTCTCCGTCCCCTCGCTGATCACCTGTGTAATGCGCAGGCAATCTAGGTGACGGTGTCGCGAGAGCGGAAGACCTCGTTCGTATATCGGTATATCGATTCAGCGAACGTCCACAGGTCCCACCCGGCCTACTCCGCGGGGCGCTTGAGGCGGGCCACGAACTTGTAGCGGTCACCGCGGTAGACCGACCGCACCCACTCCACCGGCTTGCCCTCGCGGTCCAGGGAGTGGCGGGAGAGCATCAGCATCGGCAGGCCCACGTCGGTGCCGAGCAGGCCGGCCTCGCGCGGGGTGGCCAGCGAGGTCTCGATGGTCTCCTCGGCCTCGGCGAGGTGGACGTCGTAGACCTCGGCCAGGGCGGTGTAGAGGGACGTGTACTTGACCAGGGAGCGGCGCAGGGCCGGGAAGCGCTTGGCGCTGAGGTGCGTGGTCTCGATGGCCATCGGCTCGCCGTTGGCCATGCGCAGCCGCTCGATGCGCAGCACGCGTCCGCCGGCGGTGATGTCGAGGAGCCCGGCGAGCCGGTCGTCGGCGGTGATGTAGCCGACGTCCAGCAGTTGCGAGGTCGGCTCCAGGCCCTGGGCGCGCATGTCCTCGGTGTAGGAGGTGAGCTGCAGCGCCTGGGAGACCTTGGGCTTGGCGACGAAGGTGCCCTTGCCCTGGATGCGCTCCAGCCGGCCCTCCACGACCAGCTCCTGCAGGGCCTGGCGGACGGTGGTGCGGGAGGTGTCGAACTCGGCGGCCAGCGTGCGCTCGGGCGGGACGGGGGTGCCCGGCGCCTGGGTCTCCGTCATGTCGAGCAGGTGCTTCTTCAGGCGGTAGTACTTGGGCACGCGCGCCGTACGGACGGTCGTCCCGGCCTCGTTCTCCGCACTGCTGACGTCGGTGCTCATGTTCTGCCTTCCCGGCTCCGGATGCCGAAAGCGACCGACCTGGCATCGGCCACGGTTCACATCGTGGCACGGCTTCGTGGGTCAGGAGTCCACCCGCACGCTCCGTGATCTCCTCTATATACCGTCGCACCCCGTGTTGGTCTAGTCCATCGGGTGGGCGGGGTCCGACGGGGAGCTCCTGCCGGACCCCGGCCGGGGACGGTCAGATCCCCTGCCAGTCCGGCTTGCCCGCGTAGGTGTGGCGGAAGTAGTCCGCCAGCTTCAGCTTGGACGCCGCCGCCTCGTCGACGACCACCGTGGCGTGCGGGTGCAGCTGGAGCGCGGAGGCCGGGCAGACGGCCGCGACCGGGCCCTCGACGGTCGCCGCGACCGCGTCCGCCTTGCCCTCGCCGGTGGCCAGCAGCACCAGGTGCCGGGCCTCCAGGATGGTGCCGATGCCCTGGGTGATGACGTGGTGCGGCACCTGCTCGATGTCGCCGTCGAAGAAGCGGGCGTTGTCGACCCGGGTCTGCACGGTCAGCGTCTTGATCCGGGTGCGCGAGGCGAGGGACGAGCAGGGCTCGTTGAAACCGATGTGCCCGTCCGTGCCGATCCCGAGCAGCTGCAGGTCCACCCCGCCGGCTGCGGCGAGCGCGCGGTCGTACGCCGCGCACGCCGCCTGGATGTCCTCGGCGGTGCCGTCGGGTCCGAGGAAGGCGCTCATCTCGATGCCGAGCGGCTCCAGCACCTCCCGGCGCAGCACCGAGCGGTAGGACTCGGGGTGGTCGGCGGGCAGTCCCACGTACTCGTCGAGCTGGGCGATGCGTGCCCGCGAGGTGTCCACGGCGCCGGAGCGCACCTTCGCGGTGAGTGCCTGGTAGATGGGCAGCGGGGTGGAGCCGGTGGCCACGCCGAGCAGGGCGTCTGGCTTGCGTCGCAGCAGCTGGGCCATGGCCTCGGCGATCAGCTCGCCGCCCGCCGCGGCGTCCGGAACGATGACAACTTCCACGCTGGGCCTGCCGTTCTGAAGTGGGCTCTGTGCGTCAATGTGGTTTAGACCAATCTAACAGAATCGGGTCCCTTGGCATGCGCCCCTTCATTTCTCTAAGGGCCGCTATAAAATGCCCCTCATGGTGAGCGGGCAGGACGCGGGGACTCGGGCGGGGGACTCCAGGACGCGGGGCCGGCCGCGCTCCTTCGATCGTGCCACCGCGCTGGAGAAGGCGCTCATGGCCTTCTGGGAGCACGGCTACGAGGCCACCTCCGTCTCCGACCTGACGAGGATCATGGGCATCGGCGCCCCGAGCCTCTACGCGGCCTTCGGCGCCAAGCGGAGCCTGTTCGAGGAGGTCGTGCGGCTCTACGGCGACACGCACGGCGCCTTCGGGGACCGCGCCCTCGCCGAGGAGCCCACCGCCCGCGCCGCCGTGGCGCGGGCGCTGCGCGAGGCGGCCGCCGAGTACACCGACCCCGCGCATCCGTACGGCTGTCTGGTCGCGCACGCGGCGGCCAACTGCACCAGCCCCGAGGTGGAACGGCTGCTGCGGGAGCGGCGCACCGCGAACAGGGCCGCGTTCGAGTCCCGGATCCGGGCGGACGTCGCGGCCGGGCTGCTTCCGGCCGGCACCGACGCCGCCGCCCTCGCCCGGCACACCGCGGCGATGATGCAGGGGATGTCCCAGCAGGCGCGCGACGGAGCGAGCCGGGAGGAACTGGAGGCGCTCGGGGAAATTGCCATGGCCATCTGGCCCCGCGGCTGACCCGGGCGGGCTAGGCTGCGTGGCATCGGGTGCCATCGTCTTGTCCGCGCGGCGTTCGTGCATGCCGACAAGACCATGGACACACCGTTGTGGTCTAGTCCACAATCCAAGTGAACAAGCCTCCGTCTTCCCCGCACAGGAAGGCGGATCGAGGAACCGGCGCTCTCTGCCCTGACTGCCCCGGCTCCTCGACCTTCGGCCGACCGGGACCGCACACCCCACGGCCGATGATGCTCCGGGCTGCGGTGCCGGGAGGGTTGAGGGTCCCTTCCAGGCGCCGCGGCCCGCGGGTGTTTTTCAGCCATGTTCAGACGTGCGGGTACGCTCGCAGACGTGCCCTCCATGAACGAACTGGTCCGCCAGCACACCGCCCTCGACGACTCCGATCTCGAGTGGCTGCATCTGCTGGTCTCGGAGTGGCAGCTGCTCTCCGACCTCTCCTTCGCCGACCTGGTCCTGTGGGTGCCGACCCGGGACGGCACCCGGTACGTCTCGGTCGCCCAGATGCGCCCCAACACCGGCCCCACCTCGTACCAGGACGACATGGTCGGCCACCTCGTCCCGCGCGGCCGCCGGCCCATGCTGGACGCGGCGCTGGACGAGGGCCGGATCGTGCGCGAGGGCGACCCGGAGTGGCGCGAAGAGGTCCCCGTGCGGGTCGAGTCCATCCCCGTACGGCGCGAGGGCCGGGTCCTCGGCGTGATCGCCCGCAACACCAACCTGCTCACCGTCCGCACCCCGAGCCGGCTGGAGCTGACCTATCTCCAGAGCGCCTCGGACCTTGCGCAGATGATCGCGGCAGGATCGTTTCCCTTCCCCGACCAGCAGGTCGACATGGACGCCTCGCCGCGCGTCGGCGACGGCCTGATCCGGCTGGACGCCGACGGCATCGTCCAGTACGCCTCCCCGAACGCCCTGTCCGCCCACCACCGGCTCGGCCTCGCCGCCGACCTGGTCGGCCAGCACCTTGGGCAGATCACCGCCGAACTCGCCCCGACCCGCGGCCCGGTGGACGAGGCGCTGGTCAAGCTCGCGAGCGGCTGGGCGCCGCGCGAGTTCGAGATCGAGGCCAACGACGGGGTGATCCAGTTCCGGGCGATCCCGCTCAAGCCCAAGGGCACCCGGATCGGTTCCCTGGTGCTGTGCCGGGACGTCACCGAACTACGGCGCCGCGAGCGGGAGTTGATCACCAAGGACGCGACCATCCGGGAGATCCACCACCGGGTGAAGAACAACCTGCAGACGGTCGCCGCGCTGCTGCGGCTGCAGGCCCGGCGCATCGAGTCCGAGCGCGGCCGGGAGGCCCTGGAGGAGGCCGTTCGCCGGGTCGGCTCGATCGCGATCGTGCATGAGACGCTGTCTCAGAACCTGGACGAGCGGGTCGAGTTCGACGACATCGCCGACCGCGTGCTCGCGATGGTCGCAGAGATCTCGCCGGGCAAGGTGTCCGGCCGGCGCAGCGGGCGCTTCGGGATACTCGACGCCGAGGTCGCCACCCCGCTGTCGATGGTCCTCACCGAGGTGCTGCAGAACGCCCTCGAACACGGCTTCCGCGAGGGCGACACCGGCACGGTCGAGGTCTCCGCGGTCCGTGGCGGCACCACCAAGGAGGCCCGCCTGCTCGTCACCGTCCAGGACGACGGCGTCGGACTGCCCGAGGGCTTCGACCCCCACCGCTCCGGAAACCTGGGGCTGCAGATCGTACGGACGCTGGTGGAGGGCGAGTTGGGCGGTTCGTTCGACATGGTCCCGGCGCCGGGGCGGGGGACCAGGGTGATCCTGGACATTCCGGTGCGGGCGCAGAAGTGAGCAACTCCGCCTGCCGCGGGAGAGTTTGAGCAAGGCGGTTTGCGCAAGGCGGTTTGCGCAAGGTGCTTTGAGCAAGGTGCTTTGCGCAAGGCGGTGTGAGCACAGCAAAAAGCCCCGGACCGCCATGGGTCCGAGGCTCGTGCTCGTTGCTGCTTATATCGCTAAGCGCATCGGGGGATACTGCGCGCTGCGGCTCGGGGGCGGGAGATGCGTGCGTGCTGCACGCGCCGCCAAGCTCAGGCTGTCAGCAGGGGTGGGTGTGTCAGGCGGAGGCCTGACGAGCCCGGTTGCGGGCGGCGCGGCGCTTCATGGCGCGGCGCTCGTCCTCGCTGAGACCACCCCAGACGCCGGAGTCCTGACCGGACTCGAGCGCCCACTGCAGACACTGCTCGATCACCGGGCAGCGACGGCAGACGGCCTTGGCTTCCTCGATCTGCAGCAGCGCAGGACCGGTGTTGCCGATGGGGAAGAAGAGCTCGGGGTCTTCCTCGCGGCAAACGGCGTTGTGACGCCAGTCCATGGCTGCTACCTCTCCTAGGTTCTCTGAACGTATTACGTACAGGTTGCTTGTGAATGTGAACGCTTTCACGAATCCCTCAACAAGTGAAGGGCCGACCGCCGAGTCTTCACCCGGCGTGGTCCTTGGTTTGAAGAGGGGTTCTGGTGATCAGTGGAGGCCGGTGTTGCGGGCCGTCCCGATCGCCACGTAGAGACTCGCAAACCTCAGCGGCGGATACAACCCCTTCCGGAAAGTTTTTTTTGATTCCTCGGTGTCGACTAGGTCACAGCCGTACTTCCATGGGGTGGATCCTGGCCTAAACGTTCGAGTGAAAGGACTTTCGCCCTTTCCGCTCACACAATCACACGCAGTGCACGGCGTACGCCTGTGAACGTCACGCTGGTACGCAGTCCGAGGTGGTCTCCGTCCATCTGCAGGGGGAGGGGCACCTTCGAATGCAAGGTGAACCGGTCCTGGTCGTGCAGCGAGACCACGTGCTTGCCGTGGGGGCCGCGCTCGGGGGACGAAGTGAGCAACTGGGTGCCATACCGGGCAACCGCGGCCGTCGACAGGCGGCTGAGACCGAGTACGTCGACGCCGGTATCGAACGAGGCCTTAGGCGACGTGTACATGGGGCGATTGCCGAGATACGTCCAAGGGGACGTGTTCGAGACTATGGCGACCACAAGATCGGCGATGGGGTCCTCGCCGGGCCGCTCCAGCGTGATCGAGCCGTGCCGGCGGTTCGGCTCGCCGAGGAACTGCCGGATCACCTGGCGTACGTACAACGCGTGCGTCGACTTCTTGCCCTGCTCGCGCTGCTGCTCGACCCGGCCGACCACGCCCGCGTCGAAGCCGAGCCCCGCGTTGAAGGTGAACCAGCGGTCGGGGACCGCCTCGTCCTCGGTGCCGGGTGTGCCCGAGGTCAGCCCGAGCCCGACGACCCGCTCGCGGCCCTCCCGCAGCGCGTCCAGCAGCGCGCCGGTGGCCTCCACCGGGTCGTTGGGCAGACCCAGGGCGCGGGCGAAGACGTTCGTGGAGCCGCCGGGTACGACGGCGAGACCGGGCAGGCGCTCCAGGGCGGGGCCGGCGTGCAGGAGGCCGTTGACGACCTCGTTGACCGTGCCGTCGCCGCCGAGGGCGACCACGAGGTCGATGTCGTCACTGTCCGCCGCCTGCCGGCCGAGGTCGCGGGCGTGGCCGCGGTACTCGGTGGTGACCGCCTCCAGCTTCATCTCGCTCGCCAGCGCGTGGATCAGGACGTCGCGCCTGCGTGCGCTTGTGGTGGTTGCCGCCGGGTTGACCACGAGAAGTGCACGCATGGAGGGCAGCGTACCTACTGGGGGGTACCGGGCCCAGACCGAGGTAGGGATCGGGTAAGAGGTGGGGACGTGACGCTGGACACTCGGGGTGCGCCTGGTGGGGTCGGTCCCCCGGCGCCCCTGCCGGGTGCCGGCACCGGCCCCGCTACCCTTCTGGGGTGAGCAGCGAGCAGAACCCCGCCCAGGACACCGCCGAAGCCGCCGCCGGCCCGCGGCCCCGCCGGCTGACCTATGCCGCCGTGCTGGCCGCCGTCGAGGGTCTCGCGCTGGTGGCCGGAGGGCTGTGGGTGCTCGTCCTCGGGATCGCCGGGGACCCGGACGACCGGCAGCAGGCCGTGACCCTGGGCATCACGCTGGCGGTGCTCGCGCTGCTGCCGCTGCTCGCCGCCCGTGGACTGCTGCTGCGGCGCAGCTGGAGCCGGGGCCCCGCCGTGATCACCCAGGTCATGGCGCTGCCGATCGCCTACAACCTGCTCCAGGCCGACAGCATGGCCATCCCGGCCGGGATCGCCCTGGCCGTCGTGGCCGTGGCGGCGCTGGTGCTGCTCGTCAACGGCGAGACGACCCGGGCCCTCGGCATCAGGGGACCGGGTCGCGCCGAATAGGCCACCGCGCCGGATCACTCCTCGACGAGGAGCTTCTCCCGCAGCTGGGCCAGCGTGCGGGCCAGCAGCCGGGAGACGTGCATCTGGGAGATGCCGACCTCCTGCGCGATCTGCGACTGGGTCATGTTCCCGAAGAAGCGCAGGAGAAGGATCCGCTTCTCGCGCGGCGGGAGGTCCTCCAGCAGGGGCTTGAGGGACTCGCGGTACTCCACACCCTCCAGGGCCTCGTCCTCCGCGCCGAGGGTGTCGGCGACCGCCGGGGACTCGTCGTCGGTGTCGGGGACGTCCAGGGACAGCGTGGAGTACGCGTTGGCGGACTCCAGGCCCTCCAGGACCTCCTCCTCGGAGATCGAGAGCTTCTCGGCCAGCTCGTGGACGGTGGGGGAGCGGCCGTGCAGCTGGGACAGCTCGGCCGTCGCCGTGGTCAGCGCGAGCCGCAGCTCCTGCAGCCGGCGCGGCACGCGGACCGCCCAGCCCTTGTCGCGGAAGTGCCGCTTGATCTCGCCGACGACGGTCGGGGTGGCGTACGTGGAGAACTCCACGCCGCGGTCCGGGTCGAACCGGTCGACGGACTTGATCAGACCGATGGTGGCGACCTGCGTGAGGTCGTCCAGCGGCTCGCCGCGGTTGCGGAAGCGGCGCGCGAGGTGCTCCACGAGCGGCAGGTGCATACGGACCAGCTGGTTGCGCAGCTCCGCGTACTCCGTGCTGCCCGCGTTCAGGGTGCGCAGCTCGACGAACATCGCCCGCGCCCCGCTGCGGTCCTGGGGCCCGTGCTGTGCGGCCTGCACGGCCTCCGCGCCCAGCGCGTCGTCCTCGGCGTACCGCTCGTGCTCGCTCATCGTCCCGCCCGTAGCCCTTCCCCGAGCCCTGGCCCCCGCACGAGCGGCGACCCCGGCGCCACCGGGTCCCTCCGCCGGTACGCCCTGCACGCCGCCCTCATCCGCGGCATGCGCGGAGTCGTCCTCCGGGTGCGGCCTGGCCTGCTCGGGGATGCCGTCGATGCCGTCCGCCATGCGCCGGGAACCGTCCCGGGGGGCCTCCCCGGAGGTCTCGCCCGTGCTCGGCCAGGGGGCACCCCCGTCCCCGGCCGGCAGCTCCCGTGTGCCGCGCTCTTCGTCCCGCACCGGACCGTCCCCGTTCCTCACGCCGGGCCAGGGCCCGCGCCGCGCTGTTTGTAGAGGCTGATCGACACGGTCTTGTCCTCGTCGACGGCGGACGAGACCTTGCCCGCGAGGGCCGAGAGCACGGTCCACGCGAAGGTGTCCCGCGAGGGGGCGTGACCGTCCGTGGTCGGCGCCGAGACGGTGACCTCCAGCGAGTCGTCGACGAGCCGGAAGACACAGCTGAGCACGGAGCCGGGCACGGCCTGTTGGAGCAGGATCGCGCAGGCCTCGTCCACGGCGATGCGCAGGTCCTCGATCTCGTCCAGGGTGAAGTCCAAGCGGGCCGCGAGACCGGCCGTGGCCGTCCGCAGCACCGACAGGTAGGCACCCGCAGCCGGCAGCCGGACTTCCACGAAGTCCTGATTCGCCGCGGGCTCGCCTGCGATCTGGGACACCCTCACCTCCATGGTGGTACAAGCTCTACGGGGCCGAGGGTCGCCCCCCGGGGGTAACGCGTACGTGGTTCAAGCGGTGACGCTATCGCGCTCCGAACCTTCCTGTCCCGGGACCCCAACCCCCTTGGCGTCACTCACAGTAAAGCTGTGCATACGCTCCGTGTCTAGAGGGTTCGCGGGCCCAAATGGGAAGAGCGCGCGCCGGGTTGACGTACCCAGACGTCAGACGCTCGAACCGTCGTGCGGCCACCGCCGCATGCAGTGTCACACGAGAACGGGGTCGGACGGGAATGCGATCACGCGCGAGGGCGCTCGGAAGGGGGTCAGACGAGTACGTGGTCCACGAAGCACCACCGCCACTCCTCGCCGGGTTCGAAGGACCGCATGACCGGGTGACCGGACGTCTCGTGGTGCTGCGTCGCGTGCCGGCCGGGCGAGGAGTCGCAGCAGCCGACGTGACCGCAGGTGAGACACAGCCGCAGCTGCACCGGGTGCGTGCCGTCGCGCAGGCACTCCGGGCAGGTCGCGTCGAGCGGGTCCGGCTCCGGGTGCGGCAGCGCGTCGGAGTGCGTGCACTGTTTCATGATTGCCAGATTACGACGGGCGTGCGGGTGGCCGCGCGGAAAACGAGGGTGGGCGAGGACGATGAACGTGTTGCCGCTGCTGTTGCTGGTGGCGGGCAGTGCGGCGATCGCGGGGGCCGCCCGGCGCACTCCGGTGCCGGCGCCGCTGCTGCTGGTCGCCGTCGGCCTGGCGGTGTCGTACCTGCCCGGGGTCCCGCACTACACGCTGGACCCGGAGATCGTCCTGCCCCTGGTGCTTCCCCCGCTCCTGTACAAGGAGGGCACGGAGAGCTCGTACCTCGATCTGCGCGCCCAGATGCGGCCCGTGGGCCTGCTGTCGATCGGGTACGTGCTCTTCGCGACCTTCGTGGTCGGCTGGGCCGCCTATCTCGTCGTGCCGGGGCTGCCGCTGCCCGCCGCGCTGGTGCTGGGCGCGGTGGTCGCGCCGACGGACGCGGTCGCGGCCGCCGCCATCGCGCGCCGGGTGGGCCTGCCGTCCCGGGTCACCACCATCCTGCAGGGCGAGTCGCTGCTCAACGACGCCACCGCGATCACCGCCTACCGGGTGGCCCTCGGCGCGGCCGTCGGCGCGGGCGCCACCTGGGCGAGCGGGATCGGTGAGTTCCTGCGGGCCGCGGTCGGCGGTGTCCTCGTCGGACTCGTGCTCATGGTGCCGATCCACTGTCTGCGCACCCATCTGAAGGAAGCCCTGCTCCAGAACACCCTCTCGCTGCTGATCCCGTTCGTCGCCTACGGCGTGGCCGAGCAGTTCCACGGCTCCGGAGTCCTCGCCGTCGTCGTGGTCGCGGTCTACCTCGGGCACCGCGCGTGGGAGGTCGATTTCGCCACCCGGCTGCAGGAGGACGCGGTGTGGCGGATGGTCGCCTTCCTGCTGGAATCGGCGGTGTTCGCGCTGATCGGCCTGCAACTGCCCACTGTCCTGAAGGGGTTGGGCGCCTACCACGGGGCCGACGCGGCCTGGTACGCGGTCGCGGTGTTCCTCGTGGTCGTCGTGGCCCGCTTCGTCTGGGTGTACCCGGCGGCCTTCCTGCCCCGCGTGCTCTCCCGGCGGATCCGGGAACGCGAGGACAACCCGACCTGGCGGGCGCCGATCGTGACGTCGTGGGCCGCCATGCGCGGTGTGGTGTCCCTGGCCATCGCCTTCTCGATCCCGCTCACGGTGCACGGCGGCGCCCCCTTCCCGCAGCGGAACCTGATCCTCTTCCTCACCTTCACCACGGTCATCGGCACCCTCGTGGTGCAGGGCCTGACACTCGCGCCGCTGATCCGCCTGATGCGCTTTCCCGGCCGCGACCCGCAGGCCGAGACCCTCGCCGAGGCCAATGCGCAGGCCCAGGCCTCCCGGGTCGCCGAACAGCGCCTCGACGACCTCCTCGCCGACGACCGCAACGCCCTGCCCCCGCCGCTCGCCGACCGCCTGCGCACGGTCCTGGAGCGCCGCCGCAACGCCGTCTGGGAGCGCCTCGGCCAGACCAACCCCGTCACCGGCGAATCGGTCGACGACACCTACCGGCGCCTGTCCCGCGAGGTGATCGGCGCCGAACGCGAGGTCTTCGTCCGGCTGCGCGACCACCGCTACATCGACGACGAGATGCTGCGCGCGCTGCTCAGACGCCTGGACCTGGAGGAGGCGGCGGCCTACCGGGAGGCGGAGTAGCGCTACGGGAACGGCCGCCCGGTGACGACGGCGGCCACGGTCGTCCCGCGGGCGAAGGCGCCCTCCTCCGCGAGGGCGACAAGTCCGTAGAGCAACTTGGCGACATAGAGGCGCTCCACCGGTAGCCCGTGGCGGTCCTCGAAGTCCTCGGCGAAGGCGTGCAGTTCGGGTGTCGTACGGGCGTATCCGCCGAAGTGGAAGCGCTCGTCGAGGGACCAGGAGCCGGTACGGGCGCCGAAGGCACGTTCCTGCAGTGCCTGTATGTCGCCTTCCAGGAAGCCGCCCTTGAGGACCGGTACGCCGAGCGCACGCTGACCGGGGGCCAGCCCCGCCGCCAGCCCGGCGAGCGTGCCCCCCGTGCCACAGGCGACCGCGACGACACCGGCGCGCCCGCGCAGCTCCTCGCCCAGCGCCCGGCAGCCACGTACGGCCGCGCTGTTGCTGCCGCCCTCCGGGACGACGTACGCCTCCTCGGCCCCGGCCGCGCGCAGGACGGCACCGAGCGTCTCCGGCTCGTTCTTGCGCCGGTACGTCGATCTGTCGACGAAGTGCAGCCGCATGCCGTCCGCCGCGCACCGGGCCAGGGAGGGGTTGAGCGGCCGGCCGGCCAGCTCCTCGCCGCGGACCACGCCGGTGGTCGGCAGCCCGAGGAGGCGGCCCGCGGCGGCGGTGGCGCGCAGGTGGTTGGAGTAGGCCCCGCCGAAGGTGACCAGCGGCCGGCCTGCCGCCGCCTCGATGTTCGGCACGAGCTTGCGCCACTTGTTGCCGACGAGGTCGGGGTGGACGAGGTCGTCGCGTTTGAGGAGCAGCCGGAGCCCGTGACGGCCGAACCGCTCGTCGCCGACCTCCTCGAGGGGTGAGGGGAGGCGGGGGGTGAGGGGGCCGGGGCTGGTCACCGCATCATTGTCGCCCGGACCACCGCGCGCCCGTACCCGTACCCGTGCCCGCACCGGGCAGCGGCGGGCCCCCGCTACGGCGCTACCCCTTCAGTCGCCCGGCCACCCGCTCCCGCAGCCAGTCCATACCGAACCCCCGCGGATCCACCTTGCCCGGCTGCCACTCCAGGTGACCGATGACCGACCGCTCCGACCACCCGTGCCGCCGGCACAGGGCCGCCGCGGCCCGCTCGATCGCCTCCAGCTGGGCCTTTGGCCAGGGATCCTCCCCGTCGCCCAGGTTCTCGCACTCGAAGCCGTAGAAGTGCCGGTTGCCGTCGGTGTCCGCCTCGTTGGCCGGCGGCAGTCCCTTCTCGGCGATGACCGCGCGCAGCACGTCGTCGTCGCCGAGGCCGGCGTGGTTGGCGCGGCCGTGGCCGACCAGGTGGACCGTGCCGTCCTTGGTGATCACGCCGTGGCACAGGGGGCCCGGCAACGCCGGACGGCCCTGTCGGCAGAGCTCCACCGTGTGCGCGCTGCCCCGGGTCGCCGTGTGGTGGACCATCACGCCGTGTACGGGCCCCCACGGACCCTTGTGATTGCGGTTGTGGTTCTGCCAGTCGCCGACCTCGACGACCGTGACGCCCTCCGCTCGCAGAGCGTCCAGAAACCCGCTCGCGGACATGGGTGGGGCCATGCCGCCTCCTTCGTGCCGTGCTGTGCCGTACCGGACCGACCGTGCCGATCCGCCGGTCCTCCGGTGAAACCTCTACCGAAACCGGACGTCCCGGACCACATCGTTCGCACGCTGTGCGAGCCGATCCGGACAGGCCGCGCGACCACCCGGTGTCACGTGAGCCGTGCCGGGGTCCTCCTTTGTGCCCGGTAATGCGATGATCCATTCCCGCTCTTTCGGGTAATGGCGCGGTGACGGTCCGTGATGGAAGGCTCGGGTGCCGAGACCGGTGCCACCTGCGATTCGGCGCCGGGCATACCTGGGAGGCAATTCTCTATGTCGGTAGGCGAAGAGGTCCGCACGGATCAGGGCAAGCCGCAGCAGTCCCTCGGGACGGCGGCAGCGCGGAACCTGGCCACCACCACCAAGTCCGTTCCTCAGATGCAGGAGATCAGCTCCCGCTGGCTGCTGCGCACACTCCCGTGGGTCGACGTGCAGGGCGGCACGTACCGGGTGAACAGGCGCCTGACGTACAGCGTCGGCGACGGCCGCATCACCTTCGTGAAGACCGGGGACCAGGTCGAGGTCATCCCGGCGGAACTCGGCGAGCTCCCGGCCCTGCGCTCGTACGAGGACGAGGAGGTGCTGACGGAGCTGGCCCGGCGCTGCCGCCAGCGCGACTTCGCGCCCGGCGAGGTGATCGCCGACTTCGGCAACCAGACGGGCGAGGTCTACCTGCTGGCGCACGGCAGGGTCGAGAAGATCGGCACCGGCCCCTACGGCGACGACGCCGTCCTCGGAGTCCTCGCCGACGGCGCCTACTTCGGCGACCAGGCGCTGCTGGACCCGGACGCCATCTGGGACTACACCGTCCGCGCGGACACAGCGACCACCGTGCTGATCCTCAGTCGGCAGGACTTCCAGCAGGTCGCGGAGCGCTCGGACAGCCTGCGCGAGCACCTCGAACAGCTGCGCTCGCTGCCGGAGCAGCGGACCAACAAGTACGGCGAGAAGGAGGTCGAACTGGCCGCCGGCCACTCCGGCGAGCCCGACATCCCGCACACCTTCGTCGACTACGAGGCGCGTCCCCGTGAGTACGAGCTGAGCATCGCCCAGACCGTGCTGCGCATCCACTCGCGCGTGGCCGACCTCTACAACCAGCCGATGAACCAGACCGAGCAGCAGCTCAGGCTCACGGTCGAGGCGCTCAAGGAGCGCCAGGAGCACGAGCTGATCAACAACCGCGACTTCGGTCTGCTCCACAACTGCGAGTACGACCAGCGGATCCAGCCGCACGACGGCGTGCCCGGCCCGGACGACATGGACGAACTGCTCAGCCGCCGGCGCAGCACCAAACTGTTCCTGGCCCACCCGCGCGCGATCGCCGCGTTCGGGCGCGAGCTGAACAAGCGCGGACTGGTCCCGGAGACCGTCGAGATCGGCGGCAACCGCATCCCGACCTGGCGCGGAGTGCCGATCTACCCGTGCAACAAGATCCCGGTCACCCCGGAGCGCACGACCTCGATCATCGCGATGCGTACCGGCGAGCAGGACCAGGGTGTCATCGGCCTCAGGCAGTCGGGCGTCCCGGACGAGATCGAGCCGAGCATGTCCGTGCGGTTCATGGGGATCAACGAACAGGCCATCATCAAGTACCTGGTGACCGCCTACTACTCGGCCGCGGTACTGGTGCCGGACGCGCTCGGCGTGCTGGAGAACGTCGAGATCGGCCGGTGGAGGTGACGTTTCCGCACTTCGCGGCCGTGTCCCCGTCTCTCGGGGAGGGTAGACCCTCGGAAACATCGTCCGGCCGGGCCGGCCACGCCGGTGTCCGCGGACCTGGCGAGGGGGAGACATGGCCGAGTTCATGACGGAGACGGAACAGCGTTCCCCCGCCGTACCGCGCCCCGGCGCGGCGGGGGAACGGCGGGGGAGGACCGGCGGCGCCGGTGCGCTCGCGGAACACCCGGGGCAACCAACCGGGCGACATCCCGACGGGCGCCTCGAGGCACAGGAGGCGGCCGCGCTGCTGGAGCGAACCCGGGCCCTGGTCGACCCGGAGCTGCGCACGGCCCTGGAGTCGCTGCCGGGCTCCCTGCGCCGGATAGCGCTCTACCACTTCGGCTGGCAGCGCGCGGACGGCAGCCCGGCCACGGGCAACGCCGGCAAGGCGATACGGCCCGCGCTCGTCCTAGCGGCGGCCGACGCCCTCGGCGGCCCCGCGGCACGTACGGCGGCGGTCCGGGCCGCGGTGGCGGTCGAACTGGTCCACAACTTCACGCTGCTGCACGACGACGTGATGGACCGGGACACCTCCCGCCGGCACCGGCCCACGGCCTGGACCGTGTTCGGCGACGCCGACGCGATACTCGCCGGTGACGCCCTGCAGGCGCTGGCCCTGCGGCTGCTCGCCGAGGACCCGCACCCGGCCGCCCGCCGGGCCGCGGCCCGGCTCGCGAAGTGCGTCGTGGAGCTGTGCGCCGGCCAGCACACCGACACGGACATGGAGGGGCGTGCCCCGGACGAGGTCACCCTCGACGAGGCGCTCGCCATGGCCGAGGCGAAGACCGGCGCGCTGCTGGGCTGCGCCTGCGCCCTCGGCGCGCTGTACGCGGGCGCGGGCGCGGAGGAGGTGGCGGCGCTGGACGGCTTCGGCCGCCAGGCCGGGCTCGCCTTCCAGCTGATCGACGACGTCATCGGCATATGGGGCGACCCGCGGCGCACCGGCAAGCCGGCCGGCGCCGATCTCGCGGCCCGCAAGAAGTCACTGCCCGTGGTGGCGGCCCTGTCCTCCGGCACCGAGGCGGCGGCCGAACTGGCCGAGCTGTACGGCAAGCCCTTCGTCTCCGGTGACGCCGAGGCCGTCGCGCGTACGGCACTGGCCGTGGAGCGGGCCGGCGGCCGGGACTGGGCGCAGGCCGAGGCGGCCGACCGGATGGCCCGTGCCGTGCAGGAGCTGTCCCGTGCCGTCCCCGGCCCCGAGGCGGCGGGCGGTCTGCTGGCGCTCGCCGAGTTCGTGACCCGGCGCAGCGGCTGAGCCCTGCCGGCACGGCAGGAAGAGGACCCGGAGCCCCGGGCCCGCGCGGTTCCTGACCCCGCACGGGCACCGGGGCTCCGGCCGTCCGTGCGGCCCGCCATGCGGAATCCCTTCTCCCACTTGCCCTCGATCCCGACGGCATCCCTCAAATCCCTTGCGACCACTACAAGCGGAGTACTACAAATGAAGCACTACAGAGGGAGTGGTTAACCGGCCGCTCCACAGCCTGCGAAAAGAGACCAAGCTTGCGAAAGCTCACGTATTTCATCGCCTGCTCGCTCGACGGCTTCATCGGCGACGAGCACGGTGACGCCTCCGAGATGGTGCGCCGCTTCCTGGACGAGGAGTTCCTCGGCTTCCTCACGACGGAGTTCCCGGAGACCCTGCCCACCCACGTCCGCAGGCCGATGGGCGTGGACCACCTGGAGAACAAGCGGTTCGACACCGTCGTCCAGGGCCGGGCCAGCTACGAGCTGGCGCTGAAGGAGGGCATCACCAGCCCCTACGGCCACCTGCGCGAGTACGTCGCCTCGCGCACGCTGGGCGGCTCGCCCGACCCGAACGTCACGGTCCTCGCCGACGACCTGGTCGGCCGGGTACACGAACTGAAGGCCGAGGAAGGCGGGTTGGACATCTTCCTGTGCGGCGGTTCGCGGCTCGCGGGCGCGCTGCTGGAGGAGATCGACGAACTCGTCATCAAGACCTACCCCATCGTCTACGGCACCGGCATGCCGATGTTCGGCACCGGCCTCGACATCAAGGAGTTCACCCTGGACTCGGTGCGCGCCTTCGGCAACGGCGCGCTGGTGCGGACGTACCGCAGGAAGCGCTGAGCGCCGGCCCGCCCTACCCTGGGGGCATGGACAGCGAGGACCACGTCTGTCCCGTCTGCGGACAGCCCGTCGACACGGTCGTCGCACGGCGCAAGACGCTGGGCGCCTGGGTGCCGGTGTGGGGCCCCGGACCCTGCCGCAACCCCGACTGCGCGGCCCACGCGGAGCCCGTCGAGCCCCCGGCCGCGGCGGAGGGGACCGAGTCCCGGCGCCCCGGTGAATCCGCGGCCGGGAAAGCCTGAGCCGTGCCGAGAAGAGCGGACCATGAAGTACCTGGTGATGGTGCACGGTACGCAGGCGGACTACGACGCGATGGCCGGCAAGCCCACCGAGCACGCCCCGGCCTGGACCGAGGCCCAGCTCAAGGCCGTGTACCTGTACATGGGCGCGATCAGCGACGACCTCGCCGAGTCCGGTGAACTGCTCGACGCCGAAGGACTGGCCGAGCCCGCCCGGACCCGGCTGGTCGCGCGGGGCGAGGACGGCGGGACCGTGATCACCGACGACCCGTACGGCGACACCGAGGCGCTGCCGGCCGGTTACTGGGTGGTGGACTGCGCGAGCCTGGACCGGGTGACCGAGATCGCCGAACGCGTCACCCGGTGTCCCGGTCCCGAGGGCCTGACAGGTCCCGTGGTGATCCGGCCCCTCGTGGAAGGCGCCGAGGACAGCGGCGCCCGGTAGACGGACGCGTGCGGCCCGGCCGGGGCCGTAGCGTGGGCGCATGCCGAAACTTCCGCACATCGTCCACATCACCGAGCGCTCCCTGTGGGAGGCCGCGCGCGAGCGCGGCGCCTACGAGGTGTCGACCCGTGGCCGCACCCTCCAGGAGGAGGGCTTCATCCACTTCTCCACCCGCCAACAGCTCCCGCGCATCGCCGAGTTCCTCTACGGCGACTACGACGGCCCGGACGAACTGGTCGTGCTGGTCGTGGACCCGGCCCTGGTCGGCGTGCCGGTCAGGTACGAGGCCATGGAGCCCGGCGGGGAGGAGTTCCCGCATGTGTACGGGCCGGTGCCGGCCGACGCCGTGGTGGACGTGGAGTCCTGGGGGTGACCGGACAGGGGCGACGCCTCGCCGCCGGTGGTGGCGGTGGGCGGCGGCGCTCCGGGCGGTCTCCGTGGCCGTGGGGCGAGGGCTCACGCTCGTAGGCCAGGGGGATGCCTGGCCGGGGCCTGCCCGCGCGCCGGGGCGTGTGCCCCTGCGCGACGACGGTTCGCCGACCGCCGCCCGTCTCACTTCTCGCTGGCCGGCGTCCGGCGGCCGGTCCCCGGGTCGCGCCCGGTCAGGCAGCAGACGCCGCACGCCGGGCCACGTCCAGGCGTGAACTCGCCCGCCGGGCCCCCAGTTTCACTCCGCGGGCCGCTGGAGGAAGCGCAGCTGGTTGCCCGCCGGGTCCCGGAAGGCGCAGTCGCGCACCCCGTACGGCTGGTCCGTCGGCTCCTGGAGCACATCGGCGCCGGACTCCCGCACCCGCTCGTACAGCGCGTCGCAGTCCTCGGTCGTGAAGATGACACCCCGCAGCATGCCCTTGGCGAGCAGTTCGGCCATCGCCTGCCGGTCGGCGGGGGAGGCGTCCGGGTTCGCGCCGGGCGGCTCCAGCACGATCTCGACGTCCGGCTGCAGCGGCGAGCCCAGGGTCACCCAGCGCATGCCCTCGAAGCCCACGTCGTTGCGGACCTCCAGGCCGAGCACGTCACGGTAGAAGGCGAGGGCCTTGTCGTGGTCGTCCACCGCGATGAAGCACTGCTTGAGTTTCATGTCCATGGCCTCACGCTAGGCCCATCCGGGCCGGGGCGCGCGCGAGTCGGCAGGGCGGGTGAGACCGGCGGTTTTCGGACGGCGCGGAGACGCCGGGGGCCGCGGTGCGGGCTCCCGCAGCCCGACTCAGTAGGGCCGGCGGCGCGGGCGGGTGAACGTACGGGTCACGCAGGACGGGATCACCGCGCTCTCCTCGTGGTCACGGGCCCGGTAGGCGCTCGGGGTCTCCCCGACCAGCTCGGTGAAGCGGGAACTGAAGGAACCGAGCGACGTACAGCCCACGGCGAGGCAGACCTCGGTCACCGTGAGGTCGCCGCGGCGCAGCAGCGCCTTGGCACGCTCGATCCTGCGGGTCATCAGATAGCTGTACGGCGTCTCGCCGAAGGCCTTGCGGAAGCTGCGCTGGAAGTGGCCGGGCGACATGTGGGCGCCGCGGGCGAGCTCGGTCATGTCGAGCGGCTCGGCGTACTCACGGTCCATGCGGTCGCGCACGCGCCGCAGCCGTCTGAGGTCCTCCAGGGTCACGTCCACAGCTTGGCACAGGGCACCGACATCGAGGAGGGGCCGTTTTCCTGATCGTGCCGCAGCTCAGACGGTGACCTGGGGCTGTGCCGGGCCGAGGTGGTGCACGGCGGTCTGTTCGGCGTGCGGGGCGAGCAGGCCCTGCAGTTCGCCGGCCGCGGCCTTGAGCACGTCGCCGTCCCGGGTGGCGTGGAGGGTTTCGAGGACGAAGGCGACGTGGACGGAGTCCTCGGTGATGCGGGTGCGGTGGGCGTCGCGGTGGTTCCAGTGGCGGGTCAGCACGCCGGTGGTGTCGGCGTAGACGATCTCGCCCGGCCTCGGGTTCTCGACCGTTCCGGGTTCGCCGAGCGGGGTGAAGGACTCGGCGCCGTCCGCGTGGCGGATGTCGACGTCGCCGGTGACCTGGTCGAGGTCGAAAGCACCGGCGGGCAGGCCGTGCCGTACGGAGACGGCGTTGTAGGAGTCGACGGCCGGGTTGATGCGCGGCAGCGACCCCTTCTTGGCGAGGCGGCGGCCGAGCGCGTCGACGCTGGGCCGGACGCGGCGCGGGTTGGTGCCGAAGGAGCGGTAGGCGGTGTGCCACGCCTCGATGCGGGGGTCGGTCTCGTCGGCGGGCCGCCAGCTGCCCGCGGCGAGCTGCTGCTCGAGTTCCGCCAGGGCGGCGGAGGTGTGCGGCCAGGGCTCGTGACCCCGTACTCCGGTGGCGGTGACCAGGGCGATGAGGGTGTCGGGGAAGGCGGCCGCGACGGCGGGGGCGATGCGGAAGGCGGGCATGGGAGGGTTCCGTTTCCTGCGGGGGGGGGCGGGCGGGTCAGGGCTTCCAGGGGCCGATGCGGTCCAGGCGGCGCAGCTGCCGGCGCGCGGCGGACGCGTCCAGGCCCTGGCCGCGCTCCGTGAGACGGGCGGCGACGGCGGTCCGGTGCTCGACCGGTTTGTGGTCGTCGTACTTGAACTTGGCCCGTACGTCGGTCACTTCCAGGCGCAGACCGCGGATGCCGGACAGCATCCGGCCGTACGGAGGCCGGTCCACGGCGACCGGACCGTGGTCGCCGTCGGGCTGGAAGTGGGCGAGCTGACGGCGCAGCAGCTCGGCCTTGGCCTCGGGATCATCGACGATGACCGCGCGGCAGGTGAACTGGACGGCCGCGTAGTAGCTCGTCGGCACGCCGTCGGTGGGCGGGGTGCCGGGCCCGGCGCGCCAGGGGCCGGGGACGAAGGCGTAGTCGCCGATGACGGTGAAGGTGACGTGGGGATCGTGCTCGATCGCCTCCCAGACCGGGTTGGGCCGGGCCAGGTGGATCAGCAGATCGTTGCCGTCGCCGGTGAAGTGGGTGGGGACGACGGCGGGCGGACGGCCGGGCAGTCCGTTGACGCTCAGCTGCCCGAAGTCGTGGCCTTCGGTGATCCAGGCCTGCCACTCGGCCTCGTCGAGACCGGCGTCCCAGGGGTGAACCAGCATCTTGCTCTCCTTGGTGCGGTGGCGGTGGCCGCGGCTCAGGTCAGGGCGAGGAGACCGACGGCCACGGCGGCGGTGCCCAGGCCCACGAGCTGGGCGCGGTGGATGCGTTCGGCGAGGAGGCCGCGGGCGAGCAGGACCGTGCCGGCCGGGTAGAGGGCCGTGATCACGGCGACGACGGTGAGGTCCCCGCTGCGGGCGGCGAGCAGGAACAGCAGGTTCGCCAGCGAGTCCAGGACACCCGCGGCCGCCGACATCGCGTACGCCGGCCGTTCGGGGCCCAGCCTGCGACGCAGCAGCCCGGCCGCGGCCAGGGTGACGGCCGAGGAGACGGCCCGGCCGACGATCAGCGGGGCCACTCCGCTGTCGGCCGGCGCCTGGTGGAGGAAGACCAGCTGGAGGGCGATGGCGGCGCCCGCGCCGAAGGCCGACACCAGGGCCGTACGGGAGGGACGGGACGAGCCCGCGCCCTGTCCGGCGCTGACCAGCACCACCGCGACCAGCGCGAGCGGCAGCCCGACCAGTGCGGCGGTGGTCGGATGCTCGCCCTGGAGCAGGCCGACCCCGACCGGCAGCGCGGCGGACACCAGAGCGGTCACGGGCGACAGCACGTTCATCGGGCCGATCGCCAGGGTTCGGTAGAGCAGGGCGAAGGCGGCGGCCGAGGCGACCCCCGAGGCGGCGCCCCAGCCGAGGGCCGACCCGCTGAACGAGGCACCGAGCACCGGCCACAGCAACAGCTCGACCGCGAGACTGGCCGGGGCCGCGACCAGCACGGTACGCAGCACATGGGCCTTGCGGGCGCCGAAGCCACCGAGGAAGTCGGCGCAGCCGTAGGCGAGTGAGCTACCCAGGGCCAGCAGCAGAGCGATCACGGCACATCCTTGGTATTACAGTGGAACGACCACACCGTACAACGGAACGACCGACATGTGTCAACCAAACGACCGGGCGGTACATTCCAGTGAGCCACGTCTAAGGATGGTGATCAGTGGCCGAGACAGCCGCGGCGCTGCGGACGGTCGCGCACAACGTCAAGGCGGCCCGCGCCCGCGCCGGCCTGTCGCTGGACGAGCTCAGCAGGCGCGCCCAGGTCAGCAAGGGTGCTCTGGTGGCGCTGGAGAAGGCCCAGGGGAACCCCAACCTGGCCACCCTCGTCCGGCTCGCCGACACCCTCGGCATCTCGGTGTCCGCCCTGATGCAGGGCTCGCCCGAAGATCGCGTACGAGTCGTCTCCGCCGACGCCGTCGCACCGCTGTGGACCGGGGAGCGCGGCAGTGAGGCGCGCCTGATGCTGACCACCTCGGGCCCGTCCCCGGTCGAGGTCTGGCGCTGGCGGCTGGAGCCGGGCGAGGAGTACCCCAGCCACCCCCACCAGGGCGGCGTCGTGGAGACCGTCAGCGTCACCTCCGGCCGGATGACCCTGGTGGTCGACGGCGCAGAACACACCGTGGAAGCCGGCCAGACCGCCACGTTCGACGGCGACACGACCCACACCTACCGCGGCGCGGGCACGGAGGGCTGCCACCTGATCATGACGGTCCACCTGCCACCCGGCCCCGCCGCGACGCCCTGACTGGCGGTACGTGCCCGCGCGGGGCGGACATCCGGACGGAGGAGGCTCGGCGCGGGCATCGCCGGTGGTCGGCGGCGGCGGAACGGAAGGCGCCGCACAGCGGTGACGGCGTCCCGCACGCCCACGCGTGCAGAACACGGAGGCGGGCGGCCGGTTCAGACGCCGAACGCGGGCGGGTAGACGATCGTGCCCTGCGGTACGGGCCGCTGCGGATCCAGCGGCAGAGCCATCAGGGCCTCATCCGGAACGTCGAACGGGGCACGGATGCCGTACCGGGAGGCCGGGACGAATCCGAATCGCGGGTAGTAACCGGGATGGCCGAGGACCACAACCAGGTTCTCGCCCCGAGCGCGGGCAGCGTCCAGGACGGCGTCGATCGCGGCGGCACCGGCGCCCTGACGCTGCCGGTCAGGCAGGACCGCGCAGGGAGCGAGTGCCAGCGCGTCGTGCCCGTCCCCGCGGCAGCGGGTCAGCAGCGCATGCCCGACCGGCGCGCCCTGTGCGTCCACCGCCAGCATCGACAGTCCCTCGACCCAGGCCACGGGGTCACGACGCAGCGCCTCCACCAGGTCGGCCTCGGCCGCGGTGGGAAAGGCCGCGAGGTTGACGGCGCGCACCGCAGGCGCGTCGCCCTCACGCTCCGGGCGGCAGGTCCAGGTCGGCATGACAGGGATGTCCGTTCCGCTCGGGAAATCGGCAAGCCGTAGGGGCGAGCCCGTCTTCGCCTCGCATTCTTGCATCCGAAGACCGAGGTCAGCCCCATCGACCGAGCAGGATGCACAGGGCGATTCCGGCCGCTCTTGCCAGACGGGGCAGGTCCACATCTCCTGGGCGGATTTGACGTCTCTTCACCTCCGCCCCCATCGCCGGCGGAGCGAGCGTCAAGCAGGTCCAGCTGGTCCTCGGCCACGCGTCCGCCGTCAACACGCCGCGGATCCACGCCCATCCGTGGCCGGGCGAAGAAGACCGCACCCGGACCGTCATGGACGCCGTGCTCGGCGGCCTGCGGGCCGGGTGCGGACAGGTAGGCGATGCGACCCGCGGAACCGCAGGTCAGACGGCCTAGCCAAAGATCAAGCCTTCTTGGTCTCCCAGAAGATCTTGTCGATCTGGGCGATGTAGTCCAGCGCCTTCTGGCCCGTCGCCGGGTCGGTGGACGCCTTGGCGGCCGAGAGGGCCTTCAGGGTGTCGTTCACCAGCTGGTGCAGCTCCGGGTACTTCTCGAAGTGCGGGGGCTTGAAGTAGTCGCTCCAGAGCACGGAGACGTGGTGCTTGGCGAGCTCCGCGCGCTGCTCCTTGATGACGGTGGCGCGTGCCTGGAAATGGGGGTCGTCGTTGCCGGCCATCTTCTCCTGGACGGCCTTCACCGACTCCGCCTCGATGCGGGCCTGGGCCGGGTCGTAGACGCCGCAGGGCAGGTCGCAGTGGGCGCTGACCTTGACCTTGGGGGCAAACAGGCGGGAAAGCATGGAGCATTCCTTCCTCGTGATCGTCTTCTCAGGTGCGACATTACTCCCTGAGGAAGGCGATTTCTCGGGTGCCCCCTAGGGCTTAGGACAAAAGTCCAGGGTCAGACTGAGACTGGTGGAGGAACGGACCGGGGAGGTGCCGGGATGCCGGAGCTGTCGCAGGAGACCGAGCGGGGGAGGGCCGTGGCGCCGTTCGGAGTGGCCGAGGTGACCGGCCCGTCGATGGTGCCCACGCTCCTTCACGGGGACCGGCTGCTGGTGCGGTACGGGGCCGCGGTCAGGCCGGGGGACGTCGTCGTCCTGCGTCATCCGTTCCAGCAGGACCTGCTGGTCGTCAAGCGTGCCGTGGAGCGGCGCGAGGGCGGCTGGTGGGTGCTCGGGGACAACCCGTACGCGGGCGGGGACAGCACCGACTACGGGGTGGTGCCCGACGAACTCGTGCTGGGCCGGGCACGCTTCCGCTACCGGCCGTTCCCGGCGGGCCGCCGCTCCCCGCTGACGCTGGCGCGCTGGGCGCTCTCGGCCGTCAGGCCGCTGCTGCCCGACCGGTCGGCCTCCAGGCGCTTGCGGGCCCGGTAGGCGGCCACGTTGGCGCGGGTCGCGCAGCGGTCGGAGCAGTAGCGCCGGGAGCGGTTGGTGGAGGTGTCGAGGTAGGCGTTGCGGCAGGGGGCGGCCTCGCACAGGCCCAGGCGGTCGACGCCGTACTCGGTGAGGTGGAACGCCAGGCCCATCGCCGCGATGGCCGCGTACCCGGCGGTGGCGTTGGAGGGGTGGTCGGCCAGGTGCATGTGCCACAGGGGGCGGCCGTCCTCGTCACGGTGGTCGTGGCCGGAGATCTGAGGGCTGACCGGGAACTCCAGGAGCAGTGAGTTCAGCAGGTCCACCGCGAGGGTCTCGTCGCCCTTGTCCGCCGCCTCGAAGACCGCGCGCAGCCTCGCCCGTACCGAGCGGAAGCGCGTGACGTCGGCGTCCGTGGCGCGCCGGGCCGCGGACGAGTTGGCGCCGAAGAGGCCGCGGACGGCCTCGACCGAGGTGAGCGAGTCCTTCCCCCGCGCCGGCTCCTCGCTGTTGACGAGACGTACGGCGTAGTCCGAGTAATAGGCCAGTTCCACTTGTAGTCCTTACGGGGGCGCTTTATGGTCGTGTCTGCGGTCG
Organism: Streptomyces sp. NPDC048191; assembly: GCF_040652655.1. Lineage (NCBI taxonomy): Bacteria > Bacillati > Actinomycetota > Actinomycetes > Kitasatosporales > Streptomycetaceae > Streptomyces > Streptomyces sp. NPDC048191. The sequence continues at coordinate 198,576 of NZ_JBEZMO010000007.1, forward strand.
GGTAACAGCCGGTCGTGCTTCCAGGGTATTACGCATCACGAGGGGAGACGGGGATCCATGACGACGAGTACCGGAACCGACTGGGCGGCCTGGCAGGAGAGCTGGGACCGGCAGCAGGAGTGGTACATGCCGGACCGCGAGGAGCGGTTCGGGATCATGCTCGACATGGTCGAGGCGCTCGTGGGCACGGCCCCGCGCGTCCTCGACCTCGCCTGCGGCACCGGCAGCATCACCGACCGGCTCCTGAGGCGCTTCCCCGAGGCCACCAGCACCGGCGTCGACCTCGACCCGGCCCTGCTCGCCATCGCGCGCGGCACCTTCGAGGACGACGACCGGGTCTCCTTCGTCACCGCCGACCTCAAGGACCCCGGCTGGCCGGCCCGGCTGCCGTACGACTCCTACGACGCCGTGCTGACCGCCACGGCCCTGCACTGGCTGCACAGCGAACCCCTCGCGGCCCTCTACGGTCAGGTCGCGGAGCTGGTTCGCGACGGCGGTGTCTTCATGAACGCGGACCACATGATCGACGACAGCACGCCCCGGATCAACGCGGCCGAGCGGGCACAGCGCCACGCGCGCATGGATCAGGCCAAGCGGGAGGGCGCCTTGGACTGGGCCGAATGGTGGCAGGTCGCCGCCAAGGACCCGGTACTCGCCGGTCCGACGGCGCGCCGCTTCGAGATCTACGGCGAGCACGCCGACGGTGACATGCCGTCCGCGGCCTGGCACGCGCGCGTCCTGCGCGAGAAGGGCTTCGGCGAGGCCCGGCCCGTGTGGTGCTCGCCGTCGGACACGCTGCTGCTCGCCCTGAAGTAGCCCCGCCGCGCCCGGGCGCGGAAGCGAGGGCACCGGCCGCTGCCGTGGCGGGGCACGCGGAAGGGGCGGTACGAGGATCCCGTACCGCCCCTTCTCAGGCGCTCAGAGAACCTTCGACAGGAACGACTGCGTCCGCTCGTGCCGGGGGTTCGTCAGGACCTCGCGCGGATGGCCCGATTCGACCACCACGCCCTCGTCCATGAACACCAGGCTGTCGCCCACCTCGCGGGCGAAGCCCATCTCATGGGTGACGACGACCATGGTCATGCCGGACTCGGCGAGGTCCCGCATGACGTCCAGGACGTCACCGACCAGCTCCGGGTCCAGGGCCGAGGTCGGCTCGTCGAACAGCATCAGCTTCGGGTCCATCGCCAGGGCCCGGGCGATCGCCACCCGCTGCTGCTGGCCGCCGGAGAGCTGCGAGGGGTAGTGCCCGGCCCGGTCGGCCAGCCCCACACGCTCCAGCAGCTGCATGGCCCGCTCCCGGGCCTGCGTCTTGCCGACGCCCTTGACCTGCACCGGCGCCTCCGTGACGTTCTCCAGCGCCGTCATGTGCGGGAACAGGTTGAAGCGCTGGAAGACCATGCCGATGTCCCGGCGCTTCATGGCGACCTCGCGGTCACGCAGCTCGTAGAGCTTGTCGCCCTGCTGGCGGTAACCGACCAGCTCGCCGTCGACGTACAGCCGGCCGGCGTTGATCTTCTCAAGATGGTTGATGCACCTGAGAAACGTGCTCTTGCCGGAGCCAGAGGGGCCGATCAGGCAGAACACCTCGCCCGGCTTCACCTCCAGGTCGATGCCCTTGAGCACCTCGACATGACCGAAGGACTTGTGGACGCCCTGCGCCCTGACCATCGGGACCGACTCCTGCGGCGGGGTGTCCTGCGCCTTGCCCAGCTTGTCGCTCATGCGCTCACCGCTCCCTTCGGCCGGCCCAGGGAGAGCATGTTGGCCCTCACCTTCTGCCACGGCGTCGGCGGCAGCTGGCGGCTGGAACCGCGGGCGTAGTACCGCTCGATGTAGTACTGGCCGACGCTCAGGACGGACGTCATGATCAGGTACCAGGCCGCGGCGAGGAAGTACATCTCCACCGGGGCTCCGGAGTTCTGGCCGATGTCCTGGGCGTAGCGGAACAGCTCGGGGAACTGGACGGCCGCCACCAGCGAGGTCGTCTTCAGCATGTTGATGACCTCGTTGCCCGTCGGCGGCACGATCACCCGCATCGCCTGCGGGATGATCACCCGGCGCAGGGTCCTGCCGTGGCTCATGCCCAGCGCGTGGGCCGCCTCGGTCTGGCCCTCGTCCACCGCGAGCAGGCCCGCCCGGCAGATCTCGGCCATGTACGCCGCCTCGTTCAGGCCCAGGCCGAGCAGCGCCGTCAGCAGCGGCGTCATGAAGTTCGACCAGTAGTCCTTGTAGAACGGCATCAGGTTGATGTAGTGGAAGACCAGGCCCAGGTTGAACCACAGGAACAGCTGGACCAGGACCGGCGTGCCGCGGAAGAACCAGATGTAGAACCAGGCGATGGCCGAGGTCACCGGGTTCTTCGACAGCCGCATCACCGCGAGGAGGATGCCGCCGACGATGCCGATCAGCATCGACAGGACCGTCAGCATGAGGGTCTTGTAGACACCGGTCATGATCCGGTGGTCGAAGAAGTAGTCCGGCACCGCCTGCCAGTTGATGTCGCCCTGGCTGAAGGCGTAGATGATCGCGACGAGGAGCGCGATGGCGATGACGGCGGCTATGTACCGGCCGTAGTGCCGGACCGGGATGGCCCTGATGGCCTCGGGGCCGCCGGCCGGGGGAGCGGGGCTCTTCCCGGCGCCCTCCCCGGCCGTCTTCTCGATGTCAGTCACGGGTGTTGCCTCTCAGTGGCCGCTTCTGCCGCTCGCGCGGGTCACTTGCCGCCGTTGAGCACGGACTCCTTGACGGCGCCGTCCTGGGCGCCCCACTTCTGGAGGATCTTCGCGTACTCGCCGTTCTTGATGATCGCGTTCATCGCGGCCTGCAACGCGTCCCGCAGCTGGGTGTCCTTCTTGGCCACGGCGATGCCGTACGGGGCCGCCTCGACCTGCTGGCCGACGATCTGGAAGTCCTTGCCGCCGCCCGAGGTCTTCACCGCGTAGGCGGCCACCGGGAAGTCGGAGGAGGCGGCGTCCACACCGCCCGAGCGCAGCCGGGTCTGGGACTGCTGGTCGTCGTCGAAGGGCTCGATGGTGAGCTTCTTGCCGCCCGGACACTTCTTGGCCTCCTGCTTGGCCAGGTCCTCCGAGACGGTGCCGCGCTCCACGGCGATCTTCTTGCCGCACAGGTCCGACCAGCCGGTGATGCCCTGCGTGTCGCCCTTGCGGGTGTAGATGGAGACGCCGGCGGTCAGGTAGTCGACGAAGTCGACGCCCTCGCCGACCTTCTTGCCCGTGTCCGGGTCGACGCCCTGCTGGCGGTTCTTGTTGTCGGTCATGGCCGACATCGCGATGTCGTAGCGGCCCGAGCGCAGACCGGTGAGCAGGGCGTCGAACGTGCCGTTCTGGAACTCCAGCGTCACGCCGAGCTGCTTGCCCATGGCCGCGGCGAGGTCCGGGTCGAGACCGACGGCCTTGCCGGAGGAGTCCTTGAACTCCACCGGGGCGTACGCGATGTCGGAACCGACCTCGATCTTGCCCTTGTCCCTGATTTCCTTCGGGAGCTTGTCGGCCAGCGGGGCGCCGGCCGTGGAGGCGCTGCCGGAGTCCTTGCTCTTGTCCTTGGTCTGGTCACCGCAGCCGGTGAGCAGCAGGGCGCCCGCGACCGCGATCGCACCTACCGCTGCCAGAGGGGAGCGTGCGGCGGTCGTACGACGGGTGGAGCTTGCGGTCATCGTGGTTCCTCCGGCGGATGGGAAGGTGCCGATAGGTCAGCGAGAGCACACACCTTCGGGTGTCGCGACCTCGTGGGTTTACCGCATCTTGCCATTCGGACTACGCCGTTCAGGGGGGCGCTTATGTCAAAATCGGATAACGGGTCACCCCCGAACCGCATCAGGTCGGTACATCCTTGGTCGTTCACCACCGAACCATCTGCGGGAATCCAGCCTTCCGACCGGAAAATCTTCGGCGCATCTCACGATGTGGTCCATGCCTGGGCCCACGCACCAGCGCTTTCGCGCGCTCCGCGCGTTCGTCGGCCACGCGTCATCTCCGTGTGGCTTTCCGGTCCCCCGATGTGACCTTGCACCTAATGGACTCGTCCTCGGCACGGTCCGTCCGGTAAGAAGGTTCTTTACACCCCTCATCCGGGGCTCAGGGCGCGTGTGCGGCGCGCCCGTCGCGTATGGCCCGTACGTATCAGCAATCGGGCGGTACGCGGTGCCCGCCCACCCCTCACCAGGAGTGGTCGACCCTCAAACCATGCATACCTAAGGGGTACAACAAAGTGGCAGCGGAGATCGTCAATCCTCGCAGCGACAGCAAAACGGACCAGGACGGCGGGGCCGAGCCCCTCGATTCCTTCGATCCGGCGTTCGCGCTGCACCGCGGCGGCAAGATGGCCGTGCAGGCCACCGTGCCGGTCCGCGACAAGGACGACCTTTCCCTCGCGTACACGCCCGGCGTCGCGCGCGTGTGCACCGCGATCGCGGAACAGCCGGAGCTCGTCAACGACTACACGTGGAAGTCGTCGGTGGTCGCCGTCGTGACCGACGGTACGGCCGTGCTCGGACTCGGGGACATCGGTCCCCAGGCCTCCCTCCCCGTGATGGAGGGCAAGGCCATCCTCTTCAAGCAGTTCGGCGGGGTCGACGCGGTCCCGATCGCGCTCGACTGCACCGACGTGGAGGACATCGTCGAGACCGTCGTCCGGCTCGCCCCGTCCTTCGGCGGAGTGAACCTGGAGGACATCTCGGCGCCCCGGTGCTTCGAGATCGAGCGCCGGCTCCAGGAGCGCCTGGACATCCCGGTCTTCCACGACGACCAGCACGGTACGGCCGTCGTGACGCTCGCCGCGCTGCGCAATGCGGCGCGGCTCAGCGGACGTGAGATCGGGCAGTTGCGGGCCGTCATCTCGGGCGCCGGCGCGGCCGGTGTCGCCATCGCCAAGATGCTGGTCGAGGCCGGCATCGGGGACGTGGCGGTGGCGGACCGCAAGGGCGTCGTCTCGGCCGACCGGGAGGACCTGACCCCGGTCAAGCGGGAGCTCGCGGGCTTCACCAACAAGGCCGGCATCACCGGCTCGCTGGAGGACGCCCTCGCGGGCGCCGACGTCTTCATCGGCGTCTCCGGCGGTACGGTCCCGGAGGAGGCCGTCGCCTCCATGGCCAAGGGCGCCTTCGTGTTCGCGATGGCCAACCCGAACCCCGAGGTGCACCCGGACGTCGCCGCCAAGTACGCGGCCGTGGTCGCGACCGGGCGGTCGGACTTCCCGAACCAGATCAACAACGTGCTGGCGTTCCCGGGCATCTTCGCGGGCGCGCTGCAGGTGCGGGCCTCCCGGATCACCGAGGGCATGAAGATCGCCGCCGCCGAGGCGCTGGCCGCGGTGGTGGGCGACGATCTCGCCGCCGACTACGTGATTCCGTCGCCGTTCGACGAGCGGGTCGCTCCCGCGGTGACGGCCGCGGTCGCCGCCGCGGCTCGCGCCGAGGGCGTTGCCCGTCGCTGACGCCGGCTGTGAATGGCCCCGTCCCTTCGGACGGGGCCATTTTCCTTCCCGTCCGCCCGCTCGGCCTCACGTGTGGTGAGGACGCCCCTGACGGCGCGGGTGGCGGGCGCTGCGCCGCACGGGTGCCCGTGCGCAAGAGGGCATGTGTCACAGGGGCGCATGGTTCCGTACGGTGAGCTGCGGCACCTATCGTCGGCTGCATGTTCGCTGTCTACGCCGCCCGAATCGACCGCGACCAGCCGCTCACCGGCCTGGAGTTGGGGGAGCGTCCGGCCCCCGAGGCCCGGCCCGGCTGGAGCACCATCACTGTGCGGGCCGCTTCCCTCAACCACCACGACCTCTGGTCCCTGCGGGGCGTCGGCCTCCCGGAGGACCGGCTGCCGATGATCCTCGGCTGCGACGCCGCCGGTGTCGACGAGGACGGCAACGAGGTCGTCCTGCACTCCGTCATCGGCCAGAGCGGCCACGGCGTCGGCCCGAACGAGCCGCGCTCCATCCTCACCGAGCGCTACCAGGGCACCTTCGCCGAACAGGTCGCCGTGCCGACCTGGAACGTGCTGCCCAAGCCCAGGGAGCTGTCCTTCGCCGAGGCCGCCTGTCTGCCGACGGCCTGGCTGACGGCGTACCGGATGCTCTTCACCAACGCCGGGGTACGGCCCGGGGACTCGGTGCTCGTGCAGGGCGCGGGCGGCGGTGTCGCCACGGCCGCGATCGTGCTCGGCAAGGCGGCGGGCCTCCGCGTCTTCGCCACCAGCCGGGACGAGGCCAAGCGGAAGCGGGCCCTGGAGCTGGGGGCCGTGGAGGCCGTGGAGTCCGGGGCGCGGCTGCCGCAGCGGGTGGACGCCGTCATCGAGACCGTGGGTGCCGCGACCTGGTCCCACTCGGTGAAGTCCCTGCGGCCGGGCGGGACGATCGTCATCTCCGGTGCCACCAGCGGGGACCGGCCCTCGCACGCCGAGCTGACCCGGATCTTCTTCCTGGAGCTGAAGGTCGTCGGCTCCACCATGGGCACCAAGGACGAGCTGGAGGACCTGCTCTCCTTCTGCGCCGCCACCGGCGTACGGCCCGTCATCGACGAGGAGCTGCCCCTGGACCGGGCCCGTGAGGGCTTCGAACGGCTCGCGGCCGGGGACCAGTTCGGGAAGATCGTGCTCACCAACTCCTGAGGGTTTCGCGGCAGGTGGGCTGTGGGGCGGGTCCGGATGTCCGGGCCCGCCCCTCGCGTACGGTGCTGTCAACTTTGATTGACATGGCCGGGTTGTCAACGTAAGTTGACATCATGACCGAGGCAACCGATCTCGCCGAGCGCGCCGGCGACCGTGATCCGCGGGTCGGACTGCGGGCCGTGGCCGCGCTGCGCAGGCTGCTGGAGCAGCTGGAGGCGGTACAGGTGCGCAGTGCGCGCAATCAGGGCTGGTCGTGGCAGGAGATCGCCGCGGAGCTCGGTGTCAGCAGGCAGGCCGTGCACAAGAAGTACGGGAGGCAGTGATGTTCGAACGCTTCACCAAGGACGCCCGCGAGGTCGTGCAGGGCGCGGTCGCCCACTGCGCACGCTCGGGTGCGCGGACCGTCGGCGCCGAGCACATGCTGCTCGCCCTGCTCGACCGTGAGAGCGGCCGTGCCTCCTTCACGCTGACCGCCCTCGGGCTCGCCGGGCGCAAGGCGTCCGTACGGGACGCACTCGGCGAGGCCCGGCGGCGGGGTGGGCTGTCGCGGGCCGAGTCGGACGCACTGGCAGGGCTCGGAATCGACGTCTCGGAGATCGTCGCCCGGGTCGAGGAAGCACACGGTGTCGGGGCGATGGCCGGGGACGCCGAGGACCGGCGCCGGTGGTCGGGACGCGGGCCGGGCTTCGGCCGGGACGCCAAGGCGGTGCTGGTGAAGGCGCTGCGGGTCGCCGTGGCCCAGCACGACCGGCACATCGGCGACGAGCACATCCTGCTCGCGCTGACCGTGCTGCCCGGGCCGGCCGTAGAGGTGCTGGCCGATCACGGGGTGACGTACACGTCGGTGACCCGCATGCTGTACGGCGCCGGAGAGGCGCAGGCCGGCTGAGACACCGGCCGACCGCGCCCCGCCCGGTCCGGGGTCAGTCCTCCGGTGTCCGCAGGATCGCACCGATGTGGGCCGCTGCCGTCGACAGGTGGCGGCGGGCCTCCCGGAGCTGGGTGGGGCTGACTCCGTGGTCGCGGGCCGCGTCGCGGATGTCGTCGCGGAAGCGGTCCAGGAGGCGGTCCAGATCGCGGGTCGGCTCCCCCGTGAAGTCCTCGTGCGCCCAGGAGGGTTCGTAGGCGGCCGGGAAGTCCTCGGCCGGGGAGACGTACTGCGGGGCGGCGGGCGCCGGGGTGGGCACGGAATGGGGAGCCGGTCCCCCGGCCGGGCGCGCAGAGGTCCAGTTCTTGCCGAAGTCGCCCAGCTCCCTGGCCAGTTCGGACAGGCCCTCGCGCACGCCCGTCGGCCAGTCGCCCTGGGTGAAGTGGTCCTGAACGCGGTCCTGGACCTGACGGGCGATGCGCTGCATCTCCTCCTGCGCCTGGGCCCGCGCCCGCGCCTGCGCCTCCTGGGCCTGGTGGCGGGCCCGCTGGGCCTCCTCGCGGGCCCGGCGGCTCTCGTCCTTGGCCCGGCGGGCCTGCTCCTTCCACTCCTGCTTGACCCGGCGCATCTCCTCCTTGGCGGCCCGCCAGGCCTCCTTGTCGGTGGCGTCGCCGTACTCCCCGGCGGGGCCCGCCGCACCCGTCCTCGCGCTCCGGCGGGCCTCGGTCGCGGCCGCGCGCATCTCGCGGCGCAGGTCGCCGGCCGCGCCGCGCACGTCGGCTCTGATCTCGGCGGCCAGTTCCGCGACCGACTCGCGGATCTCCAGCTCCAGGTCGGCCAACTCGCCGCTGCGGTCGGCCAGTTCGGCACGGCCCGCGTCCGTGATGGCGTACACCTTGCGGCCGCCCTCAGTGGTGTGCGTGACCAGTCCCTCGGCCTCCAGCTTGGCCAGGCGGGGGTAGACCGTGCCCGCCGACGGCGCGTACAGCCCCTGGAAGCGTTCCTCGAGGAGCCTGATCACCTCGTAGCCGTGGCGCGGGGCCTCGTCGAGCAGCTTGAGCAGATACAGGCGGAGGCGCCCGTGGGCGAAGACGGGGGGCATGTCAGAGCACCTTCTTGTCGGTCGTGCCGTCGGCCGGGGCGTCGGTGGCGCCGGTGCCCTGTCCGGAGAAGGAATTCTCCCCCGGGCCGGCCGGGGCGTCGGCGGCGGGGGCCGTGCCGGGGTTCCGTGGGGGCTCGGCGGGTCCGGAGCCCCGCGGGGTGCCCGCCTCGTCCTCGTGCGGCGGGCGGCGGAGCAGGGCGATCGAGCCGGAGACCGTGGTGGCCCGGAGTCTGCCCGTGCCCGCACCGAGGCGACCGGTGATCTTGTGGGCGCCCCACTGGCCGTGCACCCGCAGTCCGTCGAAGGCGTTGGAGATCGTGCCGCTCGCGGTGTTCGCCTCCACCTCGGCGTCGCCCGGGTGGGGCAGGCGGATGGCGATCTCGCCGGAGACGCTGGTGAGGCTGACGTCCGTGGGGCCGTCCGGGTCCAGGTCGACGATCATGGATCCGCTGACGGAGTCGGCGCGGACGGAGCGGCCGGAGCCCTCGACCACCGTCAGGTCCCCGGAGACCGACTTGAACCGCAGGTCGCCGGTGACGGCCTGGGCCTCCAGATTCCCCGAGACGGTGTCCGCGTGCACCGGGCCCGAGAGGCCGACCAGGGTGGTGTCGCCGGTCACCCCCTTGACCACCGCGGGGCCGCGGACGCCGGAGACGACCGCGCCGGCGCCGACCACGCCGACCTCCACGCGGGTGTCGGCGGGGACCGCCAGGGAGACGACGGCACTGCGCCGCCAGCCCTTGCGGTCGAGCCACTTGAGGAAGCCCTTCCAGGGCAGGTCCTCGTAGGCCACCGTGAGGGCGTCGCCCTGCTGGGTGACCACCAGGGGCGGCCCTTCGATCTCGGAGATCTCGAGGCGGGCGGAACCCTCGTCCGTGCCCACCACGTTGACTGTTCCGTTGACTATGCGGACCTGGAGGTCGCTCACGCGAGTGTCGAAAGTCAGCTTCTGGGGCTCGGTGACGGACCACTCGGGCATGGGAGACCTCCTGGACGGGGCACGGGTCGCGACACGCCATATCGCGTCCTCTGAGAATCACGATATATCGCGGCTACCGGAAGTCAAGCCACCCATTCGTGTGAACACCCCCGCTCCGTGCGAGCGCCCCCGCCCGCGTGGGCCGCGCCGGGACCGGCAGGCGACCTCGCACGCCGCCGCGGCCGGGACACGTCCTACCCTGGGGGAGTAGGCCCGTCCCGTCAGGAGCGAGAGTTGTACTTCACCGACCGTGGCATCGAGGAGCTGGAGAAGCGGCGCGGCGAGGAGGAGGTCACCTTCGAGTGGCTCGCCGAGCAGCTGCGCACGTTCGTCGATCTCAACCCGGACTTCGAGGTGCCGGTGGAGCGCCTGGCGACCTGGCTGGCGCGGCTGGACGACGAGGACGACGAGTAGCGCGGGCGCGTAGTCCTGCGAGCGGGCCGCTCGGCCGGGAGGCGGCAGGGCGGCCCGCGCGGGTGCTGGGCGACGCCCCTGTCCTCACCATCAGACCGCGGCCCGGCCGAGGGCTGAGGGTGAGGACTCCGAGCCCCAGCCGATCCGATCCCGTACCGGAAAGGGCCCGGCCCCGAGTCGCTGTGAACTCGGGGCCGGGCCCTGTCTTCGGCTGAACCGCCGGAGGCCTACGCCTCGAAGACCTCACGCACCAGCTGCTCCTGCTCGGCCTGGTGCCGCTTGGCGGAGCCGACCGCCGGGGACGAGGAGTGCGGACGCGAGATGCGCCGCAGCCGCTCGCCGTGCGGGACGTCCGCACCGACCGCGAGGTCCAGGTGGTCGATCAGGTTGAGCGCGATGAACGGCCAGGCACCCTGGTTCGCCGGCTCCTCCTGCGCCCACAGGTACTTCTCGGCGTTCGGGTACTTCTTGATCTCCGCCTGGAGCTCGGCACCCGGCAGCGGGTACAGCCGCTCGATGCGGATGATCGCCGTGTCCGTGACGCCGCGCTTGACCCGCTCGGCCTCCAGGTCGTAGTACAGCTTGCCGGCCACGAAGACGACCTTGCGGACGGCGGCCGGGTCCGCGGTGGCGTCGCCGATGACGGGGCGGAACTGACCCGACGTGAACTCCTCCGTCTTCGACGCGGCCGCCTTCAGGCGCAGCATCGACTTCGGGGTGAAGACCACCAGCGGCTTGTGGTGCGGGTTGTGCACCTGCCACCGCAGGAGGTGGAAGTAGTTCGACGGGAGGGTCGGCATCGCGACCGTCATGTTGTTCTGGGCGCAGAGCTGCAGGAAGCGCTCGACACGGGCCGAGGAGTGGTCCGGGCCCTGGCCTTCGTAGCCGTGGGGGAGCAGGAGGGTGACGCCGGACGTCTGGCCCCACTTCTGCTCCGCCGCCGAGATGTACTCGTCGACCACCGTCTGCGCGCCGTTGACGAAGTCGCCGAACTGCGCCTCCCACATGACGAGCGCGTCGGGGCGGGCCAGCGAGTAGCCGTACTCGAAGCCCATGACCGCGTACTCGGACAGCAGGGAGTTGTAGACGTTGTACCGCGCCTGCTCCTCGGCGAGGTACATCAGCGGCGTGAACTCCTCGCCCGTCTCGCGGTCGATGAGGACAGCGTGGCGCTGGCCGAAGGTGCCGCGCTGGGAGTCCTGGCCGGACAGGCGGACCGGGGTGCCCTCCAGGAGGAGGGAGCCGACCGCGAGGGTCTCGCCCATGCCCCAGTCGATCGTGCCGTCCTCGACCATCGTCGCCCGGCGCTGCAGCTGCGGCAGCAGACGCGGGTGGACGTGGAAGGAGTCGGGGATGTTGACCTGGGACTCGGCGATCCGCTTCACGACCTCCGTGGAGATCGCGGTGTTCACGGCGACGGGGAAGTCCGCCTGGGGGTCCGACACCGGGCCGGAGGCCGGCTGGGACGTGGCCTCGCGGACCTCCGTGAAGACCTTCTCCAGCTGGCCCTGGTAGTCCTGCAGGGCCTGCTCGGCCTCTTCCAGGGTGATGTCGCCGCGACCGATCAGGGACTCGGTGTACAGCTTGCGCACCGAGCGCTTCTTGTCGATCAGGTCGTACATCAGCGGCTGGGTGAAGGCCGGGTTGTCCGACTCGTTGTGACCGCGGCGCCGGTAGCAGATGAGGTCGATCACCACGTCCTTGTTGAACGCCTGGCGGAACTCGAAGGCGAGCCGCGCGACGCGGACCACGGCCTCCGGGTCGTCGCCGTTCACGTGGAAGATCGGGGCCTCGATCATGCGCGCCACGTCCGTCGCGTACATGGAGGAACGCGAGGACTCGGGGGCCGCGGTGAAGCCGACCTGGTTGTTGATGACGATGTGGACCGTGCCGCCGGTGCGGTAGCCGCGCAGCTGCGACATGTTCAGGGTCTCGGCCACCACGCCCTGGCCCGCGAAGGCCGCGTCGCCGTGGATCGCCACCGGCAGGACCGTGAAGTCCGTGCCGCCCTTGTTGATGATGTCCTGCTTGGCGCGGGCGATGCCCTCGATGACTGGGTCGACCGTCTCCAGGTGGGACGGGTTGGCGGCCAGCGAGACCGCGATCTGCTCGCCGTCCAGGCCCGTGAAGGTGCCGCGGGCGCCCAGGTGGTACTTCACGTCGCCGGAGCCGTGCATCGACTTCGGGTCGAGGTTGCCCTCGAACTCGCGGAAGATCTGCGCGTACGACTTGCCGACGATGTTCGCCAGCACGTTCAGGCGGCCACGGTGGGCCATGCCGATGACGACCTCGTCCAGGCGGGACTCGGCCGCGGAGTCGATCACCGCGTCGAGCAGCGGGATGACGGACTCGCCGCCCTCCAGCGAGAAGCGCTTCTGGCCGACGTACTTCGTCTGCAGGAAGGTCTCGAAGGCCTCCGCCGCGTTCAGGCGGCGCAGGATCCGCAGCTGCTCCTCGCGCTCCGGCTTGGAGTGGCCGCGCTCGACCCGGTCCTGGATCCACTTGCGCTGCTTGGGGTCCTGGATGTGCATGAACTCGATGCCGGTGGTGCGGCAGTACGAGTCGCGGAGCACGCCGAGGATGTCGCGCAGCTTCATCATCGACTTGCCGGCGAAGCCGCCGACGGCGAACTCGCGCTCCAGGTCCCACAGGGTGAGGCCGTGCTCGACGATGTCCAGGTCGGGGTGCTTGCGCTGGCGGTACTCCAGCGGGTCGGTGTCGGCCATGACGTGGCCGCGGACCCGGTAGGAGTGGATCAGCTCGAAGACGCGGGCGGCCTTGGTGACGTCGTCGTCGTGGCTGGCGTCGATGTCCTTGAGCCAGCGGACCGGCTCGTACGGAATCCGCAGGGCCTCGAAGATGTCGTCGTAGAAGCCGTTCTCGCCGAGCAGCAGGTTCGCGACCTGGCGCAGGAACTCGCCGGAGGCGGCGCCCTGGATCACCCGGTGGTCGTAGGTCGACGTGAGCGTCATGACCTTCGAGATGCCGAGCTTGTTCAGGGTGTCCTGGCTGGTGCCCTGGAACTCCGCCGGGTAGTCCATGGAGCCGACGCCCATGATCACGGACTGGCCGGGCATCAGACGCGGCACGGAGTGGACGGTGCCCAGGCCGCCGGGGTTGGTCAGGGAGACCGTGACACCGGTGAAGTCGTCCATCGTCAGCTTGCCGTCACGGGCGCGGCGGACGATGTCCTCGTAGGCCTGCCAGAACTCGAAGAAGTTCAGCGTCTCGGCCTTCTTGATGGCGGCCACGACGAGCTGGCGGTCGCCGTTGGGCTTCACCAGGTCGATGGCCAGGCCGAGGTTGACGTGCGCCGGCTTGACGAGGGTCGGCTTGCCGTCCTTCTCGCCGAAGGACCAGTTCATCGACGGCATGGCCTTGATGGCCTGCACCATCGCGTACCCGATGAGGTGCGTGAAGGAGATCTTCCCGCCCCGGGCGCGCTTGAGGTGGTTGTTGATGACGATCCGGTTGTCGAACAGCAGCTTCACCGGGACCGCGCGGACCGACGTGGCGGTCGGCAGCTCCAGCGAGGCGTTCATGTTCTTCGCGACGGCGGCGGCCGGGCCGCGCAGCGTGATCAGCTCCGGGCCCGTGGGGGCCTCGGCGGCCGGGGCGGGCTTCGCGGCTGCCGGCTTCGGCTGGGCCGGCGCCTGTGCGGGCGTCGCCGGCTTGGCCGGGGCGGGGGCCGCGGCCTTCGCCGCGGGAGCCGGGGCCGGAGCCGCGGCGGGCTTCGGGGCGGCCGCGGGAGCCGGGGCGGCGGCCTGGGGGGCCGGAGCCGCGGGCTGGGCCGGAGGGGCCGTGGGGGCTGCGGCCCCCGCGGCCGCAGTACCCGCCGCAGCCGGGGTGGCAGGAGCCCCCGGCTTGTAATCGGCGAAGAAGTCCCACCAGGCGCGGTCTACCGAATTCGGGTCCTGGAGGTACTGCTGATAGATCTCGTCGACGAGCCACTCGTTCGGACCGAACGCGGCAGCGGGGTTCTTCCCGGCTTGGTCGTCGGTCGAGACGCTCTGGTTACTGGGGGACTGTGGCGACACGGCGGCAACCGCCCTCTTCCGCTTCACAAGGTGATGGACAGCGGAAATAAAGGCTACGCCCCCAGGGCCGGGAAGGTCAGGCTGAGCAAGGTCATCGTCGCGTAAGTCACATCGAAAATCTTGTTTCAGGGCTTGATATGGCGGGAAACAAGCGTGGTTCCGCATGTGAGAGGGTGCGCGGGCTCCGGCCCGTCGCTCCGTCCTGCTGCGGATCGGGCGGGCCTGCTCCTGATCACACGTGTCCAGCTGCACCGAGGGGCCGCGGACGCTCGTGGATCTTGTGCTTCCGGTTCGAACTTTACGTCAACTTGAGACGGAAGACAGGCCCGGGAGGGTGACGATGATCCGGCAGCCCCGCTCGGATTCGGCCACACCGATCCGGCCGCCGTGCAGATCCACCGCCCAGCGGGCGATCGCCAGCCCGAGGCCCGTACCGCCGTCGCTGCCGGGGCCGTGCGGCCGGGTCACGGCGCCCCGGTTGAACCGCTCGAACACCCGGTGCCACTCCGACCTCGGGATGCCGGGGCCCTCGTCCAGGACCTCCAGCTCCAGCGACTCCGGCAGCGGACCGCGCCGCGCCTTCACCGTCACCCGGCCGTGTGGCGGGCTGTGCTTGACCGCGTTGTCGATCAGATTGGCGACGACCTGGTGGATCCGCTCGGGATCCGCGTGCGCGGTCAGCTCCGGCGGGGAGACGTCCAGGTGCAGATGGACGTCCGTACGGGTGTGGCTCCCGGAGCCGGAGGCGATGCCCGCGCGCGCCGAGGCCACCATGTTGGCCTCCTTCAGCACGCCCGAGAGATACGGCCACACCTCGAAGCGGCGCATCTTCAGCGGTACGACGCCGTTGTCGAGCCGGGACAGGTCCAGCAGGGTCTCCACGAGCCGGCCGAGCCGCTCGGTCTGCTTCAGGGCCGTCCGCATGGTCTCGGGGTCGGCCTCGGTGACCCCGTCGACGATGTTCTCCAGCACCGCGCGCAGTCCGGCGATCGGCGTGCGCAGCTCGTGCGAGACGTTCGCCACCAGCTCCTTGCGCTGGCGGTCCTGGGCCTCCAGCTCGTCCGCCATGACGTTGATCGTCTGGGCCAGGTCGCCCAGCTCGTCCCGGCGGCCCCGGCCCACCCGGCGGGTGTAGTTGCCCTGGGAGATCGACCGCGCCACCGCGTTCATCTCGTCCAGCGGCATGGTCAGCGAATGCGCCACGAACTGCGTGATCAGCAGGGTGGCGATCATCGAGAAGACCGTGATGAAGCGCAGCTCGGTCTTGGTGTGCACCGCGATCACCGACAGACCGGTGGTGATCAGCACCGAGATGACGACCAGCGCGCCGAGCTTGGTCTTGATCGAGAACGGGCGTACGCCGCCCCAGGGATCCTCCCCGGGGCTCCTCCGTGCGGTCTGACGCCCGTCACTGCTCATGGGGTGGGCGTCTCCAGGGCGTACCCCACGCCGTGCACGGTACGGATCCGCTCCGCGCCGATCTTCCGGCGCAGCGCCTTGATGTGGCTGTCGACGGTACGGGTGCCGGAGGCGTCGGCCCAGTCCCACACCTCGGCCAGCAACTGCTCCCGGGAGAGCACCGCACGCGGGGTGTTCGCCAGGCACACCAGCAGGTCGAACTCGGTGGGCGTGAGGTGGACGTCCTCGGACTTCACCCGCACCCGGCGCTGCGCGTGGTCGATCTCCAGCTCACCGAGGCGCAGGATGCCGGAGCGCGGTGTGGTCGCGGCCAGGGCCGCCCGCTCCACCCGGCGCAGCAGCACGTGCACCCGGGCCGCCAGCTCCCGCATGGAGAACGGCTTGGTCATGTAGTCGTCCGCGCCGACCCCGAGACCGACCAGCATGTCCGTCTCGTCGTCGCGTGCGGTCAGCATCAGCACCGGCACCGGCCGCTGCGCCTGGACCCGCCGGCAGACCTCGAGGCCGTCGAAGCCCGGCAGCATGATGTCGAGGATCAGCAGGTCGGGCTGCCAGGCCTCGGCTGTGTCGACGGCGGCCGGGCCGTCCGTCGCGGTCTGTACGAGAAATCCCTCGGCGCGCAGCCGGGCCGCGATGGCGTCGACGATCGTGGGATCGTCCTCGACGACCAGCACCCGGCGCTGTGCGCCCGGGGTGGTCGTCGCCGCGCCGCTCTGGGAGGTGTGTGTCTGCTCCATCGCCCGCCCCTGCTTGTTGCTTTCCGGAACCCGTGGGGTGATCCCATGTCTGCGATTGACGCTTGAATGATCCGCGTCAGGGCAGCACCCTACGGGGATCCACCATGCTGTCGCTATCCAGGGCGGACGGCGAGGTGCACGGCGTCCGGAACGCCCCGGGCAACCGGCACCTCTTCGGTACGCACCTGCTGGAACCCGGCATTCCGCAAGCTTCCTTCAAATTCCGGAGAGGGTTCAGCGGACCACACGGCGAGCACCCCGCCCGGGGTCAACGCCCTTGCGCAGGCCGCGAGTCCGGTCGGCGAGTAGAGGCTGTCGTTGTCGTCGGTGACCGTCCAGCCGGGTCCGTTGTCGATGTCCAGGCAGAGTGCGTCGAACGTGTCGGATGTCTCATTGACGAACGCCAGGAGATCGTCCTCCACGATCTCGGTGCGCGGATCGCCGAGCGCGCCCGCGGAGACCTGCGCGAGCGGCCCGTCCCGGTGCCAGCCGATGACGGCGGGCTCCCGCTCCACCACGGTGATCCGCCCCCACCGGGGATCCTCCGCTGCATGTGCGAGTGAGAATCCCACACCCAGCCCTCCGATCAGCACGTTCGGCCGTGGCCGCCCGTCCAGTGCCGCGTACGCGGCGTCGACCAGCAACCGCTCCGAGCGGCCGTCGGAGGTGTCCATGAGGAAGCAGCCGTTGGCGATGATCTGCAGCAGTGCTCCGTGCCGGCGCAGCACCACCTCGCCGTACGGGCCGTCGCGCCGGTCGAGGACCACGGGGAAGTCGTTGACGGCAGTCATGCCCCCATCCTGCTTGAACGCGCCTTGACGTTCACGGGAATTGCGGACGGCGGCACGGCGACTCGAACATGTTCGCCGACGTCGATCACCAGTTCCCTCGATGCGGACGCCTCCGGAGCATGAGAGGTTGCTGTGAATCGGCTCTCGCGTGGCGTCGGTCATAGACAGCGGCCCCCGGAACACGAAGGGTTGGGCACGACGGAAGGAGTGCCGCACCGTGGATCGGACCGCGACGGGCCCTGCGGCGGCCGCGTCCCCGCCCCTGCCGGGCGCGCCCCTTGCGGACGGCACCGCCGCCGTCCCGGCCCCCGTGCTCGCGGAGCTGCTGGACGGCATGCCACGCCAGCGGCAGGCCACGGCCCCCGGTCCGGCTCCGGTCCCCGTCGAAGTGCCCTCGGCTGTACGGGTTCCGCGCCCGTGGCGTCTGCTGCCCACTCCCGCAGGCACCCCTTTCACCTTCGGCTACACGGCCGTCCTGGCCGTCACCTCCCTGGTCGCGGCCCTGGCCGACCCCGGGCTGGTGCACTCCCTCTACCAGGACTCCAGCACGGACGTGGCGCATCTGGTGCGCTCGCCCGTACTGGTACTGCTGGCGAGCGCGCTGTGGATCGCGGGCGGCGTCCTGTCGCCGTACGCGGTGGCGTTCGTGCTGGTGCTCACCGCGCTGGAGCGCCGCATAGGCGGTGCGCGGGCGGCCTGCGTCTTCCTCGCCGGGCATGTCCTGGCCACGCTCGCCACCGAGGTCCCGGTGGGCCTGGCCGTCCTGGCCGGCCACCTCCCCGTCACCTCGCTGCACCGGCTCGACTACGGCATCAGCTTCGGCGTGGCCGCCAGCATCGGTTCCCTGGCGGGCCTGCTCCGCCCCTGGCTGCGCTGGCCCCTGCTCACGCTGACGGCCGGCCTCCTGCTGAACGACCTGATCGCGTTCCTGGATCCCATGACCAACTGGGGCCACCTGATCGCGCTGACGATAGGCATGACGACCTGGCCCCTCGTACGCCGGTGGGCGCAGCGCGCCTAGGGGCGCACGCAACCACGCCACATCCGCGCGGGCGCACGGCCCTTGCGAGGTGCATCCCCCTCGGCGGACTTGATCGCTCAGAGCGAACAGGCGAAGGGAACACCAGCCCGCCCCCAGAGGTTGAGTCGGCATAGCTCAAGTTGACTGCCTAAGGGGAGATCATGGCTGCTGAGTCACCGGCGTTCACGCTGACCCTGCCCGTGCTGCCGCTCGACGACGAGGTCGTGCTGCCCGGGATGGTGGTTCCGCTGGACCTGAGCGACGCCGAGGTCCGGGCCGCGGTGGAGGCCGCGCAGGCCGCCGCCCGGTCGGAGCCGGGCAAGCCCAGGGTGCTGCTGGTGCCACGCATCGACGGCACGTACGCGAAGACCGGTGTGCTGGGCACGGTCGAGCAGGTCGGCCGGCTGGCCGACGGTGACCCGGGGGCTCTGATCCGCGGCCGGAGCCGCGTGCGGATCGGCGCGGGCACCACCGGTCCCGGTGCGGCCCTGTGGGTCGAGGGCGCGCGGGTCGAGGAGGCCGTGCCGGAGCCGCTGCCCGGTCAGGTCGCCGAACTCGTCAAGGAGTACAAGGCCCTCGCCACCAACTGGCTGAAGAAGCGCGGTGCCTGGCAGGTGGTGGACCGCGTCCAGGCCATCGACGACGTCTCCGCCCTCGCCGACAACTCCGGCTACTCGCCGTTCCTCACCATCGAACAGAAGGTCGAACTGCTGGAGACCGCCGACCCGGCGGCCCGGCTCAAGCTCGCCACGCAGCAGCTCCGCGACCACCTCGCCGAGCAGGACGTGGCCGAGACCATCGCCAAGGACGTCCAGGAGGGCGTCGACAAGCAGCAGCGCGAGTTCCTGCTCCGCCGCCAGCTGGAGGCCGTCCGCAAGGAACTGCGCGAGCTGAACGGCGACAGCAAGGACACGGCCGAGGAGTCCGACGACTACCGCGCGCGCGTGGAGGCCGCCGACCTGCCGGAGAAGGTCCGCGAGGCCGCGCTCAAGGAGGTCGACAAGCTGGAACGGTCCAGCGACCAGTCCCCGGAGGGCTCCTGGATCCGCACCTGGCTGGACACCGTCCTGGAGATGCCCTGGAACGAGCGGACCGAGGACGCGTACGACATCCAGGGCGCCAAGGCGATCCTGGACGCCGAGCACGCGGGCCTGCAGGACGTGAAGGAGCGCATCACCGAGTACCTCGCGGTACGCAAGCGGCGCAGTGAGCGCGGGCTGGGTGTCATCGGCGGCCGGCGCGGCGGTGCCGTGCTCGCCCTGGTGGGCCCGCCCGGTGTCGGCAAGACCAGCCTGGGCGAGTCCGTCGCGCACGCCATGGGCCGCAAGTTCGTCCGCGTCGCCCTCGGCGGCGTCCGTGACGAGGCCGAGGTCCGCGGCCACCGCCGTACGTACGTCGGCGCGCTGCCCGGCCGGATCGTGCGGGCCGTCAAGGAGGCCGGGTCGATGAACCCGGTGGTCCTGCTGGACGAGATCGACAAGGTGGGCTCCGACTTCCGCGGCGACCCGGCCGCGGCCCTGCTCGAAGTCCTGGACCCGGCGCAGAACCACACCTTCCGGGACCACTACCTGGAGGTCGAACTCGACCTGTCCGACGTGGTCTTCCTGGCCACCGCCAACGTCCTGGAGGCCATCCCGGAGGCGCTCGCCGACCGTATGGAGATCGTCCGCCTGGACGGCTACACCGAGGACGAGAAGGTCGTCATCGCCCGCGACCACCTGCTCCCGCGCCAGCTGGAGCGGGCGGGACTCGCCGAGGACGAGGTCACGCTGGACGAGAGCGCCCTGCGCAAGCTGGCCGGCGAGTACACCCGCGAGGCGGGCGTGCGCACCCTGGAGCGGTCGATCGCGCGGCTGCTCCGCAAGGTCGCGGCCCAGCACGAACTCGGCGAGCGGGAGCTGCCGTTCACCGTCCGCGACGAGGACCTGCGCGCCCTGCTCGGGCGCCCGCACCACGTACCCGAGTCCGCCCAGGACCCGGCCGAGCGCCGTACGTCCGTGCCCGGTGTGGCGACCGGTCTCGCGGTCACCGGCGCAGGGGGTGACGTGCTCTTCGTGGAGGCCTCACTGGCCGACCCGGAGACGGGCGCGGCCGGACTGACCCTGACCGGTCAGCTCGGTGACGTGATGAAGGAGTCGGCGCAGATCGCGCTGAGCTTCCTGCGCAGCCACGGCGCCGAACTGGAGCTCCCGGTCGGCGACCTCAAGGACCGGGGTGTGCACATCCACTTCCCGGCGGGCGCGGTCCCCAAGGACGGCCCGAGCGCCGGCATCACGATGACCACGGCGCTCGCCTCGCTGCTCTCCGGGCGGCTGGTCCGCACGGACGTGGCGATGACCGGCGAGGTCTCGTTGACCGGCCGGGTGCTGCCCATCGGCGGCGTGAAGCAGAAGCTGCTCGCCGCCCAGCGCGCCGGGGTGACCACCGTGATCATCCCCAAGCGCAACGAAGCCGACCTGGACGACGTCCCGGCCGAGGTGCTGGACAAGCTCGACGTCCACGCCGTGACCGACGTCCGCCAGGTCCTGGAGCTGGCTCTCGCACCCGCGACGAGCGAGGCGGAGCCGGAGGTTCCGGTAGCGGCGTGACGGACGCTGCCGGGTGAGCGAAGGCCCGGGTCCCCTGAGGGAGGCCCGGGCCTCGCATGCACCCATAACGGGACGGGCCGATAGAATTCAGACGTGAGTTGGCCCCCCAAGAGCCCCTCCGGCCTGATCGGGGCCGAGATCGCGGGTTACAGGGTGGAGCGCGAACTCGGCCGCGGCGGCATGGCGGTCGTCTACTGCGCCAGGGACCTGCGCCTCGGCCGGACGGTCGCCCTCAAGCTGCTCGCCCCGGAGTACACGCGCAACGACGCCTTCCGCCGCCGTTTCGTCCAGGAGTCCCGGGTGGCCGCCGCCATCGACCACCCCAACATCGTCCCCGTCTTCGAGGCCGGCGAGACCGACGGGATCCTCTATATCGCGATGTGTTACGTCTGCGGCCAGGACCTGCGCGCCCTGATCGACGACGAGGGCCGGCTGCCGGTGCCCACCGTGCTGCGCATCGCGGCCCAGCTGGCGTCCGCCCTCGACGCGGCCCACGCGCGCGACCTGGTGCACCGGGACGTCAAACCCGGCAACGTGCTCGTCGCCAAGGGCGTCGACAGCGATCACCCGGAGCACGTCTACCTCACCGACTTCGGGCTGGCGAAGAAGTCGCTGTCGCTCACCGGGTTCACCACCGCGGGCGAGTTCGTCGGCACCCTCGACTACGTGGCGCCCGAGCGGATCGGCGGGCGCCCGGTGGACGGCAGGGCCGACCTGTACAGCCTGGCCTGCGTGGTCCACGAGATGCTCGCGGGCGCCCCGCCCTTCCAGCGGGAGGACCACCTCGAACTGCTGTGGGCCCACCAGTACGACCCGCCGCCCCCGCTCAGCAAGGAGCGGCCCGACGTCCCGGTGACCGCCGACGACGTCCTGAGGCGCGCCCTGGCGAAGGCCCCGGGCGACCGCTACGGCTCCTGTCTGGAGTTCGTGGCGGCCCTGCGCGGTGTCATCGGTGAGGCGGGCCCGCCCCGGCGTACGCCGACGCTGGTGGACGCCCGCGTCACCGCGGATCCCTGCGCGGAGCAGGCCGCACATCCCTGCGCGGAGCCGGCCGCGGATCCCTGTGCGGAGCCGGCCGCGGATCCCGGCCCGCGGACCCGCACGGCCCACCACGCCGCGCCCGAGCCCCCCACCTGGGCCGGACCCGTCCTCAAGGGCCCGGCCGATGGGGCGCGCAGCTGAGTCGCCCGGCCTTATAACGGGCTTATTTCGCACGGTCAAGTCCCGAATCCTCGGAACGTGCCCCCTGCTGTGCCGATCATGCTTACTGGTTGTGCGGCCCCCACCGGAAAGGAAAGGGAACCGCAGGGTACAGCGGAAAAGAATTCCTCTGCCCAGTGCCCCGGATATTCGGAGCACGTCACACATATTCCGATTCAAAAATCAGGAGCAGAATCATGAACACCAACATCAAGACCACCGAGTCCGGTACCAAGCGTCGTCGTTTCTTTCTCGCCACCGCTGTCGCGTCCGCCGCAATCGCCGGTGGAGTACTCGTTCCGGCGGCCTCCGCGATGGCGGCCCCCGCCACCTCGGTCGCTTCCATGGCTGCTCACCACCACGGCCACTGCAACCCGCACAAGCCGGGCAACGCCCACGGTGGTAACGCCAAGACCGAGAACGGCGGCAACGCCAAGGGCGGCAACGCGAAGACCAAGGGCGGCGGCAACGCCACCGGCGGTAACGCCGAGACCCAGAACGGCGGCAATGCCACCGGCGGTAACGCCGAGACGCAGAATGGCGGCGACGCCACTGGTGGTAACGCCAGGACCGACAACGGTGGGGACGCCACCGGCGGTAACGCGCGGACCGACAACGGCGGGAACGCGCAGGGCGGTGGCGCCGAGACGCAGAACGGCGGTGACGCCACTGGTGGTAACGCCAGGACCGACAACGGTGGTGACGCCACCGGCGGTAACGCGCAGACCGACAACGGCGGGAACGCGAAGGGCGGTGACGCCGAGACGCACAGCGGCGGTGACGCCACCGGTGGTGACGCGACGAGCCAGAACGGCGGAGACGCCACCGGCGGCGACGCCGTGGCCGACTGACCCGGGCGCCACAGCGGGCCGTGGGTGAGGGCCCGGCCGGCTGGGCGGAAAGGACCGCGAAGGTCATGACCGCCCGGCCGGCCGGCCGAAGCCCCCGGCGCGCGAACCACACAGCAGACCGGATTTGCCGAGAAGTTCCGAAAACCCTTCCGTCCCGCCGTATCCGATTCATCGCCCCCCGATCCACCGCCACGCCGTCCGATTCATTTCGACGGGCTCGGCAGCACCAGAAAAGAAGGACCTGGACCACCATGAAGGAAAACACCTGGACCCGTCGACTGGTCGTGGTCACCGCGTCCGCCCTCCTGAGCGGCGGCGTCATGATGTCGGCGAGTACTGCCTTCGCCGCTCCCGTCCTGGGAACGGTCGTCTCCGGTGACCACGGGCACCACCACGACGACCACTCCAAGCACGGCAAGGATCACCGCGGTCATCGCGGACATGGGGATCACGACGGTCACGGCCGCCACGGCGACGGCGACGGACACGACAAGGACTGCCGCGCCGGCAACGCCACCGGCGGCAACGGGACCGGCGGCGATGCCCAGATCTGCCAGGCCCCCGGCGGCACCGGCACGGGGGGCACCGGCCGGGGCAGCTGCGGCGGCCGCAGCAAGAACGGCACCGGTACCAACGGCAAGAACGGGCCGAACTGCCCCGACGGACCCCCGCCGTCGTCCGGCGGAAAGGAGACGCCCCCGCCCACGACCGAGCCCAAGTCCCACCCGGACCCCTCGCCCACTCCGGACCCCTCGTCCAGCCCCGACCCCTCGTCCCACCCGGACCCGTCCACCTACCCGGACCCGTCGTCCAACCCCGACCCCTCCTCCAACCCCGACCCCTCCTCCAACCCCGACCCCTCCTCCAACCCTGACCCGTCGTCCAACCCGGACCCCTCCTCCAACCCCGCGCCGGCAGACCCCGGACCGGTGGTGAACTGAGGAACCGTCCCGCACAACGAACCATCCCGGCCTCGCGCCGCGTCATCCGCCCCGTCGCTCCCCGCGGCGGGGCGGCGCCGTATGCGTGCCCGGTGTCAGGGGGCGGTGAGCGACTGCTCCGCCCACACCGTCTTGCCGATCCGGTCGTGCCGGGTGCCCCAGCGGTGGGCGAGCTGGGCGACCAGCAGCAGGCCCCGTCCGCCCTCGTCGAAGATGCGGGCGCGCCGCATGTGCGGGGTGGTGGTGCTGCAGTCGTACACCTCGCAGATCAGGGTCGAGTCCTGGTGGATCAGCCGGAGCTGGATGGGCGGGCGGCCGTAGCGGATGGCGTTGGTGACCAGTTCGCTGACCATCAGCTCGGTGGGGAAGGAGGCCTCGGCCAGGCCCCACGCGGACAGCTGGTCGCAGGCGAGGCGGCGGGCGCGGGAGACGTCCTCGGGGTCGTCCGCCAGCTCCCAGGCGACGACCCGGTCCTCGTGCAGGACCCGGGTGCGGGCGACGAGCAGGGCGATGTCGTCGTCGGGGCGGTGGGTCAGCAGGGCGGTGAGCACGTGGTCGCAGACCGCGTCGAGCGACGACGCGGGCCGGCCGAGCGCGGCGAACATCTTGTCCAGCGCCTCGTCGATGTCGTGCTCGCGGGCCTCGAACAGCCCGTCGGTGTACAGGGCGAGCAGGCTGCCCTCGGGCAGTTCGGTCTCGATGGCCTCGAAGGGCAGCCCGCCGAGCCCGAGCGGCGGACCCGCGGGCACGTCCAGGAAACGCACGGCGCCGTCCGGTGTGACCACGGCGGGCGGCGGATGGCCCGCCCGGGCCAGGGTGCACCGGCGCGAGACCGGGTCGTAGACGGCGTACAGACAGGTGGTGCCGATGCCACCGGCGGTCTCGGCGGACGGGTCCGCGCTGCCCTCGTCGGCGGCCAGCCGCAGGACCAGGTCGTCGAGGTGGGTGAGGAGTTCGTCGGCGGGCAGATCGACGTCGGCCAGGGTGCGCACGGCGGTGCGCAGCCGGCCCATGGTCGCCGAGGCGCGGATGCCGTGGCCCACCACATCGCCGACGACGAGCGCCACCCGCGCCCCGGACAGCGGGATCACGTCGAACCAGTCGCCGCCCACGCCGGCCCGGGTGGCCGCGGGCAGATAGCGGGTGGCGATCTCCAGGGCCGCCTGGTCGGGCAGGGTGTGCGGAAGCAGGCTCTGCTGGAGGGCCATGGTCGTGGTGCGGCTGCGCGAGTAGGCGCGGGCCTGCTGGATGCCGGCGGCCGCCTTGGCCGTGAACTCCTGGGCCAGCCGCAGATCCTCCGGACCGAACCGCTCCCGGCCCGGCCGCCGGCCGAACAGCGCCACTCCGAGCGTGCTGCCCTGGGTGAGCAGCGGCACCGCCAGCAGCGAGTGTGCGCCGGACGCCCGCAGCCACGCCGCGCCCGGGTCCACCGCCACCCACTCGGCGACGATCGCGTCCGTCGTGTCGTACAGCAGCGGACGGCCCGCCGCCAGGCACTGGGCCGGAGGGGAGTCCGACGGGCAGACGACCGCCCCGCCCACGCCGGTGCCGTAGGCGGGTCCCTCGCCGTTCGGGACGACGCGCAGCGCGGCGCGGCGCAGCACCACCGGGCCGGGCAGCGGGGCGGGCTCCTCGCCGGGGCCCAGAGGGGAGTCGAGCAGGTCGACCGTCACGGCGTCGGCGAGCCGCGGGACCGTGACCTCGCCGAGCTCCTGTGCGGCGCGGGCCTGGTCCGCGGCCATGCCGACGCGCGAGCTCTCGCGCGACGGGCGCTGCCGGGCGGCGGTCTCCTGGGTGGGCGACTGGGTGGACAGGCAGACGGCGCGCACCCGGCCGCCTGCGTCCTTCAGCGGGGTGAACACGGCACCGCGGCCGAGGTCCGGGCCGAGCCGGGCCGGGCAGACCTGCGGCCGCCCGGAATCCAGTGCGAGCCGCATCGACCGGGCGGCTTCCTCGCTCGCGGCGCCGGGCGCGATGTGCGGCAGCCGCAGCCCGCGCATCGCGGCCTCGGGCAGGGCGAGGGCGTGTTCCATCCGGCGGTTGGCGCGTACGAGCCGCAGGTCGCCGTCGAAGATCGCCAGCGGGAACGGGGACTGCAGGAACGTCCACTCCTCCAGCGGTTCGCCCCGGGGCGGCTGCGTGCGGGCCGTCACGGCGCTCACCACGAGCCAGTCGGTGACGCCGGTGTCCGAGGTCCGGCGGTGCGCGAGCACGCCCAGCTCCAGGAGCCGGCCGTCGCGGTGCCACAGCGGGACGGTGCCGTTCCAGCGGGCGTTGCCGGTGGCGATCCGCCGGGCGGCCGAGCCGTCGGCGGCGAGCAGCACGGCGGCGGGGCGTCCGACGACGGTGGGGGAGTCGTACCCGAGCAGCCGTTGTGCGCCCTCGCTCCAGCTGGTGACGATGCCCTGCTCATCGATGGTGGCCGTGGCCGTGTACGTCGACTGTCGCTCCATCGCCGCTCATCTCGCCCTTGCTCGGCAGGCTCTACTGACCAGCATGATCCGGGGCGGCGCGGAGCACCAACGCAGGGCTGCCGGAAGGAGACCCCGGGCCGGGTGCAACCGGGCGGCGGCTTTTCCGCGTGAAGGGGACAAACGCCATTGTTCCGGCGCTACGGGACCACGTCGGGGGGTGTGACCAGGGAGGACCGATGACCGCCACGCACCCGCCGCTGACCGACCGCGAACTCCAGACGCTCCGGCACGTCGCGGCGGGCCGTACCTATCTCCAGACGGCTCGCGCCATGGGCGTGTCCCGGCACACGGTGGACACCTACATGCGCCGCATCCGCGCCAAGCTCGGCCACGCGAGCATGGCCGAGCTGACGCGGATCGCGGTCTCCCTGGGGCTGTGAACTCCCCGGGCGTTGCCGGTCAGCCGTTGGCGAGGGCCTGCACCCGGTCCAGCGCCCCGTTGAACCTGTCGTGGTCGCCGACGGTCGGGCCGGAGGAGGTGTACTGCCACATCGTGTAGTACGACCAGCCGGCCGGCAGCGTCCCCGGGTCGGAGGCGTAGCGGGCGATCCACAGCGGGTTGTTCGCCGCGAAGCCGCCGTAGTTGCCGGTGCAGTCGCTCCACCAGCTGGTCGCCGTGTAGATCACGGGGTAGCGGCTGGTGAGCGACTTGTAGGTGTTGATGAAGTCGGCGATCCAGCTGACCATCTGGCTCGCGCTCTTGCCGTAGCACTCGGCGCCGTACGGGTTCCACTCGATGTCGAGCGCGCCCGGCAGGGTCTTGCCGTCCCTGGACCAGCCGCCGCCGTGGCTGACGAAGTAGCTCGCCTGGGTGGCGCCGCTGGTGGTGTCCGGGGTCGCGAAGTGATAGGCGCCGCGGATCATGCCCACGTTGTACGAGCCGTTGTACTGCTGGGCGAAGTACGGGTTCGTGTAGTACGTGCCTTCCGTCGCCTTCGTGTACGCCCACCTGACCCCGCTGCTCCACAGGGTCGACCAGGCGACGTTGCCCTGGTAGCCGGCGACGTCCACGCCCTCGGTCTGGGTGACGTCACCGGAGGTGGGGGTGCCGTCCCGGCCGTCGTGCGCGAGGACGCCCATGCCCATGTAGGCGGAACCGCGGCTGGGCGTGCTCGCGGCGTGGGCGGAGGTGAGGGGCAGGGTGAGGGAGAGCGCCGCGAGCAGGGCCGTGACGAGGACGGCGAGCGGGCGCGGGCGGACGGAGCGGTCCGAACCGGGTCTGTGCACGGGCATGACGTGCCTCCGGAGAGTGGGGTGGGGGGAACGTGGCCGTGACCGTGTACCGGATGCCGCACTGGCGTGGGCATGCCATTCATTGCCTGGTAAAGAAGCTACGCACGTAGATGATGGCGTGGGAAGGGGGTCCGGACGCCGCCGTTGGTCTACGCCTGCGAAATACTGACGGAGCTGCGGCAATGACGATTTTTGGCAGAAACTTTCAGGACGGCGAAACCGAGCAGGGGTGCTGACGTGCACGAGGACGGAAACGGCGACGCACATCGCGGCGCCCACGAGACGACGCCCAGTGGTGCGGACCAGGAATTCCTGGCGCTGGAGCGGGAGTTGACGGTGCTGCTGCGGCGTGCCCGGGCCAACCAGGGTGAGATGGCCCGCGAGGTCCATCCGGACCTGGAGTCCTCCGCGTACGGACTGCTCATCCGCCTTGACGAGCTGGGCGGCCAGCGGGCCACGGAACTCGCCGCCTACATCGGCGTCGGCAAGGCCACCATGTCCCGCCAGCTGCGCGCCCTGGAGGAACTGGGCCTGATCGCCCGCGAACCCGACCCCGCCGACGGCCGCGCCTGGCTCGTCACCCTGACCGACGAGGGGCGCGGCCGGGTCGGCAAGGTCCGCGAGGCGCGCCGCGCCCGCTACGTCCGCCAGCTCTCCCACTGGGACCGCACCGAGGTCGCGGAACTGGCCCGGCTGCTGAACCAGTTGAACCGGGTCATGGAGAAGTAGCCGCGTTCCCCGTCGGTCACAGCTCCACGTAGACCACCGTCGCGTCGTCGTGCGTCTTGCTCCGCCCCAACGACGCGCGCGACTCGCGGTCCGCCGTCTCCAGGTCCCGCACCCGGTCCACCAGCGACCGGGCGCCCTCCTTCGCGACCACGTCGAACAGGGCGGCCCAGTCGCCCTCGTGGAACTTCTCCGTCCAGCGGGTCGCGCCGTCGGTCAGCGCGGCCAGGGCGCGCACCGCACCGCGGGGCAGGGTGCCGGCGACCGCGCGGGCGGCCACCGCGGGATCGGCGGCGGCCGTGAAGAAGCCGCCCTCCTTGTTGCGCAGGGTGGCGTCCACCAGGGCGTCGGTGGCGAGCGCGGAGCGCGGGAGCCGGGCCAGACGGTCGTCCAGGACCGGGGTGACCTTCCCGTCCGGCCCCTGGAGCAGCAGCGCGGAGTCGGACAGCACCAGGTACTCGACCGTCTCGGCGGACCAGCGGGCCAGCGCGACAGTCGCCTGCGGTGTACGCGGGTGAGAAAGCTCACAGGTCTGCGCATGGGCCCCGGCGGTGCGGCCGATCGCCCGCGAGAGGACCTCCGGGAGCGTCAGATCTCTGCCCGAAACGGTCAGTTCGGTCAGCGCGCCGCCGAGCCGGGCGGTGAACCAGGGGACGGAATGCAGACACCCCGTCCCGCCCCGGGGCGGAGTGACTCCGTCCAGGACGATCACACAACCTCCCTGTCCGGAGGCGGGTAGTCCGACACCGGCGAAGTCCTCGTTGGGGCGGTTCGGATCGCCGGGTTCCGAAACGAGATCAGTTCGCATCCGGCCAGTCTGCACGAGCCCTTCACAGGATTCGCCAAAGGCTGGCAACTGCCGTCGAATTGACACGACCCCGCAGGTCAGGCGCCTGGTTTGGGGGGGAATGAGCGACTCCGGGAAGGCGTGGTGGCGAATACTGCCAAAGCCTGCCGCGTGCGTCCAACCGGCGTGCCGCGAAGGCACCTCGCACGCGCCACGGGAACTTGCCCGCCAACTCCCCTCCGATGTTCACTCCTTCGGGTGGCGGGTCAGGTGATGCGCGACCCCCGCCGACCGGCGCTGGGAGGGTCGGGAACCGTACGAACCGGGTGTACGCACCACCACTTGGCACCGCGATGACGGGGCGCCACCCGGGCCCCTGGGTAGACGAGTTCAGGATTGCGAGCACCGGTGCAGAAAAAGCGGCCTCGGCGCACAGGCAGGCAGACGGACCCCGCGGGGACCGCCCAGCAGACCCCCGTGGGCAGCGGCCGCCCCACCCATGTGCGCACCCGGCTGATCGTCGCTGTCGCCGTGGTGGCCGCCGCGATCGCCGGCGCCGGGGTGCCCGGCCTGATCGGCGCCTCCCAGGACGTCGGCGACTCCCAGGATCTGGTGACCCTGGCCGCCCGTACCCAGGACGCCCTCGCCCTCGCGAACTCCCTCGCCGACGAGCGTGACGAGGTCACCACCTACATAGCGGCGGGTCGCCCCAAGGCGAAGGCCCCCTCCGAGGACCGCAGTGCCCGCGTCGACCGGCAGGTCGAGGACCTGCGCGCCGAGTCCGACACCCCGGCGAGCCTGCGCGGCGACCTCGACGGCATCTCCGCCGTCCGGCGGGCCGCCCTCACCGGCAAGAGCACGGCCCTGCAGGCCCACCAGGCGTACTCGGCGGCCATCACCGAACTGCACCGGCTCGCCGAGCAGCTCGCCGACCGGACACCCCCGCGGGCCGGCTCCGGCGCCCACGCGTTCGCCGAACTGGACACCGCCGTCCAGCAGTCCGCCGCCGCCCGCGGCCTGCTGCTGGCCGCGCTGAACGTGCCGTCCACCACCAAGACGGTGATCAACCCGGTCACCGGCCTGGCCACCACGACCTCCACCGTCTCCGAGGCCGACCGCAAGCAGCGCGACGCGCTGACCGCCGCCGCCCAGCAGGCCCGGCTGCGCGCCGACGCGGCCCTCGCCGACTTCCGCGCGACCGCCCCCGCGAAGGCCGTCGACTCCTACGACTCCACGGTCACCGGCGCCGACGTCAACTCGGCGGAGAAGTACCTGGCCACGCTCACCGACCAGCCGACGCTGACCGACGGCGAGCTGGCCACCAGCACCAAGAAGCTGGACGCGGCCCTGTCCGCCCGCGTCGACCTGATGCGCGGCGCGGAGTCGGCGCTCTACGACCACCGCACCAAGGACCTGGCGCAGCTCCGCGACGACGACGTCACGGCGCTGGAGATCCGCATCGCCGTACTCGGCGCCCTGATGCTGGTGGCCGTGGGCATCGCCACCGCCATGGCCCGCACCCTGACCCGCCCCCTGTCGGTGCTGCGCCGCGGCTCGGCCCGGCTGGCCGAGGCCGGGGACCCGGCCGCCCAGGAGCCGATCGCCTTCACCGGCCGCAACGACGAGTTCGCCCAGGTCGTCCGCTCGGTCAACGCCCTGCACGCACACGCGGCCGCCCTGCACGAGCGCGTGACCACGTTGGAGACCGACCGCAGGCACCTGATCGGCCAGCGGCAGAAGATGGCCGACGCCCGCGAGGCCCTCCAGGCCGAGCTGAGCCAGGCCGCCGAGCGGCTGGAGCGGCTGCGCGACAGCATCGGCGGCACGTTCGTGAACCTCTCGCTGCGCACCCTCGGCCTGGTCGAACGCCAGCTCGCGGTCATCGAGGGCCTGGAGGACCGCGAACAGGACCCGGACCGCCTCGCGACCCTCTTCAAACTGGACCACTTCGCCACCGTCATGCGCCGCCACAGCGAGAACCTGCTGGTCCTGGCCGGTGCCGAGCACGTCCAGCAGCACCACGGACCGGTGCCGCTGGTCGACGTGGTCCGGGCCGGCGTCAGCGAGATCGAACGCTACGAACGCGTACGCATCGCGGCCCTGCCCCCGCACGCCCATGTGGCGGGCTTCGCCGCCGACGACCTCTCCCACCTGCTGGCCGAGCTGATGGAGAACGCCACCGCGTTCTCCCCGCCCGAGATGCCGGTGGAGGTCTCCGGCTGGCTGCTGGAGAGCGGCGAGGTGATGCTCTCGGTCCAGGACGAGGGCATCGGCATGGCGACCGACCGCCTCGGCCGCCTCAACCAGCGCCTGGCCGACTTCGACCCCGGGACGACGTACGGCGACGAGGGCGACACCGGTCTCGGTCTCGGCCTGTACGTCGTCGCCCGGCTCGCCCAGCGCCACGGCGTCCGCGTGCAGCTGCGCGAGCAGAAGCAGGGCGGCATCGCGGCGGTCGTCGTCCTGCCGGCCACCCTCCTCGCCGACGCCCCGCCGACCGCGCTGCCCCCGCAGGCCACGCACCTGAGCGGCACCAGCTCCTACTCCCTCCCCGGGGCCGACGCCGAGGTCAACTCCAACGTCCTGCACGCCCGCACCAAGGACACGGACCCGCTGGTCGCCCTGGCGGAGCAGGTGGTGCGGGGCGTCGCCGCCGGCCGGGGCGACGTGCCCGGCGAGGCCGAGGACACGGAGCGGGCGGTCCACGAACAGGCCGACCCGGGCGTCCAGAACACGGAGACCCGCCCCAAGGCCCCGGCGGAGACCTACGCCGAGTCGACGATGGAACTGCTGCTCCCGGACCTCGCGACGGAGCCCACGGAGCCCACGGAGCCGGCGGCCGCCGGCGGCGGCCAGGACGCCCCGCACGGGCCACCCGCACCCGAAGACCAGAGCCGCACGGACGGTGCGGGCATCCCCGCCCAAGCCGAAGCCGAGGCGGAGACCGAGGCCGAGGCGGAGGCCGAGGACCAGGTCACGAGCAAGGGCCTGCCCAAGCGCACGCCCAAGATCACCGCGCCCGCCGCCCCGCCCCGCAGGCGCAGCACAAGCGTCGACGCCGAAGCCCTCCGCAGGAGGCTCGGCGGGTTCCGCCAGGGCGCCCAGGCCGGCTACCGCGACGTGGAGGCGGAGATCGCCGAACGGACCGCCGGCCATCAGCGGCCCGCCAGTTACGCACACGCCGAAGAAGTCACGGGGGGCACAGCCGAGGAGGCAAGCAGTTGACCGCGCCCAGTACCTACGGACTGAGCAGTGAGGCCCGCAACCTGCACTGGCTGCTGACCAACCTGGTCGAGGAAGTCCCCGGCATCCAGTCCGTCGCCGTGGTCTCCTCGGACGGTCTGCTGCTCCTTTCGTCCGACCCGGGGCACGCGGAACGGTCCCGGCCGGCCCGCCCGGTGAAAGGGCCCCGCGGCTCCTCCGCCGACCTGGCCACCATCGTCTCCGGCATCGGCAGCCTCACCGTCGGTGCCGCCAAGCTGATGGAGTCCGGCGGCGTCAAGCACACGATGATCGCGATGGAGGAGGGGAGCCTGTTCGTGATGTCGATCAGTGACGGCTCGCTGCTCGGCGTGCACGGCAGCGCCGAGTGCGACATGAGCGTGGTGGCGTACCACATGGCGCTGTTCGTGGGCCGCGCCGGGCACGTCCTCACCCCGGAACTCCGCTCGGAGCTACGGCAGTCACTGGAGGCCCAGTCGACCGGGAGCGCCCGATGAGCGGCACATCGAAACTGCCCGTGCGCGGCGGCGAACGCAAGCCCGCCCGCGTCCGCCCCTACTCGCTCACCGGCGGCCGTACCCGCTTCGGCCACGTCCTCCTCGTGGAGACGTTCGTGGCCGCGCTGGAGGCCCCGGAGGAGCGCAAGGAACTGACGAATGGTTCCCTCACCACCCGGGTCATGCCGGAGATGCGGGCCATCGTCGAACTGTGCCGCCGTATGCGCACGGTGGCCGAGATCGCCGCGCTGCTGAAGATGCCGCTCGGCGTGGTCCGCGTTCTCCTGAGCGATCTCGCGGACCAGGGAAAGATCCGTGTGTACGGCACCGGAACCGGTCACGGCACCGGCCGCCCGGACCGCGCTCTGCTGGAAAGGGTGCTGAGTGGACTCCGCCGTCTCTGACGCCGCCGGCGTCGCTTCCTTCGTCGAGCCCGACGAGGACCTGAAGTCCTGGCAGACGGACCGCACCCGGGCCCCCATCGCCACGAAGATCGTGGTGGCCGGGGGCTTCGGCGTCGGCAAGACCACGTTGGTCACCTCCGTCTCGGAGATCACGCCCCTGCAGACGGAGGCGCTGATGACCGAGGCGAGCGAGGAGACCGACGACCTGACCGCCACGCCGGGCAAGCTCACCACCACCGTGGCCATGGACTTCGGCCGCCTCACGCTCGACGACGACCTGGTGCTCTACCTGTTCGGCACGCCGGGCCAGCAGCGGTTCTGGTTCATGTGGGACGACCTGGTGCGTGGCGCGATCGGCGCGGTCGTCATGGCTGACACCCGCCGGCTGAAGGACTGTTTCCCGGCGCTGGACTACTTCGAGAGCTGCGGGCTGCCGTACGTCGTCGCGGTCAACCACTTCGACGGCAGCGAGGTGTTCGAACCGGAGGACGTCCGGGAGGCGCTGACGATACCCGCGCACATCCCTGTCATGATCATGGATGCGCGGCG
Source organism: Streptomyces sp. NPDC048191 (assembly GCF_040652655.1). Taxonomy (NCBI): domain Bacteria; kingdom Bacillati; phylum Actinomycetota; class Actinomycetes; order Kitasatosporales; family Streptomycetaceae; genus Streptomyces; species Streptomyces sp. NPDC048191. The sequence continues at coordinate 232,036 of NZ_JBEZMO010000007.1, forward strand.
TCGGATCTCGGTCATCGAAACCCTCCTGGCCCTGGTCGGCCACGCGCTGGACGAAACCCCCGAGTAGTCCCCGAGCAGTACCCGTTAGGAGTCCCCACCCGCATGCGGAAGATACTCGTCGTCGGAGCCGGCCAGTCCGGTCTCCAGCTCGCCCTCGGCCTGCAGTCGCACGGCTACGAGGTCACCCTGATGTCGAACCGGACCGCGGACGAGATCCGCACCGGACGGGTCATGTCGACGCAGTGCATGTTCCACACGGCACTGCAGCACGAGCGCGACCTCCAGCTGAACTTCTGGGAGTCCCAGGCCCCGAAGATCGAGGGGCTCGGCGTCTCCGTCGCGGCCCCCGGCTCGCACGACCCGGGGCCCACACAGCGGGCGATCGACTGGGTGGGCAGGCTCGACGGGTACGCGCAGTCCGTCGACCAGCGGGTGAAGATGGCCGGCTGGATGGAGACGTTCGCGCAGCGCGGCGGCCAGCTGGTCATCCACGGCGCGGCGGTCGGGGACCTCGACTACTTCTCCCGCACCTACGACCTCGTCCTGGTCTCGGCCGGCAAGGGCGAGCTGGTCCAGATGTTCGGCCGCGACGCCTCGCGTTCGCCGTACAGCGAGCCGCAGCGCGCGCTGGCCGTGGCGTACGTCCACGGGCTCGGCCCGCGCCCCGAGCACCCCGAGTTCGACGCGGTCCGCTGCAACCTGGTCCCCGGGGTCGGCGAGCTGTTCATCATGCCCACGCTGACCACGTCCGGCCGCGCCGACATCCTGTTCTGGGAGGGCATACCCGGCGGTCCGCTCGACGTCTTCAACGGCGTCAAGGACCCGGCGGAGCACCTCTCCCTGACCCTGGAACTCATGGAGAAGTTCACGCCCTGGGAGTACGCGCGGGCGACGAAGGTCGAACTCACCGACGCGGGCGGCACACTGGCCGGCCGCTACGCCCCGACGGTCCGCAACCCCGTCGGCCGGCTGCCCGGCGGCGGCCTGGTCCTCGGCGTCGCGGATGTCGTCGTGGCCAACGACCCGATCACCGGCCAGGGCTCCAACTCCGCCTCCAAGTGCGCGGCGTCGTATCTCGCGTCGATCCTGGAGCACGGGGAGAAGGAGTTCGACGAGGAGTGGATGCAGAGCACGTTCGACCGGTACTGGAACACGGCCCAGCACGTCACCAAGTGGACGAACGCGATGCTGGCGCCGCCGCCGGAGCACATCCTGAACCTGATCGGCGCCGCCGGCCAGCTCCAGCCGGTCGCCGACCGGTTCGCCAACGCGTTCAACGACCCGGCGGACTTCGAGAACTTCTTCTACGAGCCCGAGAAGACCGAGGCCTACCTGGCGTCGGTGGCGGGAGCCTGATCCGGGCGTACGGCACCGAGCACCGGATAGGACGCCAGGGGTGACACCTCGACGTTCGCTCCGGGGCGCGGTGCCTGTACGACCTCGCCGTTGCCCACGTACATCGCCACGTGTGTCGCGTCGGGGAAGTACACCACCAGATCCCCCGGGCGCAGTTCGCTGAACGGGATCCTTGTCAGGTGCTGCCACTGCTCCCGGGCGGTGCGGGGGATCGGTGTGCCCGCGTGCCCCCACGCCTGTGCGGTCAGGCCCGAGCAGTCGTAGGAACCGGGGCCCTCGGTGCCCCACGCGTACGGCTTGCCGAGCTGGTCCAGGGCGTAGCGGACCGCGCGGGCGCCCGCGGGCGAGGCCGGACGGTTCGCGGGAAGGGCGCCCGCGGTGGTGAGCCTCTGCTGCGCCGTGGTGACGCCCTGCTGTTCCAGGGCGGCGACGGCGGCCAGCTGGGCCGGCGTGAGGGTGGCCAGCAGGCGTTCCACGCCGGCCAGCTCGGCCTGGACGCCGTCGCGCTGCTTCCTCTGCCGGTCGGCGAGGACGAGCTGGGTGTCCAGCGCCTTGCGGGCGGCCCGGGCGAGGGCGTCCCGCTGCCGTTCCGTGGCGGTCAGCCGGGTCACCGTCCGGACCCGCTCACGGGCCAGTTCGCCGATGACGTGGCCCTCGTCCAGCGCGTGCTGCGGGTCGGGGGAGAGGAGCAGGCGGACGTACGGGCCGAGACCGTCGGTGCTCTGGTACTGCTGGCGGGCCAGTCGTCCGACGTCGGTCCTGCTGTCCTGCAGGGCGAGCCGGGCGCGGGCCAGTTCGCCGTCGAGGCGGGACACCTCCGCGCGCTGCCGTTCCAGCTGCTCGGCCGTGGCGTTGTAGGTCTCGGTGGCCCGTTCGGTCTGCCGGTACAGCTGCTGGAGGGCCGTCAGCAGCTGGGACACGGACCGCTGCGGCTCCGGTGCGGCTGCGGCGGGTGCGGGTACGAGGACGGCCTGGGCCGCCACGGTGGCCGTACAGGCCAGGCGCAGTAGCATTCCTGACACATCATCACCTCGGGTGCGGGGAGGTCCCGGTGGGCGGGCTGTTCACCTCCTATCGCACCGCGATAATCAGATGTATCCGTGTGGCGCGCGCCCGGCGTGCGCGATTCGGCGCAGGCCTGTCACTCGTCCGGGGAGCCCGGCCCGCCGTGCGGCGTGGTGCCCGGCTTCGACCAGGGCCACCTGAGTTTCCCGCCGGACGTGTCGTCCGGGTCGTACGCGTACTTCCATCCCTGGATCAGGCCGAGCCGCCTGCTGTGGCCGCGCGGCACACGGCGGTAGACGAGCACCGTGGGCGGGCCGCCGTCCGGGGCCGGGACGGGGATGCGGTAGGTCTTCGGGGGGTGCCCGGTGGGCCCGACCATGACCGGCAGCACGCGCCCGTCCATGGGGCCGCCCTCGAAGGGGGTGTCCTGACTCTTCACGGCTTCAGTTTCGGCCATCCTCGGCGAGCTCGCCGACGACGGTGGCCGTCTGCGGGTCCCGGGCCGCGGTGACCGTGAGGACGGCCACGAACTGTTCCACCAGCCAGGCGCGCAGCTCCTCCACCGGGGGCTGCTTGTCCTCGTCCAGCCAGATCAGCGAGGCCGCCTCCACGGCGGTGATCCAGGTCCGGACGGTCATGCGCAGCCGGGGGCCGGGGTCGGCGACCCCGAGGTGGCTGTAGATGTGCTCGGCGGCGGCCCGGCGGACCCCGTCGACGATGGCCGTGGTCCGCGAGGTCTCGACCACGCTGCCGCCCTGGAGCAGCGCGCTGAAGCCGGTGTCGTGCTCGTCGACGAAGGCCAGATACCGCTCCAGGGCGCGGGACAGGCGGGGCAGCAGGGGTCCCTTGCGGGGCTCGTCGAAGCACAGCTGGAGCTCTTCGGCGGCGGAGCGCAGCGCGGCCTCGTACAGCTGCTGCTTGCCGCCCGGGAAGTACCGGTACACCAGGGGGCGCGACACTCCGGCCGCCTCCGCCACGTCGTCCAGCGACACGTCCTCGGGGGCGCGGTGGGCGAAGAGCGACAGGGCGGCGCCGAGCAGCTGACTTCGCCGCTCCTCGACACTGAGTCGGCGGTAGGCGGGGGTGGCGGCCGGGGTCATGGACCGCAGCCTAATCGCTCCGCTCAGGGGACCGTCCGTCGTCGGCCGGTCCGCCGTGGCCGGTCGGTCACGCCAACAAGCCCGACGACCTCCACAGTCGCCGCCCGACCCCCCTGAGCACACCGATGTCGTCCAGGAAGTCGGTCAGCCGCCGGGCGCCGGTCTGCATGACCTCCCTGCGGTGTCCGCTCGCCTTCACCTGGGCCATCGCCTCCCGCTTGTCCAGTCCCACGTTCGTGTACACCTCGGGGTTCACGAAGGCGACCGAGAACACCCGCGCGAACTCGCCGGAGGTGACCCGGGTGAACTCCTGCGACCACTTCGGCGCCGTCACCATCTGGCGCCGCAGTTCCTCGCGGGCGTACCGGACATGGCGTGCCTCCTCGACCACGTGGATGCGCGTCACGCCCCGGATCAGCGGCTGGACCCGCTCGTCCGGGAACGTCAGCCGCTGCATCCAGTCCAGGACCTCCTCGCCGAGGAGGGTGGCCGTGAAGGAGCCGGGGGTGGTGGAGATGGTCTTGAAGAGGCGGCCGAGGTTCTGGTGGGCGCGGCTCACCGGGTACCAGGGCGTGCCGCCGTGCGAGATCAGCCGGGCGAACATCTTCGAGTGCCGGCACTCGTCCTCGATCTCGGTGAGGGCGTACCGGACGTGCGCGCTCGTCGCCGCCTTGTCGTAGATGTGCCGGACCAGGAGCTGCATCAGGATGATCTCGAACCAGATGCCGAGCGAGGCCAGGGCCGCCGCCTCGTGCTGGGACAGCAGGATCCGCTGCTCCTCGCTCATCCGCTTCCACATCGGCGTGTCGTACAGCGACACCAGCTCCGGCGGCCAGAACCACTTGCCCTCCTCGAAGGGCGCGTCCCAGTCCAGCTCCTTGTCCGGGTCGAAGGAGTGCTTGGCGGAGGAGACCAGCAGCCGTTCGGCCACCTGCTCCCGGTCCTTGAGCAGGCCGAGCGCGTCGCGCAGACCGTCCAGCGCGTCCGCTTCCGTCAGGGTCGTCATGGCTCCCTCACCTCGTTACCCGGGGGTAGTCGTCCTGGCTCTTATGAGACTGCTTGTCAGCAAGGTCGTCAATCCCCTGCGCGTGACTTGTTGACTTCACGTCTACGTGTGAGCCTGCGAGGTATGCCGACCCAAGACCTGTACGCCAACGACCCCGGTGACTCCACCTGGCAGGTGCCCGCGAGCGGCGCGGCCCGCTTCAGCTGGGAGTACGACGAAGGCCGCGAACGCCTTCTCGCCCTGTACCAGAAGGGCAAGGACAAGCAGTGGGACGGGCAGCAGCGCATCGACTGGGACCTGGAGGTCGACCCGTACGACGCGCTCGGCACGCCCGACGAGATGATGTCCCTGTACGGCACCAAGTACTGGGACAGGCTCACCGACAAGGACAAGGGCGACCTGCGCCGGCACTACGCCTCCTGGCAGTTCAGCCAGTTCCTGCACGGCGAGCAGGGCGCGATGATCTGCGCGGCGCGGATCGTGGAGTCGGTGCCCGACCTGGACGCCAAGTTCTACTCCGCCACCCAGACCATGGACGAGGCCCGGCACGCCGAGATCTACGGCCGCTTCCTGCACGAGAAGATCGGGCTCGTCTACCCGATCAACGACAACCTGCAGTCCCTGCTCGGGGACACCCTGCGCGACAGCCGCTGGGACATGCCGTACCTGGGCATGCAGGTCCTCATCGAGGGCCTGGCGCTGGCTGCGTTCGGGATGATCCGGGACACCACCGACAAGCCACTGCCCAAGCAGATCCTCACCTACGTCATGCAGGACGAGGCCCGGCACGTGGCCTTCGGCCGGCTCGCGCTGCGCGACTACTACAAGCAGCTCACCGACGCCGAACTGCGCGAGCGCGAGGAGTTCGTCATCGAGGGCTGCTACCTCATGCGCGACCGGCTGCGGGGCGCGGAGGTGCTGGAGAACTTCGGCATCCCCAAGGCCGAGGCGGAGGCGCTGAGTGAGCGCTCCGAGTTCCTCCAGCTGTTCCGCAGGCTGCTCTTCAGCCGGATCGTGCCCTGCGTCAAGGACATCGGGCTGTGGGGCAAGCGGCTGCAGCAGGCCTATGTGGACATGGGCGTGTTCGAGATGGGCGACGCCAATCTGGACCTGCTCATGGCCCAGGACGAGGAACTGGCCGAGCGGTTGGACGCCGAACGCTTCGCGGCCGAGGAGCGGGACCGGGTCGCGGAGGTGCGGGAGGCGATCGAGTCGGGGGCGGCGGAGAGCTGAGGCGGCCGTCGGGCCTGTCACCCGGGTGCAGTAGCGTGCTGGCGTGTCCATGCCTCCGTCGCCGCAGCAGCCGTACCCCAACGGCCCCCAGCAGCCGCCGTACCCGTACGGCCAGCAGCCCCCGCAGGCCGCCCCGGGCCCGTACGGCCAGCAGCCCCCGCAGGCCGCTCCCGGCCCGTACGGCTCCCCGTACCCGCAGCAGCAGGCGTACCCGCCCCAGCCGTACGCACAGCAGCCGTACCCGGCCTGGGGGGCGCCGCCCATGGCCCCCCTGCCGAAGAAGCGGCGGGTCGGGCTCGTCCTCGGGATCGTGGGCGGCGCCGTCGTGTCGGTCGTCGTGGTGCTCGTCCTGATCGGGATGGCGGCGAGCAGCGGCTTCCCCGCGGCGAAGAACAAGCTCACGCTGCCCAGGACGCTGCTCGACGGCAAGTACGAGCTCGCCCAGGACATGTCCGACACCGAGGGCAAGAAGGTGGAGAAGGAGGCCGACGGCGCCTGGGACGCCAAGGACATCCACGCCGTCACCGCCCGCTACAGCCCGGGCGGTGACAGCAGCAAGGGCATGCTGCTGGTGTCCGGCATGTACGGCCGCTTCAAGAACAAGGACGCCGTGCGGCGCAACATGCTCAAGGGCGCCACCGAGGCCGACAGCGTGACCGTGGACCAGGCGCCGAAGGACGTCACCCCCTCCGGTTCCGACGTCACGATCAGCTGCGAGGTGCTGACCCAGAAGGCGTCCCTGGTGACGATCACCTACCCGGTCTGCGCCTGGGCGGACGGCAACACGGCGGCCATCATCGGCGAGGCCGCCCTGCCGGCGCCCGACCCGTCCGACGTGGACCTCGACGCGGCCGCCCGGCACACCGTCAAGGTCCGCTCCGAGATGCTCAGGCCGGTCGGCTGACCTCGGCCGTCTCCTGCGGCGTCCCCGGCGCCGGGAACGACGTCCGCAGGGTGAAGGCGTACGGCGTCGCGCCGTGCTCGCGCAGGTGCAGCAGCCGGTCCTCCGCCTCGGCCACGGTCGGGCGGTGACCGGCCGGCACCCACCACGCCGCCGTCACCGCCTCCGCGAGCTGCTCGAACCACTCCCTGCGCCGGGAGAGCAACTCCCGGTGCAGGCCCTGGTACATGAACGCCGTCAGCGCGTTCAGGTCCCGCCAGGTCGTCAGGTTGATGATCAGCCACTCGTCGCCGAGGACCGGGATGTCGGTGGCGTTGCCGGAGTCGCTCTGCAGCCTCCAGACGAAGCCGTCCGCGGCGTCCGCCGCCTCGTTGACCGGGTCGAGCGAGTCGACGAAGAACTTCAACTCAGGTGAGTCCAAAGGGAACTTGAGGCGGGCGATGTTGACTTCGGCGAGTTCGTACGCGGGCGCATCGGTCATGACCGAACGGTAGGTCGGCCGTGCTCGCCGGCGGAATCCCCGTCTCACTTGCCGAGAACCGCGCGCATCACGTCCCGTGCGATCGGCGCCGCGTTCCCGCCGCCGCTGATCTCGCCCCGGTGCGCCGAGGCGTCCTCCACCACCACCGCGACCGCCACCTGCGGGTCCAGGGAGGCTTCGGCCTGCGCCCAGGAGACGAACCAGGCGTACGGCACACCGGAGTTGCCGATCCCGTGCTGCGCGGTACCGGTCTTGCCGCCGACCAGGGCACCGGGGATGGCCGCCCGCGTACCGGTGCCCTCGTGCACCACGTCGGCCATCAGTTCCTTGAGCCGTTCGGCGGTCGAGGCGTTCATCACCTGCCGCACCGGATGCGCCCCGCTCCCGGCGACCGTCTCCCCGCCGCGCCGGGTCGTGCGCTCCACCAGGTACGGCGACCGCAGCTGACCGCGGTCCGCGACGGCCGCCGCGACCATCGCCATCTGCAGCGGCGTGGCCCGCGTGTTGTACTGCCCGATCGAGGACAGCGCCAGCTGCGCCCTGTCCACACGCGTGTCGAAGGTGCTCGGCGACACGGAGAAGGGGATCCGCAACCCGGGGTCGTTGAACCCGAACGCCCGTGCCGTGGCCTCCATGTTCCGCACCCCGACGTCCACCCCGAGCTTGGCGAACACCGTGTTGCAGGACCACTCGAAGGCCGACCGCAGCGAGGCGTCCCGGCAGCCGTCGGCCTCGTTGGTCAGCCGGGTCGTGGTGCCCGGCAGCCGGTAGGGGTCGGGGGAGTCGGTACGCGCGTCCACGTCGGTGACCAGCCCCGCGTCCAGCGCCGCCGCCGCGGTGACCACCTTGAACGTCGACCCCGGCGGATAGGTCTGCCGTACCGCCCGGTTGAGCATCGGCTTCTCCGGGTCGTGGTTGAGCCGCGCCCACGCCGAGGCCACCGCCTCGCCGTTGCCGGACAGCACCCCGGGGTCGTACGACGGACTGGACACCAGCGCCAGGACGCGGCCCGTGGTGGGCTCGATCGCGGCCACCGCGCCCTTGCGTCCGGCGAGCCCCCGGTACGCCGCCTCCTGTGCCCGCCGGTTCAGCGTGGTGACGACGTTCCCGGCCGGACCGGGTCCACGCGTCATGTCGTTCCACAGCGGCAGCGGCGACAGCATCGGATCCGTGCCGGAGAGCACCCCGTCCCCGGCGTGCTCCAGGAACGTGGTGCCGTACGACTGCGAGGCGAAGCCGGTGACCGGCGCGTACAACGGGCCGTTGCGGTAGCTGCGTTCGTAGCGCAACTGCTCGCCGGTGTCCACGGAGCCGGTGACCGGTTCGTCGCCGACCAGGATGTCGCCGCGCGGCTGACCGTAACGGGCGATCGTGGCACGCCGGTTGGCGGGGTTGCCGTCGTAGACGCCCGACTGCACCACCTGCACGCGGGCCGCGTTGACCAGCAGTGCCGTCAGCAGCAGGGCGCTGAACGCACTGGCGTGCCGGATGTAGCGGGCCATCGGCCGCCCGCCGCCGTAGTCGCTCACGGTGCCTCCCGTCCGTCGTACTGGCTGCGCGCCGAGTCGCTCACCCGGATCAGCAGCGCCACGATCGCCCAGTTGGTGACCACCGAGGAGCCGCCCTGGGCGAGGAACGGCATCGCCATGCCGGTCAGCGGGATCAGCCCGGTGACCCCGCCCGCGATGACGAACACCTGCAGCGCCAGGATCGAGGCGAGCCCGACCGCGAGGAGCCGGCCGAAGGGCTCCCGCAGGGCGCGGCCGGCCCGGTAGCCGCGCTCCACCAGCAGGGCGTACAGCAGGAAGATCGCCGCGAGGCCCGTGAGCCCCAGCTCCTCGCCCGCCGTGGCCAGGATGAAGTCCGACTTGGCGGCGAAGCCGATGAGGATGGAGTGGCCGAGCCCGAGCCCGGTGCCGAGAACTCCGCCCGCCGCGAAGGCGAACAGCGACTGGGAGAGCTGGTTGGGGCCCTGCCCGGCCTCGATGGTGGCGAACGGATGCAGCCAGTCCTCGATCCGCTGGTTCACATGCGGCTCCAGGCGCCCCACCGCCACCGCGCCGAGCACGGCGAGCAGCAGCCCGACCGCGATCCAGCCGGTGCGCCCCGTGGCGACGTACAACAGCACCACGAACAGCCCGAAGAACAGCAGCGAGGTGCCCAGATCCCGCTCCAGGACCAGCACTCCGACGCTGAGCAGCCAGATCGTCACGATCGGCCCGAGCACCCGCCCGGTCGGGAACTGCAACCGCCACAGCCTGCGGCCCGCGTACGCGAGCGCGCTGCGGTTGGCGGCCAGATAGGCGGCGAAGAACACCGCGAGCAGCACCTTCGCGAACTCGCCCGGCTGGATGGAGAATCCGGCGACACGCACCCAGATACGGGCGCCGTTGACCGCGGGGAACCCGATCGGCAGCGCGAGCAGTCCGAGCGCGGCGGCCACGCACACGTACGCGTACCGCTGGAGCACCCGGTGGTCGCGCAGCACCAGCACGACGGCGATGAACAGCCCGATCCCGAGGGTGGACCACTCGAGCTGGGCCGGGGCCGCCTGGTCGCTTGGGGTCTCCAGGTCCAGCCGGTAGATCAGGACCAGTCCGAGCCCGTTGAGCAGCACACCGATCGGCAGGAACAGCGGGTCGGCGTACGGCGCCCGGACGCGCACCACGAGATGCGCGAACAGCGCGAGCACGGCGAGCCCGGCACCGTAACCGACCGCGCCCGGCGGGACGGTACCGGTCCGCGCCAGGCCGACGGCGCAGTAGCCGTACACGGAGAGCAGTACGGCCAGCAGGATCAGGGCGAGTTCGATGCCACGGCGCCGGGGGAGGCGTACGGCGGGTGCGGGAGTCTGCGCCGCCGCCACGGTGGTTCCGGCCTTGGTCATGCCCGGAACCTACCCAAATAGGGCGGCTTGTGTGGGGTGCCCACCGGCACCAGCGTGGCGCGGACGCGCCGGGTCCTACCGCCCGTCCGCCACGGGCAGGACCAGCGTGGCAACGGCCCCGCCGTCCACCGCGTTGCCGAAGAACAACCGCGCTCCCAGCACCTCCGCCTGCCCCGCCGCGATGGTCAGCCCCAGCCCGTGCCCGGTGGCCCCGCCCTCCGTACGGAACCGCTGCGGCCCGTGAGCCACGAGATAGTCCGGATACCCGGCCCCGTGATCACGTACGGTGACCACCGCCCCGTTCACCGTCAGAACCACCGGCGGTGCCCCGTGCTTGTGCGCGTTGGCCACGAGGTTCCCCAGCACCCGCTCCAGCCGCCGCCGGTCGGTCTCCACCCGCGCGTCGGCGAGGACGCGCACCTCCGTGTCGGTCGCCGAGGCGCGCACCACCCGCCGGGCCAGCGCCCCCAGCTCCTCGGTGTCCACCGCCGGCTTCTCCCGCCCGGTGTCCAGCCGGGAGATCTCCAGCAGGTCCTCGGTGAGGGTGCGCAGCGCCGCCACCCGGTCCCGCACCAGCTCGGTCGGCCGGCCCGGCGGCAGCAGCTCCGCCGCCGCGTGCAGCCCGGTCAGCGGGGTGCGCAGCTCGTGCGCCACGTCCGCGGTGAACCGCTGCTCGCTCAGCAGCTTGCTCTGCAGGCTCGACGCCATGGAGTCCAGGGCCGCCGCCACCGCGGCCACCTCGTCCTGCGGCCGGGACGGGTCCTTGGTGAGGGGGTCGTCGACGCGGGCGTCCAGGTCGCCCGCGCTGATCCGCCGGGCCACCCGGGCGGTGCCGTGCAGCCGCCGGGTCACCCGGGTCACCGCGAACACGCCGACCAGCACCGTCGCCCCGATCGCGAGCCCCGACGACCACAGGATCGAGTTGTCGAGCCCGGCGATGGTGCGGGACTGCTGCGAGTAGTCGACCGCCACGGCCAGCGCCCGGTGCCCGGCGACCGGGCCCGCCGCCCACATGGTCGGCCGTCCGTGGTGGGCGGAGACCATGGTGCCGCGCTCACCGGCCGCCGCCAGCGTCCGCAGCGGCGCGGGCAGCCCCTCGGGGTCCACCCCCGCGTTCGGCAGCAGCGTGTCGCCGGCCTCGTACGCCTGGGTGGCGTCCGCGAGGCGGGACAGGGCCAGGCTGCGAGCCTGGCCGACGGTCTGGTTGGTCACCGAGACGTGCACCAGGACGCCGAGCAGCGCGGCCAGCGCGCAGCACATCACCGTGATGAACGCGGCGGCCTTCACGGCGAGCGGTCCGGCCCAGCGGGGCAGCGCGACCCTCATCGCGCGCTCGCGGAAGAGGCGGCGGAGGAGGCAGCGGGGGAGGAACCGGAGGCGGACGGCGAGGCGGACGGCGAGGCCGAGGGCTTCTTGGCGTGCCGGCCGTCACCGGTGTGCAGGTACTCGTCGCGGGAGAACACCATCGCCCGCTGCCCCGGGTCCCACACCCAGGTCGTACGGTACTCGTAGCCGGAGATGTCGGCCGGTGAGCGCTCGATCAGGGACCGGCCGGCCAGCTCCACCCCGAGGATCGCGTCGTTGTCGGCCAGCACCTGCACCAGCCTGTGCTTCTCGACGGTGTAGACCCGCACGGCCGTCTGGTTGGTCGGGTACAGCCGGAAGCCGAGCGTCATGTCGTTCCGGCCGTCACCGGTGAGGTCCCGGTAGTACGGCTTCAGCAGCGGGCAGCGGGCCCGGTCGGCGCCGGGCCGGCAGTACTTCAGCCGGTCCACGGTCCCGTGGTACGCCCCCTTCGACCCGTAGTCGTCCGGATGCGCCTTGATCTCGGCCTCGACCACGTCCACCGGGTCCGCCGCGCGGATGTCGTCGCCCGGGACCGTGACGCCCTTGACGACGGCCCGGGTCGCCACGTCGTAGGGGTAGGCGGGGCTGGACGCCGGGCGCAGGCCGGGCCAGAGCCTGGCGGGGCTGATGGCGGTCGCCGTCGCGCCCGCGCCCCGCAGCCCGCCGGAGTCCCCGCAGGCCACCGCCGTCGCCGACAGCAGGGCGACGGCGGCCGCGGTGACGGCGGTGCGCGCGGGACGGCGGGCTGGCACGGTGCTCCTGGGGTGTCGGGGTCGGTGGGGGCCCCGTACACCTTATGTGTAGACGAGGAAATTCGTATGTAAGTCCTTTTTGCACCCGTCAGGGTGACGCTGGAAGAGAGGCTACTCGGCCAGTTCCTCCAGCAGCCGCACGGTCGACAGCCCCGCACGCAGGTACTCCACGAACAACTCGTTGTGCAGCGCCCACGCCGAGCGCCGGGCCCGGATCAGCTGGATCACCTCGTCCGGCGAGGCGCGCCCGCGCTGGACCAGGGCGTGCGCGACGACCAGGCCCGAGCGGTTGTACCCGTGGTAGCAGCGCACGAGCACCCGTCGTCCGGCGTCCAGCGCCTCGTTCGCCGCGCGGGCCAGCCGGATCACCCCGGCGAGCTGGGTCCCGTCCAGCGGGCCGTCCGGAATCGGCCACACATGGTGCTCGACCCCCGGATCGGGGCCGTACCCCGGCAGTCGCAGCAGCGTCTGCACCACATCGAACTCGTCTCGTACGACGGCGAGCTCCGGCCGTCCCGAGCGGCCCCGGAACTCGTGCCCGCCCATCCATAGGCCGGGCACGATCTCGTTCCACGGGCTCTCCGGAGCCGGTACGTCGGGCTGCTTTCCGCGGATCCGCAACGGCGCCTCCCCAACTCCCCCTCGCGGGGCCGCCCTCCACGGTAACCGGTCTTGCCCCGGGAGCACCCTGCCTGTTCCCATGGTCGAGGGGTGATGGCGCATGAGCACACTGCGCGTGGTGCCGGCCTATCGGCACGGCCGGGAACGGCTGTACGTCTGCCGCCCGGACGGATCGAACGTCGCCTGGTACGACCGTGAGACGGGCCGGGTCAACCTGCTCGGCGAGGGCTGCGGCGACGACGTACTCGGTGCCCTGAAACCGTTTCTGACCGGCCCGGTGACCGTCGGCCCGCCCCCGGTGCCGACCCCCGCGGAACTCGTCCGGCTGGCCCTGCATCCCGACGACGACCTGGCACCCAACCGCCCCGGCGAGGCCCTGCTCGTCGCCCTCGACCGCGACCCCGGCCCCGCCCACCGGCTGCGCCCCGACCCGCGCCGGCGCGCCCTGGCCGCCGAGGAGACGGTCGGCACGGCCCTGGACGGCCTTGAGGGCGCCGGCTGGCACACCCTGCACTCCATCGTCCTGCCCGGCGGCGACCGCATCCACCATCTGCTGCTGGGCCCCGGCGGCCTGTACGCCGTACACGCCCTGTACGCCCGCAAGGCCCGGGTCCTGGTCGCCGACCCGATGGTCCGCGTGGGCCGCCGCGAGGCCGAGCCGCTGCTGCGCCGGCTGCGGGCCCTCGCCGACCGGGCCTCCCACGCCCTGACCGCCGAGGTGCGCCCGGTGCTGGCCCTGGCGGGCCCCGCCGAGGTGACGGTGACCGAGCGGCCGCGGGCGGTACGGATCGTGCAGGACACCGAGCTGGCGGGCCTGGCCCGGTTCGGCGGGGTGCTGAAGCCGGCGGACGTGGAGGCGCTGCACGGGATGGCCAGGGACCGGAACACCTGGGGGAGGCTGTAGGTCAGGGGAGGGGCGCCGCCGCTTCCGCGTCCAGCAGGGGTGCCATCAGGTCCCCCAGGTCCTGGAGCCGCGGCGCGAGGTCCTCCGCCCGGAACTCCAGCTGGTCCGGGCTGCGGCAGTCGGCGACCTCGTCCCAGGTCACCGGCGCCGAGACCAGCGGGGCCCGGCGGGCGCGCAGCGTGTAGGGCGTGGCCGTGGTCTTGCGGGCCGCGTTCTGGCTCCAGTCGACGAACACCTTCCCCGGCCTGAGGCTCTTCGTCATCCGGTGCACCACCAGCCGGGGCATCGCCCGCTCGGCCTCCACGGCGAGCGCCTTGGCGTACTCGCTCGTCCGTTCGGAACCGCCCCCGCGCACCGCCGCCAGCAGGTGCAGCCCCTTCGACCCGGCCGTCTTCGGGTACGCCTCGATCCCGTCGGCCGCGAGCCGCTCGCGCAGCCAGAGGGCCACCTCGCAGCAGTGGACGACGTTCGCGGGCGCCCCCGGGTCGAGGTCGAAGACCAGCCGGTCGGCCTCGTCCGGGCTCTGCACCAGCCACTGGTGGGTGTGGAACTCGGTGACCAGGTTCGCCGCCCAGACCAGGCTCGGCAGATCCTGTACGACGACCATCCGGGCCGGACCGTCCGCCGAGGACCGCGGCACCTCGGCCGTGGTGACCCACTCGGGCGTACCCGGCGGCACGTTCTTGGTGAAGAACAGCTGGCCCTCGGGGCCGTCCGGATAGCGCAGGAAGGACACGGCCCGGTCGCGCAGATGCGGCAGCAGCACATCGGCGCTGGTCGCGTAGTAGTGCACCAGCTCCGCCTTGGTGAAGCCGGTCTCCGGATACAGCACCTTCTGCAGGTTGCTGAGCGCGACCCGCCGCCCCTCCACCTCTGTGATAGGCGTCATACGATGACAATCCCAGACAAACCGCTGAAAGCGGTGGAATCGGCCTAGGGAAGGGTGCGGCACGTGCGGTCGATATGGAACGGCGCCATCTCCTTCGGGCTCGTCAGCATCCCGATCAAGCTGGTGAACGCCACGGAGAGCCATGCGATCTCCTTCCGTCAGATCCACACCGAGGACAACGGGCGCATCCGCTACCGCAAGGTGTGCGAACTCGACGACCAGGAGGTCGGCCAGGGCGAGATCGGCAAGGGGTACGAGGACGCTGACGGCACGATCATCCCGATCACCGACGACGACCTCTCCCACCTGCCGATCCCGACCGCCCGCACCATCGAGATCGTGGCCTTCGTGCCGGCCGACCGGATCGACCCGCTCCAGATGGGAGCGGCGTACTACCTCGCCGCCGCCGGCGCCCCGGCCGCCAAGCCGTACACCCTGCTGCGCGAGGCCCTCAAGCGCAGCAACAAGGTCGCCATCGCCAAGTACGCGCTGCGCGGCCGGGAGCGGCTCGGCATGCTGCGGGTGGTCGGCGACGCCATCGCCATGCACGGCCTGCTGTGGCCGGACGAGGTCCGCGCGCCGGAGGGCGTGGCCCCCGACGCCTCCGTCAGCATCCGGGACAAGGAACTCGACCTCGCGGACGCCCTGATGGACACCCTCGGCGAGGTCGACCTGGAGGACCTGCACGACGAGTACCGGGAGGCGCTGGAGGAGGTCATCGCCGCGAAGGCCTCCGGCGAGGCCCCGCCCCAGGCGCCGGAGCCGGCCGCCGGGGGCAAGGTGCTGGACCTGATGGCGGCACTGGAGAACAGCGTGCGGGCGGCCCGGGAATCGCGCGAGGCGCCGGCCGCCGCAGCGGCCGAGGTCAGATCCCTGCAGCGGAGAGCCGCGCCGAAGACGACGGACGGCAAGAAGTCGACGTCCACGGCGAAGAAGACCGCCGCCGCGAAGAAGGCGGAGCCGGCACGCAAGTCCACGGCCAGGACCGCCAAGCCGACGACGGGTGCGAAGAAGGCGGCGGCTTCCAAGGGCACGGAGAAGAAGACGACAGCGAAGAAGACCGCATCACGCAAGCGGTCGGCTTGAGGGGCCCCGGCACCGTTCGTCGCGGGCCGCCCCACCGGCATCCGCAGCATCACGGCGACCGCCGTACCCAGCAGCACCGCCTCCACCGCGAACACGGTTACCGTCGGCGCGGGCAGTGTCTCGGACGGCACCTCGGACAGCACCTCGGCCGGCAGCGGACCGAGCCCCGCTCCGAGCACCATGGCGCAGGAGGCGAGCAGCGCGCCGAGCGGGCGGCGCGCGGGGCCCGCGACATCGCTCACCGCGGCCACGCCGACCGAGACCACCGCCCCGACCGCGACACCGGCGCGCTCCTGACGGTCACGTAAGTGTGAAATGCCCGTATTTGTCCAGGTTGAAGAGAAAGGGAGGCGGGTGACCGCCTTCTGGTGGGTGATATGCGGCCGCCGAGTGAGGCCGGAAAACAAGGCCTTCCGTTTTGCCTCACGGAGGCGTAGGTTCCGTTTACCCCGCGACGGCGCCTTCAGGGGCGCTGGCCCGCCAGTTCCGGACGGCGGGCCGCGCGGGGGCCAAGCGCATGGCCGAGGCCGACGCCGGCACCACTTCAGCCGGCGGGCCGACGGGCCTTTTGGGACAGGGTGTCTTCAGCACACCTGTCGTTACCGCAGCACCGGTCACCGGTCGTCGGCGGCCGGGCGGAATCCTGTCTCAGTCCATCGGATATCCGATATCGGAAATGTCCTCCGCGAGGTCTGCCAGGACGATCTCCGGGTTCAACGCACGGGCCACTTCTTCGGTCAGAGAGCGCGAGGAGAAGACGTGCCGAACGGCTTCCAGGCTGACCGGAACCTCGTAGTAGTCCTCGGCCCACCGCTGGAACGCCTCCGGCGAGCGATCGACCAACAGTTGAAAGAGGTGCCCGGCGCCGTCGGGATCTCCCGACGCCTCGCCGGGAAAGTCGATCGTCCCCGCTGCCCAGCCGCCGTCGCCCGTCTCTCGCCACATGCACGCCGTGACGAGAGGCATCCCGTCCTCATCCGAGAACGCCGGCTCCTCCACGCACGGCCGGAAGGCCTCAGGGACCTCATCGAGCACTCCTGGCCATGGCCCGTCCTCCGCATAAGGGCTCATAGGTGATTCGTGAGCGAATCCCCGGACGTAGGCACCGGCGGGCGAGAAAACGATCGAGTACTCGTCGCCCGATCCGTTCCGCATCGAGGCCATCGACTCCCTCTCGGACCAGTGGTCGTCGAAGGAGTGGTACCGGTCCGCCCACTCAGGGCTAAGGACCGCCTCCAGGACGGCCAGCGAGCGGCAGTGCTCTCGCAGGACTGCCACCTCCGGCAACTGCCGAGCAACGTCATGAACGGTCACCCGCCCATCCAAGCGCACGCCTCTGAACGCGTGGAAGATGCCCGTCTCCCGGCCGGGAGGGCCGTCACAGCCGTCACGTGGTGCCGCGCGCGCGAAGGAAGCGGCGCCCCAGCCTGAGGATGAAGCCCAGAGCCGTGAGTGCCAGTACGAAGTTGAGCGCGTCGAAGACCTCTACGACGAGGTGGGGCGCGCGCAACAGGCCAGGCACCCTGGCGCAGATCATCCCCAGGCCCATGACGAAGGGGAACCATGACCAGAGGAGCCGCATGCCCTCATCGGGGGACTCGGTCTTCCGGACGCGGGTCCGTTCCCACCACCGGCCGGCGAGGCCACCGAGGACCAGCGCACAGCCCAACACGACCACGGACCAGTCCATGAACCGCAGCATCACGTCTCCCTCGATCCGAAAGGGATCTTCCTGCGGCGGGTGACCGTGGGCAAGGGTCTTCGGCGAGGGTCTTCGGCAATGCCTCGACGCTCGGCAGGACGTCGCAGCCCATCGAGCAGGCCCGGCCGACCGGGCCGACCGGCCCGGGCCTGGCCGGCCCGGTCGGCCGGCCATGCAGGCCAACCCCCTGAGTGGCCCACGGATTTACGATGGAAATGGACCGTACTCCTGGGCTGCTCCGTTCCTAGGGTCGGAGACATGACGACGAGCGAACAGCAGTCCGGCCGGCGCTGACCGGACCGGCCGGCCGCGTCCTGTGGCCCCCGCCGAGGTGATGTCGAACAGTCCTTCCATCCCTGCGGCATTTCCACCGAAGAGACACATGCCCGAGGAGACAATTCCCATGAAAGCGATCGTGGTGACGGACCAGGCTGCGGGAACGGCCGGGATGACGCTGGTGGAGCGGCCCGAGCCGCAGGCGGCGATAAACGACGTCGTCGTTCGGATTCATGCGTCGGGATTCGTCCCGACCGAGCTGGAGTGGCCCTCGACCTGGACCGATCGCGTCGACCGTGACCGGACACCGTCGATCCCTGGGCACGAGCTGGCCGGAGTGGTCACCGCCCTCGGCTACGGCACGACCGGACTGTCGGTGGGGCAGCGGGTGTTCGGCATCACGGACTGGTACCGCGACGGCACCCTGGCCGAGTACGCGGCCGTCGAGGCGCGCAACCTCGCGCCGCTGCCGGGCGAGGTCGACTTCACGGTGGGCGCGAGCCTGCCGATCTCGGGCCTGACCGCGTGGCAGGGACTGTTCGAGCACGGCCGCCTTCGGGCGGGGCAGAGCGTGCTCGTGCACGGTGCGGCCGGCGCAGTCGGGTCGATGGTGACGCAGCTCGCGCGTGAGTTCGGTGCGTACGTCATCGGCACCGGACGCGCCGCCGACCGTCAGACGGTGCTCGACTTCGGCGCGAAGGAGTTCGTCGACCTCGAGAACGACGGCCTGGAAGAGGTCGGCGGCGTCGATCTGGTGCTCGATGGCATCGGCGGCGACATCGGGAAGCGGTCCGCGGGCCTGGTTCGGGCCGGAGGAACGCTGGTGTCCATCGTCGGCCCGCCGGAGGCACGACCCGCCGACGGCCTGGCGGTCGACTTCGTCGTCGAGTCCGATCGCGCCCAACTGAGCGAGATCGCCCGCCGGGTGCAGGACGGACGACTGCGGACGAACATCGACAACGTCTCGGCCTTCGACGATGCCGTCTCCGCCCTCAATCCGACCGAGCGACGCAAAGGAAAGACGATCATCCGCATTCGTCCATGAGGACGCCTTTGCGGATGAGCGACAGCAGCGTCGGCATCGGCCGATCGATGACTCCCCGCAGGCTTGACGCGGTCACGTACGCCGGATGACCAGCACGGCCACGTCGTCGAGGTGGTCCACCGCGACCGCGGCGTCGAGGAGGCGGTCGGCGGTCTCCTCGACGCTCAGTCCGTCGTGGAGGGCCGCGCCGATCAGTGTCCCGGCTCGCTCCAACCCGGCGTCCAATGTGAGCCCCGGTCCTTCGACCACGCCGTCGGTGACCATGACCAGCGCGGCACCCTTGTCCAGCGTGAAGATTCCCTTGCGGTAATCGGCGTCGGGCAGGACCCCCAGCACCGGGCCGCCCGGCAGCTCACGGACGCTGTGACAGCCGTCGTCGCGTGCGTACAGCAACGGCACATGACCGGCGCTGGCACCGGTGACCCGTCCGTCGTCCGGGTCGATGTGCAGCATGGTGCAGCTGGCGAAACGTGTCGCGTCCATGGTGACGAGCAGCTCGTTGGTGCGTGTCAGCACGGTTGCGGGATCCGGTTCGCGGGCAGCTATCGCGCGCATCGAGGCGCGCACCTGTCCCATGGCTGCAGCGGCGTCCACGTCGTGCCCCTGGGTGTCACCGATCTCCACGGCGACCGCACCGTCAGGCATGACGAAGGCGTCGTACCAGTCTCCGCCGATGTCCAGCCCGTCCTGGCTCGGCCGGTACCGGGCGGCGACGACCAGGCCCGGCAGGTGCTCGGGCAGCGTGGGGAGCATGGTCTGCTGCAGCGCCGTCGCCAGCTCGACCCGTGCCTCCTGCAACCTGACGCGTTTCAGTGCCTGGCCTGCGAGGTCGGCGAGAGTGGCCATGAGGGCCCGCTCATCCGGGGACGAGTGGTGTTCGCTGTCGTACGTCACCAGCCAGGCCGCGAGCGGCTGATCGCCGACCGGGTCGAGGGAGGCGATCGAGATGGCGTAACCGGAGTCGAGCTCGTCGAAGTACGGCACCATGGCCCCGTGCGGCCAGCGGCGGATGTAGTCCTCCCGGTTGGGTATGAACTGCGGCTCGCCGGTGCGGATCACATGGGGCAGCGCGCTGGGGGCGTCCAGCGGCAGGCCGTGCAGGGCGGCCACCGGCATCGGGATGCCGGCATCGGAGGAGACGCGCAGGCGGCCTTCCGTGCTGAACGCCAGCGCGGCACCGGTACCGCCGAAGGTCGCGGCGAGCCGGGTCAGGACGACCTGCTGCACCTCTTGCTCCGTGACTGCGGTCATCACGGCGGAGGCGAAGGCCGCGATCTCGGCGGCTCGCTGCCGCTCAGCACTCAGCGCGACCAACGCTCTGCGCCGGCGCGCTTCCCCCTTGGTGTCGTCACGGATCACTCCGAAGACCCGCTCAGGGCCGCCGTCCCCCAGCTGGATCCGGCGGGCCCGGCAGGCCAGCAGGTGCCAGCCGTCGCGCTCGGTGAGGAATCGCAACGTGATCCAGGGGGACCGGGCGGCGGTCGAACGCGCGAGCCGCCGCAGAGCCCCGCGGTCGTCAGGGTGGACTCGCCGAACCACCCTGGACAACGGCATGGAGGCCTCCGGGAACAGCGTCGCCAAGGCGGGCGCGCCACCCAGCCACTCCAGCTGGTGCTCCTGGGGTGAATACATGCACAGCCCGAGATTCGCGGCCGCGGCCGCCAACCGGAACGGGATCACCAGACCGCCCAGGTCGTTGCCCGCGTCCAACGAGCGCATCCGCACCAGCGGTTCGCCACCCGCAGGATCTTTCACGGGTCGCGCCTCGACCAGGCAGACGACGGGTGCGCCCGCCCCGGGGAACTCCAGCACCCGCATCACGATCGTCTTCGTCGTGGCGGCGTGGGCCACGAGACTCTCGACCGCAGTCCGCTGGCTCACCGGCATCAGATCAACCAACCCACGACCCACGCACTGCTCAACCGACCTGCCCAGAGCCCTGGCCATCGCCGCATTGAGGCTGCGCACGACACCGTCCACGGCCAGGAGAGCCGAAGGGCCACCGCTTCGAACGAACTCGCCCGAGGCGTCCATCCGTGACTCCTTGGAACGCACCAAAAACCGCCTCTCAACCATCTTCGCGTAATTTGTCGCGATGTCTCCGCGAAGGGTGGTGGCCGACGGGTGAGCGGGAGACAGCGAGACTGTCGCCCGCTCGTTCATGTCGGCATCCGCCCTGGTCAGCACTTGATTGCTGCTGATCCTGGGCGAGTGCCCCCGACAGGATTCGAACCTGCCCACACGGCTCCGGAGGGTCCAGCGGTCTCGGGGGGACCACGCCACGAGCCTGCACGTCGACGCAGACGCTTGGCGTGGACAGCGGGCAGGCTGTCGTCTTGACGCCGCTCGACCGCCGCCGGACCGCCGTGTCATCGGCGGCGCACCCGCTCCCTATGGCCCTATGGCACCACCGCAATCCTCATGCGTCCGCCGTCGTTGATGTCAGGTGCCGGTTTCAGCGATTCAGAGGCGGCCGGATGGGGCCGAGTAGCCGTGCGTGGCTTACCGGGTCCGCCGGCATAGGTCAAGTCACGTGATCTCGTGCCACGCGATCCAGGGGCATGACGCGATTCGATTTCCGGGATCCCATGGGGATACGGCTCACAGAGAGCCAGTGGCCCGTTCGCACCGTCCGGAACACTCCTGGACATGCGATTTACGGGACACACCTTTCCCCTATTCGTACAAGAAAGTATGTGGCAGAGATGTTTCCCACTTCCGCCCATCCCCTATGCGTCGAAGCGACCCTGGACCCCCGGCTCACCCGATGGAAATGGCTGGTGAAGTGGATCCTCGCCATCCCGCACTCCATCGTCCTGTTCTTTCTGTGGATCGCCTTCCTGCTGCTGAGCATCGTCGCGTTCTTCAGCATCCTCATCAGCGGTCGCTATCCCCGACCGCTCTTCGATTTCAATGTCGGTGTCATACGCTGGAGTACGCGAGTCAATTACTACGCCTCCGCAGTGCTGGGCACCGACAGGTATCCGCCGTTCACTCTCAAGGACGTGCCCGGCTACCCGATCCGCGTCGATGTCACCTATCCCAAGCGGCTGTCCCGCGGGCTGGTTCTGGTCAAGTGGCTGCTGGTCATCCCACAGTTGCTGGTGATCGCGATATTGATGAGCAGCGGCGGGAGCGTGTGCCGGTACCTCGACCACTACAGTCCGTTCTCCTCCGGACTCATCGGCCTGCTCTCTCTGATCGCGGTGGTGATCCTGACGTTCACTGGTCGCTACCCGCGGGGTCTGTTCGACTTCCTCATCGGCCTGCTGCGCTGGACGCTGAGGGTGCTCGTCTACGCGTTTCTCATGACCGATACATACCCTCCGTTCCGGCTGGACATGGGAGGGAGCGAGCCCATGGCGGCAGCGACACAGCCAGCGAGCGGCGGGTGAATCTCCGTCGCCGGCCAAGAGCCGGCGCTCGGCACTTCCCCATGGCCCGCCGGTCAACGACCTGAGAGTCCAGGCGAACCGTCGGGGTGTCGTGATTCGTGAGAACGGCGGAGACCGGCCAACGTGGAGGACGTGGCAGCGGAGCGGCAAGGGTGAGCGGCCGCTCCGCCGGCTGCTGTCCTCTGGCGCGGCGGTCGGTCAGCGGCGGGTCAGAACCGCCTCGGGCGTCACCACCAACCTCCTCACAGTCAGCCGTGGATGTCAGAAGTCGCCCGGTGAGCGTCGGCTCGAGTCGGTGGCGCCGGCGCCTCCCAGCAGTGCGCCTGCCGCACAGCCGTGGAACCGGGCGACGAAGTCGAGCTTCGAGCTGGCGGCGAGCGGCGGTGAGGTCCGCCAATCAACCGAGACGATGTTGGCGTACCAGTGCTGGTGTTCGGGAGCTCGACACATGTCCAGCCCGGATCAGCCAGGTTGAATCGGACCCCAGGAAAACCAGGGGGCTTCGTCGTTGCCGGACTTGACTTTGCCGTGCCAAATCGATCGGTCTACGGTTGTTTTCGAGATCTCCCTGACGTCCACAGCCTCAGTCGATGAGGAGGCGGGGCTCGGCGAGCGACCTCGCTCCGACCGGAGCGACCTTGCTCCAACCGGAGTGACCTTGCTCCGACCGCGGAACGAAGGTCAAACGCCGCGGCTTTCTTCAAACCAAGGCGTCGTTCGGTAGGTGGAAACACGACTGGAGCGAGAGAAGAGATCATGACAGCGACGAAGAAGATCCTGGTCATCGTCACCAACATCGGTGAATACGAGAAAGTGGGCATGCGTACGGGGCTGTGGCTGGGGGAGCTGACCCACTTCTGGGACGTGGCTGCTAAGGGTGGTTACACCATGGACATCGCCAGTCCTCAGGGCGGCAAGATCCCGCTGGATCCTGAGAGTCTTTCCCATGAGGTCCTGGCGGAGTTCGGCACCGAAAAGCGGTACCGGGACCGAGCGTTCATGGATCTCCTGGAAGACACGCGGAAGATTTCCAACGTGCATCTCGACGACTACGACGCGATCTACCTCACGGGTGGACACGGAGTGATGTTCGATTTTCCGCAGACCCCTGAACTGGAAGAACTGATGGCGCGGTTCTATGAATCGGGGCGCGTCGTGTCGACGGTCTGCCATGGAGGGACTGGACTGCTGAATGCCTTCCTGAGCAACGGCGATCCCCTGGTGAAGGGGAAGCGGGTCACGGGCTTCTCCTGGCCCGAAGAGGAACTGGCGAACCGGGCAGACGCCGTTCCCTACAACCTGCAGGAGAGGTTGAAGGAACTCGGGGCCGACTACAGCACGGCAGACGAACCCTTCGAGTCGTATGTGGTCGAGGACGGCCGGCTGATCACGGGACAGAACCCTGGTAGTGCCAGGGGAGTGGCGCAGGCCGTTCTGAAGCAATTGACCACGGCCTGAGAGCGACGCGGCGGCCCCTTGGGTCGTGTCGGTCTGCAGGTGGCCTCGCTCATAAGCGGTTGATCCCGAAGGGCCGACTGCTCTTTGCCAGGGCTGACCAGGGCGAATGCACCAAGACCCTGTCCACGCCTCGTGCACGGACCCCGTCACACGGCCACTTCCGCCGGCGTTGTCTGCGTATACGAGCCGCCGTCCCGGCGCGGGCCCGGCAGTGGTACGCCGGGCGCTCGCGCCTCGGGGACGGGATGCGGTCAGCCCGCCTTGGCGAGGGCCGGGACGAAGCGGGCCGCGTCGATCGTTCCGACACCGGTCGCCATGTCGTAGCCCTTCACCGCGGTGTAGCCGGTGACTCCCGCATAGGTGTTGTTCGTGCCGTCCTTCACGTCAACGATCCCGGTGGACGGGTTCGACGAGGACTTCGCGTAGAGCGAGTACAGGGCCTTGTGGATGTCTCCCAGCCGGTGCCCGGCGACCTGGTCGGCCAGGGCCACGATTCCTGCGAAGAGCGGGCTGGCCTCGCTGGTGCCGACGTAGACCTCCCAGCCGACCCGATTGGGGTCGTAGCTGGAGTACACCCATCCGCCGCCCTTCAGCGCGGCGGACATGGAGACGTCCGGGGTGCTGCGGTGACTGCCGGCCACCCCGTTCTGATACGAGGGACGGGCGAAGACGTGGGACTGGCCGCCGCCGCTGGCGCCGTGGTCGTTGTAGACGCTGTCCGGCGCGATGCGGTTGCCGTTGGCGTCCAGGTGCAGCTGGGTGCCGCCGACCGAGACCACCAGGGGGTCGTCGGTCGGCCAGGCGTTGACCCGGTACGGATACGTGGTCTGGCCGTTCGAGGTGGTGTCGGTGGGTCCGCTGTCGCCGGAAGCGTCGGTGACGGTCACACCGTGCTTGGCAGCGTCCTTGTAGGCGTACCGCAGGTTCTGGATGCTGGAGAAGTCACCCTTGCCGAAGCCGGGGAAGTTGTTCTCCGCCACGCCCCAGCTCTGGCTGATCACATCGCCCACGCCGCGGTCGATGAGCGACTTCTCGGCGTCCATGACCTCCCGCAGGCCGGTGGTGCCGTCCCCGATCCGGCCGACCCCGGTCTCCGCCAGGACGATGTGCGCGTCCGGGGCGACGGCATGCGCCATCTCCACGTCGAGAGTGGTCTCCCCGGCCCAGCCGAGCTGGTCGGCGTCGCCGGGATCGAAGCGCGGGACGTTGCCCCACTTGACCACGTCGACATGGGTGCTCTTCATGCCGAATCGGGCGCTGTAGACATCCAGGTCCTTCTGGATGGTCGGCGAGCCGAACGGATCCACGATCACGATCGTGCGCCCCTTGCCGGTCACTCCAGCCTTGTACAGCGGGTTCAGGTTGTACGCCTGGCGGTACTGGAGCGCGTTGTAGCAGTCGAACCCCCACTGCTCCCGGCACTGCGCAGTGGTCATCAGACTGCCGGGCGCGCTCTTCGACTGCTGCCCGGCCGCCGGCGCGGGCTTGACTTCCTGCGCCGGTCGCACGGGTGCAGCGACGGCGACAGAACCAGACAAAAGTCCCGCTACCGCTGCGAAACTGGTGAGGCTGGTGACCCAGGCTGCGGCGACCGCAGTGCGCCGCCGCGCATGAATCCTGCGCATGGATGCTCCTCGTAGGTGGACTAGACCACGCTCGGCCGTGGACTGCGATCCCACCCCGAGGCCCTCCCTGAGGCAAGGGGGTACCCCTGTGTGGCTTGTCACTGCTTCGTCCGCTTCGATCCCCTATGTCCATCCCGAGCGTGCCCCGCACGGCCCGGCCAACCCGCTGAGGGCGCTCACGCCGGCCCGCCTGCCGCATGGCTTCAGCCCAGGTGACGGCGGGGCCATCGACGGGTTGGGCTTTCTCCTGTGCAGCCGCGACCGGCTTGATGCCTGCTAAATCGGTTTACGAGATAGCTCCTGATCTGACTGTTTTATGAGATACATCACGATCTGACCGTCGAAGGGTGGGCGTCGCTTGAGCGGGATCGGGCGCCGCTGGCGCCGGACGCGGCGTTACGTGCTCATTTGGTGACCGAGCGGAGCGGTTGGTGGCGTCGGGAGCCCCCGGAAGGGCGGCCGGACGCAGGTGACGGTCCGTCGGATGGGGCAGCTGACCTCGACGGACGCTCCAAGATTCCGTCCGTGCCTCCTCCGCAGACCCCGACATGCGGCCGCTTCGGTCCGTGTACGCCTGCAACAAACGCGAAGACCCCGGCCTCAGCGTTTCCGCTGGTGACGGGGTCTTTGGGCACCTCATACAGGGTGCCCCCGGCAGGATTCGAACCTGCGCACACGGCTCCGGAGGCCGTTGCTCTATCCCCTGAGCTACGGGGGCGTGTCGGCCGTGGAGCTCTTCGCTCGCGGCGACGGGTAGAACACTAGCAGGTCCGGCGGGGTGATCAGGAACGCGTTTCCCCGCTGGGGGCAGGGAGGCCCCTGGTCTGGGCGGAACGGTGTCCACTGCGTGGGCGGGGTGGGTCCCCTGTACGGGGTGGAAGTGGGGAAAACCCGGACGCGGTGGCCGGTCCGGACCTACTCTCGACTTGTGCCAGGCGCCTCCGGTCGGGTGCTTGTTGTGGACGACAACAAGGTCATCCGGCAGCTGATCAGGGTCAATCTCGAACTGGAAGGGCTCGAGGTCGTGACCGCGGCCGACGGTGCCGAGTGTCTGGATGTGGTGCACCAGGTGCGGCCCGATGTCGTGACGCTCGACGTCGTCATGCCCCGGCTGGACGGCCTGCGCACCGCCGCCCGGCTTCGCGCCGATCCCCGTACCCACCACCTGCCTCTCGCCATCATCAGCGCGTGCACGCAGTACGAGGTGGACACCGGCCTCGACGTCGGCGTGGACGCCTTCCTTGCCAAGCCCTTCGAACCGGCCGAACTCGTACGGCTCGTCAAGCAGCTGATCGAGCGCGGGAGCGGTGAGGACGGGGGAGAGGGGCAGGGTGGAGTGCGCGGCCACCGAGGCGGGGGTGGAGGCGGAAGCGGGACCGGCGATGGCGACCGGGGCGGGGGAGAGGGCGGGGGTGGAGATGCCGATGGAGCGGACGGAGTCGATGGAGACGGGGGCGGCGACGGTATCCCCGGGGCGGTCGCAAACGGGCTTCCGGGCGGGGTCGGCGACGGGTTCTCGGAGGGGGCCATGGACGGGGTGTCCGATGGTGTACCGGGTGGGATCTCCTCCGGAGGTTAGGTGTTACCCGTCAAGCGTTTGGCGTCAAGCGATTCGTTAGGCGTTAGGCGTGAGGTGGCAAGGGAGCGGGGATCGGGAGTGGGCAGGGGCGGGCTGGGGTATGGGGCCGCCGCGGCGCCGCAGGCCGGTTCCGTTGCGCGTGGCAGGAGGGATCAGATCTGTCCTGCAGGTCCCACGCCAGGAACTAGAGGGGTCGGGTCCATAGGTCTCACCCCCCGGAACCGGGGGATCCGGCCCGCAGGTTCACCGCCGGGATCGTAGGGCCCCGTCCCACAGTGAGAACCACTTCGCCTACCCACCCCGTCCCTCCCCTACGCTTGTCCCGTGACCCCCGTCGAGCTCTCCCGCACCGTGCTGCACGCGGTGCGTTGTGCTGTCGATGACGGGGAGCTGAGTGTGGCGGTGCCCGAGCGGGTGGTGGTGACCGAGCCGGGGCCAGGAGGGTGTGGGGACTTCGCCACCAACGTGGCCCTGCAGCTCGCTCGGCCGGCCGGGCTGCCGCCGCGGCGGGTCGCCGGGATTCTGCGGTCCCGGCTCGTCGGCGCCGACGGCATCCGGGACGTCGTCGTCACCGGACCCGGGTTCCTCAACATCAGCCTCGAACCGCAGGCCGACCCCGTCACCGGCCTGGTGCGGGAGATCCGGGCCCGTGGTGCCGCGTACGGGCACGGGGACGCCCTCGCCGGACAGGTCGTCGCGCTACGGGTGCCGTACGAGGTGCGGGCCGAGGTCGTCGCCGACGCCGTCGTACGGATCGTGGCCACGCAGGGCGGGCGGGCCACCGTAGAGCACGCCGAGCCCGTCAATCTGCGGCCCGTGCCCGCGCCGGAGGATCCCTCCCCGCTCGGGGCCGACGCCTCGCAGTGGGCCCTGCTGCACCCCGCCCCGCACGATCGGCCCCGGATCACCGCCGATCATCTGGTCCAGCGGGAGAGCAATCCGCTGTTCCGGGTGCGGTACGCCCACGCGCGCATCCGGGCCCTCGGCCGTAACGCCGCCCGGCTGGGCTTCACCGCCGAACCCGGACCCGTCGGCACCGGCCCGCTCGACGCCGACCCGGCCGGGACCGGCCCGCAGGACGTCGGCTCCACCGTTGCCGGTACGCCTGACAGTCGCCCGGCGGAGACTGGCCCGCACGAGGCCGGATCCATCGGCGTCGGCACGCCCGACATCCACCCGGCGGAGCCCGACCCTCTCGGTGCCGGCGCCCACAGCCCTCTGGCGGAGACCGGCCCTCTCGGTGTTGGCCCCACCAGCGCCGACACCCCCCACAGCCGCCCCGCCGACACCAACGCCCCCGGCACCGGCCCACGCGACGCCCACCCGGCCAAGGCCACCCCCTTCCACGCCACCCCCGTCGACACGAGCCCCGTCGCCGCCCGCCCCGCAGACGAGGCCCCACCCGCCCGCGCCGCAGGCAAGGCGGCCCCCCACCCCGCCCGCGCCATCGACACCAGCCCCGTCGCCGCCCGCCCCGCAGACAAGACCCACCCCGCCCACCCCACAGACAAGGCGGCCCCCCACCCCGCCCGCCCCACAGACAAGGCGGCCCCCCACCCCGCCCGCCCCGCCCGCGACCTCCTCACCCCCCTCGCCGATCACCCCCGTATCCTCGCCGCGGCCGCCACCCACCGTGCCCCGGATCGGCTTGCCCGGCATCTCGTCACCGTCGCCGATGCCGTGCTGCCCTTTCTGCCCTCCGTGCTTCCCTGCGGCGAGGAGAAACCCTCGGCCGCCCACCGCGCCCGGCTCGCGCTCGCCGAAGCCGCCGGGACGGTGCTGGCCGGTGGCCTGTCCCTGCTCGGCATCGACGCACCCGAACACCTCTGAGGGCCTCAGGAAGAACGAGAAGAAGATGCGCCCCGGAGAGACAGAGAGTCTGAGAGTCACGTCATGAGCCGTTCCGCCCACCCCGCCGGGCCCCGTCACGCCGACGTCCTGCCCGAGGGGCACTACTCCGCGCCGCCCACCGACCTCAACGCCCTCGACCAGAAGGTCTGGGCCCAGACCGTCACGCGCGACGCCGACGGGGTCGTCACCGTCGGCGGTGTCGACGTGAGGACCCTCGCCGAGACCCACGGCACCCCGGCCTACATCCTCGACGAGGCCGACTTCCGGGCACGCGCGCGTGCGTGGCGTACCGCCTTCGGGGCCGACGCCGACGTGTTCTACGCCGGGAAGGCGTTCCTGTCCCGTGCCGTCGTGCGGTGGCTCAGCGAGGAAGGGCTCAACCTCGACGTGTGCTCGGGGGGCGAGCTGGCCACCGCCCTGTCCGCCGGCATGCCGGCCGAACGCATCGCCTTCCACGGCAACAACAAGTCCCAGGGCGAGATCCGCCGCGCCGTCGAGGCGGGGGTCGGGCGGATCGTGCTCGACTCCTTCCAGGAGATCGTGCGCGTGGCCCACATCGCGCAGTCCCTGGGCAAGCGGCAGAGGGTCCAGATCCGGATCACCGTGGGCGTCGAGGCTCACACGCACGAGTTCATCGCCACCGCGCACGAGGACCAGAAGTTCGGGATCCCGCTGGCCGGGGGGCAGGCCGCGGAGGCGGTGCGGCGGGCGCTGCAGCTCGACGGGCTGGAGCTGATCGGGATCCACTCCCACATCGGGTCGCAGATCTTCGACATGTCCGGCTTCGAGGTCGCCGCGCACCGCGTCGTCGGGCTGCTGAAGGACATTCGCGACGAGCACGGCGTGGAGCTGCCCGAGATCGACCTCGGGGGTGGGCTCGGCATCGCCTACACCAGCGACGACGATCCCCGTGAGCCGCACGAGATCGCCAAGGCCCTCACCGAGATCGTCACCCGTGAGTGTGACGCCGCTCGCCTCCGCACCCCGCGCATCTCCGTCGAGCCCGGGCGCGCCATCGTCGGCCCGACCGCGTTCACGCTCTACGAGGTCGGCACCGTCAAGCCGCTGGAGGGGCTGCGGACGTACGTCTCCGTCGACGGCGGTATGTCCGACAACATCCGGACGGCCCTGTACGACGCCGAGTACACCGTCGCCCTCGTGTCCCGGACCTCCGGTGCCGAGCCGATGCTCGCCCGCGTGGTCGGCAAGCACTGCGAGAGCGGGGACATCGTGGTCAAGGACGCGTTCCTGCCCGCCGACCTGGCCCCGGGGGATCTCATCGCCGTGCCGGCCACGGGCGCGTACTGCCGGTCCATGGCCAGCAACTACAACCACGTCCTGCGGCCGCCGGTGGTCGCGGTGAAGGACGGCGAGGCCCGGGTGATCGTCCGGCGCGAGACGGAGGAGGACCTCCTGCGTCTCGACGTCGGCTAGTCCCGGCGAAGGGCCCGGGAAGATCTCCGGTCTTCCCGGCCCGTACAAATGAAATACACGTCTCAGAATCCGGACGAAGGGTAGAAACTCCCGTCCGGTGAGTGAGACTGGTCCAACCGTAGACGGTATGAGGAAACGAGGTCGGATGATGCGTACGCGTCCGCTGAAGGTGGCGCTGCTGGGCTGTGGGGTTGTCGGCTCAGAGGTGGCGCGCATCATGACGACGCACGCCGACGACCTCGCCCAGAGGATCGGCGCCCCGGTGGAGCTGGCCGGCGTCGCGGTGCGCCGCCCGGGCAAGGTGCGTGAGGGCATCGACCCGGCTCTCGTCACCAGCGATGCCACCGCCCTCGTCAAACGCGGGGACATCGACGTCGTGGTGGAGGTGATCGGCGGGATCGAGCCCGCCCGGACCCTCATCACCACCGCCTTCGAGCACGGCGCCTCCGTCGTCTCCGCCAACAAGGCGCTGCTCGCCCAGGACGGGGCCGCCCTCCACGCGGTCGCGGAGGAGAACAACAAGGACCTCTACTACGAGGCCGCCGTCGCCGGCGCCATCCCGCTGATCCGCCCGCTGCGCGAGTCCCTCGCCGGGGACAAGGTCAACCGGGTGCTGGGGATCGTCAACGGGACGACCAACTTCATTCTCGACAAGATGGACTCCACGGGCGCCGGGTACCAGGAGGCGCTCGACGAGGCCACCGCCCTGGGATACGCCGAAGCCGACCCGACCGCCGACGTCGAGGGCTTCGACGCCGCCGCCAAGGCCGCCATCCTCGCCGGGATCGCCTTCCACACGCGCGTGCGCCTCGACGACGTCTACCGCGAGGGCATGACCGAGGTCACCTCCGCCGACTTCCGCTCGGCCAAGGAGATGGGCTGCACCATCAAGCTGCTCGCCATCTGCGAGCGCTCGAAGGACGGTGCGTCCGTCACCGCGCGCGTGCACCCGGCCATGATTCCGCTGAGCCACCCGCTCGCCTCCGTGCGCGGCGCGTACAACGCCGTCTTCGTGGAGAGCGACGCGGCCGGCCAGCTCATGTTCTACGGCCCCGGCGCCGGCGGTTCCCCGACCGCCTCCGCCGTGCTCGGCGACCTGGTCGCCGTCTGCCGCAACCGGCTCAACGGCGCAACGGGGCCCGGTGAGTCGGCGTACGCCGCCCTGCCCGTCTCGCCCATGGGCGAGGTGGTCACGCGCTACCACATCAGCCTCGACGTCGCGGACAAGCCGGGTGTGCTCGCCCAGGTCGCGACCGTGTTCGCCGAGCACGGGGTGTCCATCGACACCGTCCGCCAGCAGGGCAAGGACGGCGAGGCCTCCCTCGTCGTCGTCACCCACCGCGCGTCCGACGCCTCCCTGACCGGGACCGTCGAGGCGCTGCGCAAGCTCGACACCGTGCGGGGTGTCGCCAGCATCATGCGGGTTGAAGGAGAGTAACCAGCAATGACCCACCAGTGGCGCGGAATCATCGAGGAGTACCGGGACAGGCTGCCGGTATCCGACACCACGCCGGTCGTGACGCTCCGCGAGGGCGGCACGCCCCTCGTGCCCGCGCAGGTGCTCTCCGAGCGCACGGGCTGCGAGGTCCACCTGAAGGTGGAGGGCGCCAACCCCACCGGGTCCTTCAAGGACCGCGGCATGACCATGGCCATCAGCAGGGCGAAGGAGGAGGGGGCCAAGGCCGTCATCTGTGCCTCCACCGGCAACACCTCCGCCTCCGCCGCCGCGTACGCGGTGCGCGCGGGCATGGTCTCGGCCGTCCTCGTGCCGCAGGGCAAGATCGCCCTCGGCAAGATGGGCCAGGCCCTCGTGCACGGCGCGAAGATCCTCCAGGTGGACGGCAACTTCGACGACTGCCTCACCCTCGCGCGCAACCTGAGCGAGAACTACCCGGTGGCGCTGGTCAATTCGGTCAACCCGGTGCGTATCGAGGGCCAGAAGACGGCCTCCTTCGAGATCGTGGACATGCTCGGCGACGCGCCGGACATCCACGTCCTCCCGGTCGGCAACGCGGGCAACATCACCGCCTACTGGAAGGGCTACAAGGAGTACGCGGCCGACGGTCTCGCCACGAGGACTCCCCGGATGTGGGGCTTCCAGGCCTCGGGCAGCGCCCCGATCGTGCGCGGCGAGGTCGTCAAGGACCCGTCGACCATCGCGACCGCGATCCGCATCGGCAACCCGGCCTCCTGGCAGTACGCCCTGGCCGCGCGTGACGAGTCGGGCGGCGCCATCGACGAGGTGACGGACCGTGAAATCCTGCGCGCCTACCGCCTGTTGGCCGCGCAGGAGGGCGTGTTCGTGGAGCCCGCCTCCGCCGCGTCCGTGGCCGGTCTGCTGAAGGCGGCCGAGCAGGGCAAGGTCGACCCGGGCCAGAGGATCGTGTGCACGGTCACCGGCAACGGCCTGAAGGACCCCGACTGGGCCGTCGCCGGCGCCCCGCAGCCGGTCACCGTGCCGGTCGACGCGGCCGCCGCGGCCGAGCGCCTCGGCCTCGGCTGAGCGCCGGTACCCGGGTTTTTCCCTGACAGGGTGCACAGGGGGCTTACGACACGCATCGTGCGCCTCCTGTGCGCCCTATGTCGCCACAGAACCTTCCTTCGATAGGCTGTACCGAACCCGCCCGTTGCATATGCCTGGCATATGGCTGCGCACATGGGTGACGCCGCGCCGTCTGCGCGGCCCGAGGGTCTCCAGGTACGTATCGAATGTCTTCGACAGTCACGCAGCTCAAGGAGAGTCAACGAGCGATGGCCGGTCCAGCGTTCCGCGCCGCCGCCGTCCGGGTGCGCGTTCCCGCCACCAGCGCCAATCTCGGCCCGGGCTTCGACGCCCTCGGCCTCGCGCTGGGGCTCTACGACGACGTGGTCGTCCGGGTGGCCGACTCCGGGCTGCACATCGACATCGCGGGGGAGGGCAGCGAGACCCTCCCGCGTGACGAGTCTCACCTCCTCGTCCGCTCCCTGCGCACCGCCTTCGATCTGCTGGGCGGACAGCCCCGCGGCCTGGAGATCGTCTGCGCCAACCGCATTCCGCACGGCCGTGGCCTCGGCTCCTCCTCCGCCGCCATCTGCGCCGGCATCGTCGCCGCCCGCGCCGTGACCATAGGCGGCGAGACCCGTCTGGACGACGCGGCGCTGCTGGAACTGGCCACCGAGATCGAGGGCCACCCGGACAACGTGGCCGCGTGCCTGCTCGGTGGATTCACCCTGTCCTGGATGGAGGCCGGCGCCGCCCGGGCGATCAGGATGGAGCCCAGTGATTCCATCGTTCCGGTGGTTTTCGTGCCCGGGAAGCCGGTCCTGACCGAGACCGCGCGCGGCCTGCTGCCGCGCACCGTGCCGCACGTCGACGCCGCCGTCAACGCGGGCCGTGCCGCCCTGCTCGTCGAGGCCCTGACCCGGCGCCCCGAGCTGCTGCTGCCCGCCACCGAGGACCGCCTCCACCAGGAGTACCGCGCCCCGGCCATGCCGGAGAGCGTCGCGCTGGTGGAGCGGCTGCGGGCCGACGGCATCCCGGCCGTCATCTCGGGCGCCGGGCCCACCGTCATGGCGCTGGCCGACGCCGACAGCGCCGACAAGGTCGCCCACCTCGCGGGTGCGGGATGGGCCGCGAACCGGCTGGACCTCGATGTCCAGGGAGCGAGCGTGCTGCCGCTTGCGACCTGACACACGGTTGCCGGATTTCGAGAGGGGGAATGTTTGTTGGATCCGGTAGTGTTAACCTCAAGTCTGCACCCGACCCCACCATGGCGAGGTGCCTCGTGTCCCAGTCCGGGACAGACATCCTTCCGGGAGCCTCCCACGCCACTCCGTGTTCCGTGCGCCGTACCTGGGCAGTACGTCGTATGCGGACATTGAGCGAGCCGCTGGGCACGCTTCGGAACAGGTGCTACCACGCCACGTGACACTGGGTGCCACGACTCGCGGAAGCGCCACTCACCGCACATTTCCTCCGCCGCTTTGGCGGACCACCGCCCCGGCACGGTTCACGGAAGACAGGACCGTAGCCGGACAGCACAACCGGTCGCCGAGCCAGACAGGCCGACGTCCGCTCCAGGGAAGGACCCTTCGTGAGCGACACCACCGATCTGATGGGCGCACGTGTCGAGGAGACCGCTGCCGCGCCCGCCACGGACGCCTCCGCGCCTGCCACCGGTGCCGGCTCCCGGCGGCGCCGCGGTACCGGCCTCGAGGGCATGGTGCTGGCCGAGCTGCAGCAGGTCGCCTCGGGCCTCGGCATCAGGGGCACCGCGCGGATGCGCAAGAGCCAGCTGATCGAGGTCATCAAGGAGGCGCAGGCCGCCGGGGGTGCCGCCCCCAAGGCCGAGGCCGCCACCGAGACCAAGCCCAAGCGCCGCGCAACCTCCAAGGCCCGTACGGGTGAGGCCGCCGCCGACGGTGACAAGAAGGCCGCGGCTCCTGCCGAGAAGGCCGAGAAGGCCGTGGCCCAGCAGCAGATCGAGATCCCCGGCCAGCCGGCCTCCGACGACGCCCCGACCGAGCGCCGTCGCCGCCGTGCCACCGCCGATGCCGGCAGCCCCGCCGGGAACAGCGCCGAGACGGTCGCCGCCGAGGCGAAGAGCGAGCCGAAGGCCGAGACGCCCGCCCAGCAGGCGCAGGGCGAGGCCAAGGGCGACGCCGGTGACGGCGAGGGCCGTGGCCGCCGCGACCGCCGTGAGCGCGGCCGTGACCGCGACCGTGACCGCCGTGGCAAGGGCGACGACCAGCAGGGTGGCCAGCAGCGTCAGCAGCAGGGCCAGCAGCAGGGTCGCCAGGACGGCCGGCAGGACGACGACGACTTCGAGGGCGGCCGCCGTGGCCGTCGCGGCCGCTACCGCGACCGCCGGGGCCGCCGTGGCCGCGACGAGGTCGCCGAGCCGCAGCTCGCCGAGGACGACGTCCTGATCCCCGTCGCGGGCATCCTGGACATCCTCGACAACTACGCCTTCATCCGGACCTCCGGCTACCTGCCCGGCCCGAACGACGTGTACGTCTCCCTGGCCCAGGTCCGCAAGAACGGCCTGCGCAAGGGTGACCACATCACCGGTGCGGTCCGTCAGCCGAAGGAGGGCGAGCGCCGCGAGAAGTTCAACGCCCTCGTCCGCCTCGACTCCGTCAACGGCATGGCGCCCGAACACGGCCGCGGCCGCCCGGAGTTCAACAAGCTGACCCCGCTCTACCCGCAGGACCGCCTCCGCCTGGAGACGGACCCGGGTGTGCTCACCACCCGCATCATCGACCTCGTGTCGCCGATCGGTAAGGGCCAGCGCGGTCTGATCGTGGCCCCGCCGAAGACCGGCAAGACCATGATCATGCAGGCGATCGCCAACGCGATCACGCACAACAACCCCGAGTGCCACCTGATGGTCGTCCTCGTCGACGAGCGTCCGGAAGAGGTCACCGACATGCAGCGGTCGGTCAAGGGCGAGGTCATCTCCTCGACCTTCGACCGCCCGGCCGAGGACCACACCACGGTCGCCGAGCTGGCGATCGAGCGGGCGAAGCGGCTGGTCGAGCTCGGCCACGACGTGGTCGTGCTGCTCGACTCGATCACGCGTCTGGGCCGTGCGTACAACCTCGCCGCCCCGGCTTCCGGCCGCATCCTGTCCGGTGGTGTCGACTCGACCGCGCTGTACCCGCCGAAGCGGTTCTTCGGTGCGGCGCGCAACATCGAGGACGGTGGCTCGCTGACCATCCTGGCCACGGCGCTCGTGGACACCGGGTCCCGCATGGACGAGGTGATCTTCGAGGAGTTCAAGGGTACCGGCAACATGGAGCTCAAGCTCGACCGGAAGCTCGCCGACAAGCGCATCTTCCCGGCGGTGGACGTGGACGCGTCCGGCACCCGTAAGGAGGAGATCCTGCTCGGTGCCGAGGAACTCGGCATCGTCTGGAAGCTGCGCCGGGTGCTGCACGCCCTCGACCAGCAGCAGGCGATCGAGCTGCTCCTCGACAAGATGAAGCAGACCAAGTCGAACGTCGAGTTCCTGATGCAGATCCAGAAGACGACGCCGACTCCCGGCAACGGAGACTGAGAGCAGGTAAGCCCAGGGGCCGCCCCTCGTCCAGCAGTGACGAGGGGCGGCCTTTTGGCGCTGAGAGGTACGGGACGCCTCACGTGTCCCTTCCTTCTCATCTCTCCCCGGGGGGTCCTCCCTTGCCCACGCCCCTGCCCGGGCGGCACAGACGTCGTATACGCGTCGGCCTGCCCCTCGCCGCGGCCGGTGCCGCCGCTGCCGTCGCCGCCGCGCTGCTGACGACCTCCGCCGGTGCGGCCACCGCGCTGCCGAAGCCGACCGCCGCGCCCGTCGTCAGCCAGCCCTCCCAGGCCACCCTGGACAAGCGCATCGCCGGTGCCGACCGCACCAGCGCGCCGGCCGGGAGCGGCAGCGCCGGTGCCGTCTCGCCGAAGATCATCGGTGGCAACGAGACCACCATCTCCTCGGCGCCCTGGATGGCCCAGCTCTGGTACTACGACGACAAGGGCACCACCTCCACCAGCGACGACGTCGGCTTCTTCTGCGGTGGCTCGGTGGTCTCGCCGACGAAGATCCTCACCGCCGCGCACTGCGTGAAAGACGAGAACGGCAAGGCCTACGACTGGAAGGCCTACGGAGCCGTCGTCACCGGCACCGACCAGCTGCCCACCACCGCGTCCGACGGCACCACCGACCTGCACGGCGGCCAGGCCACCGGCGTCTTGCGCCAGTGGAACCACCCGTCGTACAACCCGGACGCCATCGACAACGACATCGCCGTGCTCACCTTGGCCGTCCCGGTGAAGGCCACGCCGATCCGCATGGTCACCTCCGGCGACACCGCCTCCTACGCCGCCGGCACCGGCGCCACGGTCTACGGCTGGGGCCGCACCAGCTCCACCAGCGACGACATCTCCCAGACGCTGAAGACGGCCAGCCTGCCGATCCAGTCGGACACCACCTGCTCTGGCGCCTACGGCAGCGACTTCGTCAAGGGCCACATGGTGTGCGCGGGCAAGCCGGCCTCCGGCAGCGACAGCGGCACCACGGCCACCTGCAACGGCGACTCCGGCGGCCCGCTCGTCGTGAACGGCCGGATCGCCGGCGTGGTCTCCTGGGGCGTCCAGGACTGCGTGGCGAAGGGCGCCTACAGCGTCTTCAGCAAGGTCGCGTCGTACGCCGGCACGGTCTATCCGCAGATCGACGACACGAACCTGAGCAACACCGACGGCAAGGCCGACCTGTTCGTGCGCAGCTCCTCCTCGAAGAAGGGCTACGAGAAGGACTCCAAGGGGTCCTCGTTCGGCTCGGCGATCTCGTGGGGCGACTTCAGCGGCGTCAACCTGGTCCTGCAGACGGACCTGAACCGGGACGGCTACCAGGACCTGATCTACCGGGTCAGCTCGACCGGCGACGTGTACTGGGAGCACTTCGTGCTCAACAGCGCGCGGACCAGCGGCTCCTGGAGCAGCACCAAGATCTTCTCCGGCTGGAAGACCCGTACCCGGATCATCGCGCCGGGCGACGTGACCGGCGACTACCTGCCCGACGTCCTGTCCGTGGACTCCGGCGGCACGCTGTGGATCTACCCGGGCAAGGGCAACGGCACCTTCGGCTCGCGCGTCTCGGTGGGTACCGGCTGGAACCAGTACAACTCGGTACGCGGACACGGCGACTTCACCGGTGACGGCAAGGCCGACCTGATCGCCCGCGCGTCCGGCAGCGACGACGTGTACCTGTACAAGGGCACCGGCAAGTCCGGTTCGGGCGCCTTCTCCGCCCGGATCAAGGTGCGCAGCGCCTGGACCGGCTACAACGCCTTCGACGCGGTCGGCGACGTGAGCGGCGACGGCAAGGCCGACTTCCTCGCCCGCACCCCCGGCGGCACCCTGTACCTGTACAAGGGCACCGGAAAGGCCACAAGCGAGATCTTTGCCACAAGGGTCTCGGCCGGTACCGGATTCCAGGCGTACGACCTCTGGGGCTGAAACCCCAGGTGAGCGAGGCTCACCGCGAGTAACCCGGTTACACAGGGTGCCCACCGCCGCACGCGGTGGGCACTCTGCGTTGTGCAACGCTGGCCCGAGTTTCTCCGTGCGCCCTCACGGAGCGACGATGGAGCGGTACTGACCGCGCCTGACCCTGAAAGCAGGGGGTAACCGACCGACGAGACCTAGGAGCGATGTGTCCGCCGAGAGCACGCCGGAGCCCGTCATACCCGAGCCGGGCGACACCGGCACCAGCCGCAGTGGCAAGGGGCGCCGCCGCAGGAGCCGCAAGGCCCTGCGCGTCGCGGCCTGGACGGCCGCCGGTGTGGTCGTGCTGGGCGGTAC
The DNA here is from genome assembly GCF_040652655.1 of Streptomyces sp. NPDC048191. Lineage (NCBI taxonomy): Bacteria > Bacillati > Actinomycetota > Actinomycetes > Kitasatosporales > Streptomycetaceae > Streptomyces > Streptomyces sp. NPDC048191. The sequence goes on from NZ_JBEZMO010000007.1 coordinate 270,283, forward strand.
GGGCGCCGGCTTCCTGTACTTCAAGCTCAACGGCAACATCCGCAGCGTCGACATCGACCAGGCCCTCGGCAGCGACCGGCCCTCGAAGATCGACAACGGCTCCGAGAACATCCTGGTCCTCGGCTCGGACACCCGCTCCGGCTCCAACAGGAAGCTCGGCGGCGGCACCGACGACGGCAGCGCCCGCTCCGACACGGCGATGATCGTCCACGTCTACGAGGGTCACAAGAAGGCCAGTGTGGTCTCCGTCCCGCGGGACACCCTGATCGACCGCCCGGCCTGCACCGACACCAAGGGCACCGCGCACCCGGCCGTGAACGGCGTGATGTTCAACGAGGCCTACTCCACCGGCGGCGCGGCCTGCGCGGTGAAGACGGTCGAGTCCCTCACCGGCATCCGCATGGACCACTACCTGGAGGTCGACTTCGCCGGCTTCCGGAAGCTCATCGACGACCTCGGCGGCGTTCCCGTCACCACGACGAAGGACATCGACGACCCGCAGAGCCACCTGGACCTGCGGGCCGGCACCCACACCCTCGACGGGCAGCAGGCCCTCGGCCTGGTCCGCACCCGGCACGGCGTGGGCGACGGCTCCGACCTGGGCCGCATCCAGCTGCAGCAGGCCTTCGTCAAGGCGCTGCTCGGCCAGGTCAGGCACGTCGGCGTCTTCAGCGACCCGAAGAAGCTGTACGACCTCGCCGACACCGCCACCAAGACCGTCACCACCGACTCCGAACTCGGCTCGGTCAACTCCCTGATCGACTTCGCGGACGGCCTCAAGGGCATCGGCGCCAAGAACATGACCATGGTCACCATGCCGGTCCGGTACGACCCGGCGAACCCCAACCGCGTGCTCATGCAGAGGCAGAAGGCCCAGTCGGTCTGGGACGCGCTGAAGAACGACCGCCCGGTCCCGAAGTCGGCCACGAAGGGCACGGCCACGGGCGAGGCCAAGGGCGTGGTGAACGCCGCGTAACGGCGCGGGCACCCGCTCGCCCGCGAGGAATAGAACAACCGCACCCCCGGTTTGGGTGGATGGCCCCAGTCCTGGCAGACTGGTACGTCGGCTCCGGTTCACGCTCCCGCACCCCGTGGCAGCGACCCGGCGCCCTCCCGAAACCTAGGAGACACCTTGAAGCGCGACATCCACCCCGCGTACGTCGAGACGCAGGTCAGCTGCACCTGCGGCGCGTCGTTCACCACCCGCAGCACCATCGAGTCCGGCACTATCCGGGCCGAGGTCTGCTCCGAGTGCCACCCGTTCTACACGGGCAAGCAGAAGATCCTCGACACCGGTGGCCGTGTGGCCCGCTTCGAGGCCCGCTTCGGCAAGGCTGCCGGCTCCAAGAAGTAGCGAGCCCCATTTCGCCGGTCCACGGCCACGCCCCCCGCGCGGGGGTGTGCCCGGGACCGGCGTTTTTGGTCGCCCGCCAGCCCTCCCCCGCAGTATTCAGGAGCCCAAGATGTTCGAGGCCGTCGACGAACTCGTCGCCGAGCACGCCGATCTGGAGAAGAAGCTCGCCGATCCGTCGGTCCACGCCGACCAGGCGAACGCGCGCAAGCTGAACAAGCGCTACGCCGAGCTCACCCCGATCGTCGCCACGTACCGCTCCTGGAAGCAGGCCGGTGACGACGTCGAGACCGCGCGTGAGTTCGCCGCCGACGACCCCGACTTCGCGGCCGAGGTCAAGGACCTGGAGAAGCTGCGTGAGGAGCTCACCGAGCGCCTGCGCCTCCTGCTGGTCCCGCGCGACCCGAGTGACGACAAGGACGTCATCCTGGAGATCAAGGCGGGCGCCGGCGGCGACGAGTCCGCGCTCTTCGCGGGCGACCTGCTGCGCATGTACCTGCGCTACGCCGAGCGCGTCGGCTGGAAGACCGAGATCATCGACGCCACCGAGTCCGAACTCGGCGGCTACAAGGACGTCCAGGTCGCCGTGAAGGCCCGCGGCCAGCTCGAACCCGGTCAGGGCGTGTGGGCCCGGCTGAAGTACGAGGGCGGGGTGCACCGTGTGCAGCGGGTGCCGGCCACCGAGTCCCAGGGCCGTATCCACACCTCCGCCGCCGGCGTCCTCGTGACCCCGGAGGCCGAGGAGGTCGACGTGGAGATCAACCCCAACGACCTCCGCATCGACGTCTACCGGTCGTCCGGTCCGGGCGGCCAGTCCGTCAACACCACCGACTCCGCGGTGCGCATCACGCACCTGCCGACCGGGGTCGTCGCCTCCTGCCAGAACGAGAAGAGCCAGCTGCAGAACAAGGAGCAGGCGCTGCGTATCCTGCGCTCCAGGCTGCTCGCCATGGCGCAGGAGGAGGCCGAGCGGGAGGCCGCGGACGCCCGCCGCAGCCAGGTCCGCACGGTCGACCGCTCCGAGAAGATCCGTACCTACAACTTCCCGGAGAACCGCATTTCGGACCACCGCGTCGGCTTCAAGGCGTACAACCTGGACCAGGTCCTGGACGGCGACCTCGACGCGGTCATCCAGGCCTGCGTCGACGCCGACTCGGCGGCGAAGCTGGCAGCCGCGTAACGCACACCGGCACGGACGAGTACCACACGGAGGACTTGCGTGAACCTGCTGCTCGCGGAGGTGGCCCAGGCCACCCAGCGGCTGGCCGACGCCGGCGTGCCCTCGCCGCGCACGGACGCGGAGGAGCTCGCCGCGTTCGTGCACGGCGTCAAGCGGGGCGAACTGCACTCCGTGAAGGACTCGGACTTCGACGCCCGGTACTGGGAGGTCATCGCCCGGCGCGAACAGCGTGAGCCGCTGCAGCACATCACCGGGCGGGCCTACTTCCGCTATCTGGAGCTCCAGGTCGGGCCGGGCGTCTTCGTGCCCCGGCCGGAGACCGAGTCCGTGGTCGGCTGGGCCATAGACGCCGTACGCGCCATGGACGTCGTCGAGCCGTGCATCGTCGATCTGTGCACCGGCTCCGGCGCCATCGCGCTCGCCCTCGCCCAGGAGGTCCCGCGCTCCCGTGTGCACGCCGTGGAGCTGTCCGAGGACGCCCTGGTGTGGACGCGGAAGAACGTGGCGGGGTCCAGGGTCGACCTGCGGCAGGGCGACGCCCTGACGGCCTTCCCCGACCTCGACGGACAGGTCGACCTGGTCATCTCCAACCCGCCGTACATCCCGCTCACGGAGTGGGAGTACGTCGCCCCGGAGGCGCGCGACTACGACCCCGAGCTGGCGCTGTTCTCCGGCGAGGACGGCCTCGACCTGATCCGGGGCATCGAACGCACCGCGCACCGGCTGCTGCGCCCCGGCGGGGTCGTGGTGATCGAGCACGCCGACACCCAGGGCGGCCAGGTGCCGTGGATCTTCACGGAGGAGCGGGGCTGGGCCGACGCTGCCGACCACCCCGACCTCAACAACCGCCCCCGGTTCGCGACCGCCCGCAAGGCGCTGCCGTGAGCACCCCGACGACCTTCATCCAGCAGCACGTGTACGAGGAGGCCCGCTAGACATGGCACGGCGATACGACACCAACGACGCGACCGACCGCGCGACGGGTCTGCGCGAGGCCGCGTCCGCCGTCCGCCGGGGCGAGCTGGTGGTGCTGCCGACCGACACGGTGTACGGCATCGGCGCCGACGCGTTCTCCTCGGAGGCGGTCGCGGACCTGCTCGCGGCCAAGGGCCGGGGTCGCAACATGCCCACCCCTGTCCTCATCGGCTCCCCGAACACGCTGCACGGCCTCGTCACGGACTTCTCCGAGCAGGCCTGGGAGCTGGTCGACGCGTTCTGGCCGGGCGCCCTGACCATCGTCGCCAAGCACCAGCCGTCCCTGCAGTGGGACCTCGGCGACACCCGGGGCACGGTGGCCGTCCGCATGCCGCTGCACCCCGTCGCGATCGAACTGCTCACCGAGGTCGGCCCGATGGCCGTCTCCTCCGCCAACCTCAGCGGTCACCCGGCACCGGAGGACTGCGACGCCGCGCAGGAGATGCTCGGCGACTCCGTCTCCGTCTACCTCGACGGCGGCCCGACCCCGGGCAACGTGCCCTCGTCCATCGTGGACGTCTCGCGCGGGGTCCCGCTGCTGCTGCGCGAGGGCGCGATCTCGCCGGAGGAGCTGCGCAAGGTCGTACCCGACCTCGAGGTGGCGAATTGACGGCCCCTGAAGCGGGGCGTGGCATAGGCATCGGGGAGCGTCTCGCGGAGGAGACGACGACGTTCGGCTTTCCGCGCGACACCTTCCGCATCCTCCATGTCAGCACCGGCAACGTGTGCCGCTCGCCCATCACCGAGCGGCTGACCCGCCATTTCGTGACGGAGCGGCTCGGCGTGCTCGGCGGCGGGCTGATCGTGGAGAGCGCCGGCACCTGGGGCCACGAGGGCGCGCCGATGGAGGCCAACGCCGAGACGGTGCTGTCGGAGTTCGGCGCGGACGCCTCCGGGTTCTTCGGCAGGGAGCTGCTCGACGAGCACGTCATCCGGGCCGACCTCGTGCTCACCGCGACCCGTGACCACCGCGCCCAGGTCATCTCCATGGGCCATTCGGCGGGGCTGCGCACCTTCACCCTGAAGGAGTTCACGCGGCTGGTCCGGGCGATAGACCCGGCCACGCTGCCGCCGCTGGACGACGGCGTGGTCACCCGGGCTCGCGCCCTGGTCCGCGCGGCCGCGGCTCTACGCGGGTGGCTTCTGGCCCCGACGGCGGAGGCGGACGAGGTGTACGACCCGTACGGGGCGCCGCTGACGTTCTTCCGCTCGATCGGCGACGAGATACACCAGGCGCTCGATCCGGTGGTGACGGCGCTGACCGGGGTACCGGCGCGGACGTGAGCGCCTCCTAAAGAGCTGCAATACCGGGCATACGACACATCCGCGGCCTACATTGGGAGCACGTCACCGTCGACAGCCCGGGAGCCCGCCATGTCGGTCACCCCTACCCTCGAGACCGATGTCCTGCGGCGGCAGGACCCGGCGATGGCCGAGATCCTGCTCGCGGAGCTCGCGCGGCAGTCGACGACCCTGCAGCTGATCGCCGCCGAGAACTTCTGCTCGCCGGCCGTGCTCGCCGCCCTCGGGTCGCCGCTCGCCAACAAGTACGCCGAGGGCTATCCCGGCGCCCGGCACCACGGCGGCTGCGAGCTCGTGGACCTCGCCGAACGTGCCGCCGTCGACCGCGCCAAGGCCCTCTTCGGCGCCGAACACGCCAACGTCCAGGCTCACTCCGGCTCCTCGGCCGTCCTGGCCGCCTACGCCGCCCTGCTGCGCCCCGGCGACACCGTGCTCGCCCTCGGTCTGCACTACGGCGGCCACCTCACCCACGGCTCCCCCGCGAACTTCTCCGGCCGCTGGTTCGACTTCGTCGGCTACGGCGTGGACGCCGAGACCGGGATGATCGACCACGACCAGGTGCGTCACCTCGCCCGCAACCACCGGCCGAAGGCGATCGTGTGCGGCTCGATCGCCTACCCGCGCCACATCGACTACGCCTTCTTCCGCGAGGTCGCCGACGAGGTGGGGGCCTATCTGATCGCCGACGCCGCGCATCCGATCGGGCTGGTCGCCGGCGGCGCGGCGCCGAACCCGGTGCCGTACGCCGACATCGTGTGCGCGACGACCCACAAGGTGCTGCGCGGGCCGCGCGGCGGGATGATCCTGTGCGGGAGCGAGCTGGCCGAGCGGGTGGACCGGGCGGTGTTCCCCTTCACCCAGGGCGGCGCGCAGATGCACACCATCGCCGCGAAGGCCGTCGCGTTCGGCGAGGCGGCGACACCGGCCTTCGCGCTGTACGCCCATCAGGTGATCGCCAACGCGCGCGTGCTCGCCGGTCACCTGGCCGCCGAGGGCCTCACCGTCACCACCGGCGGCACGGACACCCATCTGATCACCGCCGACCCGGCCCCCCTCGGGGTGGACGGCCGCAGCGCACGCGGCCGGCTCGCCGCCGCCGGGATCGTCCTGGACTGCTGCGCGCTGCCGCACGGCGACGCCCGCGGGCTGCGGCTGGGGACGGCGGCGGTGACCACACAGGGCATGGGGGAGCCGGAGATGGTCCGGATCGCCGCGCTGCTGGCGGCCGTGCTGCGCGGCGGGACCGACCCGGCCGCGGCACGGGAGGAGGTGCGCGTTCTCACAGCCGGTTTTCCGCCGTATCCGGGCTGAACGGGGGTAGGCGCTGTCCCGTACACCCTGATGTGTGCCGTGGCCCACAGCCACACGTGCAACCATCATGGCTACCCGGAAGTCCCCATCCACATACGTCCATCGCTAGGGTGTGGGGCTGTGATGGCCAGCGAGACCTGTGGGGAAGCCCGTGCGTGAATACCTGCTGACGCTCTGCATCACGGCCGCGGTGACGTACCTGCTGACAGGACCGGTACGGAAGTTCGCGATCGTGGCCGGGGCGATGCCGGAGATCCGGGCCCGTGACGTGCACCGGGAACCCACTCCGCGTCTCGGCGGTATCGCCATGTTCTTCGGCCTGTGCGCGGGCCTGCTGGTCGCGGACCACCTGACCAACCTCAACGAGGTCTTCGCGAAGTCGAACGAGCCCCGGGCCCTGCTCTCCGGCGCGGCCCTGATCTGGCTGATCGGCGTCCTGGACGACAAGTTCGAGATCGACGCCCTGATCAAGCTCGGCGGCCAGATGATCGCCGCGGGTGTCATGGTCGTACAGGGTCTGACGATCCTGTGGCTGCCCATCCCCGGCGTCGGCAACGTGGCGCTGACCCAGTGGCAGGGCACGCTGCTGACCGTCGCGCTCGTGGTCATCACGATCAACGCGGTGAACTTCGTGGACGGCCTGGACGGCCTCGCGGCCGGCATGGTGTGCATCGCGGCGGCCGCGTTCTTCCTGTACGCCTACCGGATCTGGTACTCGTACGGCATCGAGGCCGCCGCTCCCGGCACCCTGTTCGCGGCCATCCTGATGGGCATGTGCCTGGGCTTCCTGCCGCACAACATGCATCCCGCGCGGATCTTCATGGGCGACTCCGGTTCCATGCTGATCGGCCTGGTGCTGGCGGCGGGCGCGATCTCGATCACGGGCCAGCTGGACCCGGACGCCCTCGCCCTGTTCACGGGTTCGGAGAAGGCGGCGGTGCACCAGACGGTGCCGGTCTACATCCCGCTGCTGCTGCCGCTGACGATCATCGCGGTGCCGGCGGCGGACCTGGTCCTCGCGATCGTCCGCCGGACCTGGCGCGGCCAGTCCCCGTTCGCCGCGGACCGCGGGCATCTGCACCACCGGCTGCTGGAGATCGGTCACTCGCACAGCCGGGCCGTGCTGATCATGTACTTCTGGTCGGCGCTGATCGCCTTCGGCGCGCTGGCCTACTCGGTCAACTCGGCCTCGATGTGGATCGTGCTGGGCGTGGTCTTCCTCAGCGCGGTCGGTCTGGTCCTGCTGCTGCTTCCGCGCTTCACGCCGCGGGTGCCCGTCTGGGCCCAGCAGTTCGTGCCGCCGCGCTACCGGCGCCGTCGCCGTGCCGCCGAGGCCGCTGTGGCTCTGGAGGCCGGGGAGGCCGCAGAGGCGCAGGAGGCGGGGCCCCGGGCTCCCGTCTCCGCCGGCGTCGCGGGCGTCAACGGGGCGACGGCCATCGGCCCCCGTTCGCGTTTCGTTGATCGCCGGTAGAGACGCCCAAGGTAAGAATCTGACTAGAGCATTGCCAAGTCGTGGTGGTATAAAGCCCCCTAATACCAGACAACTGGGTCGGGTTTCTGCACAGACGTGCACTGTCACTCTCATGTGTGACAGCAAGCACACTCACCAGGTAAAGACCTCATCAAATAGTTTGTGATACGGTTCACGAGAACCCCGGATAGAACCGAAGGACCCGAGTGCGACGGTCCATTGGTGTGAGGTCTCGACTACTCAGCCCGGGACTACGCTCGTCCATGACGACACCCTGCCCCCTGTGAAAGCGGAGTTGCCGCCATGCCGTCCAAAGACGCCCGGAACCTTCTGCAGATCGCTGTGCCCACAGCTGCTGCAGGCGTGATCGCCATCGCCGTGAGCGGGGCGGTCGCGGGGGGCAAGGGTGCGCTCGGTGCGGCCGTCGGTACGGTGCTGGCCATCCTGTTCATGGGAATCGGTCTCTACGTTCTCCAGTGGACGGCAAAAACGCTCCCGCAGCTGTTCCAGATGATGGGCCTGATGCTCTACGTGGCCCAGCTGCTCCTCCTCCTGATCTTCGTCGCTGTTTTCAAGGACACCTCCCTCTTCAATGCGAAGACGTTCGCCGTGTCGCTCGTCGTCGCGACCGTCGTGTGGATGGCCGCGCAGGCTCGTGCGCACCTGAAGGCCAAGATCTTCTACATCGACCCGGACTCCGCGAAGAGTGAGAAGCCCGAGAAGACAGGGCCGAAGCCGTGAGGGGTAGGGGCGGGATAAAGGCTTGTGAGATCTCCTGCTATCGTCCGGTGCCAACTGCGGCATCGCGGGCGCGGGCATCTGAGCTGACGCCTGCTCGATCGCGAGGCTCGATGCCCCCCAGCCGCCCCCACATCCGTAACACCAAGTCCGGTGCCGATCCGCGGCCTGAGCCGCGCCGACACAACGAGGTTGCCGTACCCATGCGTCACGCCGAAGGAGCCCGCGGTGAGTGCTGACCAGACCCAGCTCGCCTTTGACTGGAGTTGTCGGGTCCTGTCCGACAACGGGTGCGGTTTCCCGGCCCCGGGCCTTGAGTCCTTCCTGTTCAAGCCGATCGCCACGGTCGGGGGCTTCGAGTTCAACAAGGTGATGCTCCTCGTGCTCATCACCACCCTGCTCATCGTCGCCTTCTTCTGGGCCGCCTTCGGCAAGGCCAAGGTCGTGCCCGGCAAGCTGCAGATGGTCGGCGAGGCGGGTTACGACTTCGTGCGCCGCGGCATCGTGTACGAGACCCTCGGCAAGCGCCAGGGCGAGAAGTACGTCCCGTTCATGGTCTCGCTGTTCTTCTTCATCTGGATCATGAACGTCTGGTCCGTGATCCCGCTGGCGCAGTTCCCGGTGTCCTCGATCATCGCCTACCCGGCGGTGCTCGCCGCGATCGTGTACATCACGTGGGTCTCGCTGACCTTCAAGAAGCACGGCTTCGTCGGCTTCTTCAAGAACGTCACGGGCTACGACAAGTCCCTCGGCGCCGTGCTGCCGCTGGTCATGCTCATCGAGTTCTTCTCGAACCTGCTGGTCCGCCCGTTCACGCACGCGGTGCGACTCTTCGCCAACATGTTCGCCGGTCACCTGATGCTGGTCATGTTCACCGTGGCTTCCTGGTACCTGCTGAACAGCTGGCTGGTCGTGGGCGCCGGCGTCTCCTTCGTGATGACGATGGCCATGATCCTCTTCGAGCTCTTCGTCCAGGCCGTCCAGGCGTACGTCTTCGTGCTGCTGGCCTGCTCCTACATTCAGGGCGCTCTCGCCGAGCACCACTGAGCCGTACCACCCCCGCCAACCCCCAGACGTCCGGTGGCCAACCCCCACCGGTCCAGTAAAGAGAAGGAAGAACCGGCATGTCCGCTCTCCAGACCCTTGCCGCCACCGCTGGTGTTCACGGTTCCGTCGGCTCCATCGGTTACGGCCTCGCCGCGATCGGCCCCGGCATCGGCGTCGGCATCATCTTCGGTAACGGCACCCAGGCCCTGGCCCGCCAGCCCGAGGCCGCCGGTCTGATCCGTGCCAACCAGATCCTGGGCTTCGCCTTCTGTGAGGCGCTCGCCCTCATCGGCATCGTTATGCCGTTCGTGTTCGGTAAGTAATCACCCCTTACCCGACACGAAACGACGAAAGGCACTGATGTGATCGCCAACCTGGTACAGCTGGCGGCCCCGGAGAAGGGCGGGAACCCGCTCGTTCCCGAAGGGCCCGAGCTGCTCGTCGGCACCATCGCCTTCGCCATCGTGTTCTTCTTCTTCTGGAAGAAGCTGCTTCCGAACATCAACAAGGTTCTGGAGGAGCGTCGCGCGGCGATCGAAGGCGGCATCGAAGAGGCCGACGCCATGAAGGTCGAGGCCCAGAGCGTCCTTGAGCAGTACAAGGCCCAGCTCGCCGAGGCCCGGCACGAGGCCGCGCGCCTGCGCCAGGAGGCGCAGGAGCAGGGTGCCGCCCTCATCGCCGAGATGCGGGCCGAGGGCCAGCGGCAGCGCGAGGAGATCGTCACCGCCGGTCACGCCCAGATCGAGGCCGACCGCAAGGCCGCCGCGCAGACGCTGCGCCAGGACGTGGGCAAGCTCGCCACCGAACTGGCCGGCAAGCTCGTCGGTGAGTCGCTCGCGGACCACGCCCGCCAGAGCCGTGTGATCGACCGCTTCCTCGACGAGCTCGAGGAGAAGGCCGAGGCCACGCGATGAACGGAGCGAGCCGCGAGGCCCTGGCAGCCGCACGTGAGCGTCTCGACGCGCTGACGGACTCCACGTCCGTGGACGCCGTGCAGCTCGCGGACGAGCTGGCGGCCGTCACCGCGCTGCTCGACCGCGAGGCCGGCCTGCGCCGGGTCCTCACCGACCCGGCACAGCCCGCAGAGGCCAAGGCGGAACTCGTCCAGCGTCTGATCGGCGCCCAGGTCAGCGGGTCCGCCGCGGACCTGGTGGCCGGGATGGCGCGCTCCCGCTGGTCGCAGCCCCGCGACCTGGTGGACGCGCTGGAGGAGCTGGCGAGCATCGCCGACCTCACGGCCGCGGAGCGGACCGGCACCCTCGACGACGTCGAGGACGAGCTGTTCCGGTTCGGCCGGATCGTCTCCTCCAGCACCGAGCTGCGCGCCGCGCTGACCGACCGCGCCGCCGGCACGGCCGCCAAGACCGAGCTGCTGCACCAGCTGCTCGGCGGGCGGGCCAAGCCGGTCACCGAGCGTCTGGTGGTGCGCCTTGTGACCGCGCCGCGTGGACGTAGCCTGGAAGCGGGACTGGAGTCCCTGTCCAAGCTGGCCGCCGAGCGCCGGGACCGCATGGTCGCCGTCGTCACCTCGGCGGTGCCGCTGAGCGACGGCCAGAAGCAGCGCCTCGGCGCCGCGCTGACCAGGCTCTACGGCCGTCGGATGCACCTCAACCTCGACGTCGACCCCGAGGTCGTCGGCGGTATCCGGGTGCAGGTCGGTGACGAGGTCATCAACGGCTCGATCGCGGACCGGCTGGACGACGCCGCCCGCCGCATGGCGAGCTAGCAGCAACTCGAAATCTCGGGACAACTCGAGATCTCGAGAAAAGCAGTACGTACTTACGGCCCTGGTTGGGCCGTGCAGAGGATTCCTGGGGGTCGCCCCCAGACCCCCCAAGTGAAACTTCGGGCCCAACAAGGAGAGCAGGGAACCCAGATGGCGGAGCTCACGATCCGGCCGGAGGAGATCCGGGACGCGCTGGAGAACTTTGTCCAGTCGTACAAGCCGGACGCGGCCTCGCGCGAGGAGGTCGGTACGGTCACCCTTGCCGGCGACGGCATCGCGAAGATCGAGGGTCTTCCCTCGGCCATGGCCAACGAACTGCTGAAGTTCGAGGACGGCACCCTCGGCCTCGCCCTCAACCTCGAGGAGCGCGAGATCGGTGCCATCGTCCTCGGTGAGTTCAGCGGCATCGAGGAGGGTCAGCCGGTCACGCGCACCGGTGAGGTCCTCTCCGTCGCGGTCGGCGAGGGCTACCTCGGCCGCGTCGTCGACCCGCTCGGCAACCCGATCGACGGCCTCGGCGAGATCGAGACGTCCGGCCGCCGCGCCCTTGAGCTGCAGGCCCCCACGGTCATGCAGCGCAAGTCGGTGCACGAGCCGATGGAGACCGGCTACAAGGCCGTCGACGCGATGACCCCGATCGGCCGTGGTCAGCGTCAGCTGATCATCGGTGACCGTCAGACCGGCAAGACCGCCCTGGCCGTCGACACGATCATCAACCAGCGCGACAACTGGCGCACCGGCGACCCGAAGAAGCAGGTCCGCTGCATCTACGTCGCCATCGGCCAGAAGGGCTCCACCATCGCCGGCGTGCGCCGCGCGCTGGAGGAGAACGGCGCCCTGGAGTACACGACCATCGTCGCCGCCCCGGCGTCCGACCCGGCCGGCTTCAAGTACCTGGCGCCGTACACCGGTTCGGCCATCGGTCAGCAGTGGATGTACGAGGGCAAGCACGTCCTCATCATCTTCGACGACCTCTCGAAGCAGGCCGACGCCTACCGCGCCGTGTCGCTGCTGCTGCGCCGCCCGCCGGGCCGTGAGGCCTACCCGGGTGACGTCTTCTACCTGCACTCCCGGCTGCTGGAGCGCTGCGCCAAGCTCTCCGACGACATGGGTGCCGGTTCGATGACCGGTCTGCCGATCGTCGAGACCAAGGCCAACGACGTCTCGGCGTTCATCCCGACCAACGTCATCTCCATCACCGACGGCCAGTGCTTCCTGGAGTCGGACCTGTTCAACGCCGGTCAGCGTCCCGCGCTGAACGTCGGTATCTCCGTCTCCCGAGTCGGTGGTTCCGCCCAGCACAAGGCGATGCGCCAGGTCTCCGGCCGTCTGCGTGTGGACCTCGCCCAGTTCCGTGAGCTGGAGGCGTTCGCCGCCTTCGGTTCCGACCTGGACGCGGCCTCCAAGGCGCAGCTGGAGCGCGGTTCGCGCATGGTCGAGCTGCTGAAGCAGGACCAGTACCAGCCGATGGCCACCGAGGACCAGGTCGTCTCCGTCTGGGCCGGCACCAACGGCCGTATGGACGACGTGCCGGTCGCCGACATCCGCCGCTTCGAGAAGGAACTGATCGACTTCCTGCACCGGAAGCACCAGGGCCTGATGACCTCCATCAAGGAGGGCGCGAAGATGTCGGACGACACCATCCAGGCGGTCGACGACGCGGTGGCCGAGTTCAAGAAGCAGTTCGAGACCTCGGACGGCAAGCTGCTCGGCGAGGACGTTCCTGCCGCTGCCGCCAAGTGACGTAAGGAAGGGACCTGACTCATGGGAGCCCAGCTCCGGGTCTACAAGCGTCGCATCCGATCCGTCAGCGCGACCAAGAAGATCACGAAGGCGATGGAGATGATCGCCGCCTCGCGCGTCGTCAAGGCGCAGCGCAAGGTGGCGGCCTCCACGCCGTACGCGACCGAGCTGACGCGCGCGGTCACGGCGGTCGGCACCGGCTCGAACACCAAGCACCCGCTCACCACGGAGGCGGAGAACCCGACCCGTGCCGCTGTCCTGCTCCTCACGAGCGACCGCGGCCTCGCCGGCGCCTTCAACTCCAACGCCATCAAGACGGCGGAGCAGCTGACCGAGCGCCTGGAGTGCGAGGGCAAGCAGGTCGACACGTACATCGTCGGCCGGCGCGGTGTCGCCCACTACAACTTCCGTGAGCGCAAGGTCACGGAGTCGTTCACGGGCTTCACGGACGAGCCGACGTACGCGGACGCCAAGAAGGTCGCGGCGCCGCTGATCGAGGCGATCGAGAAGGACACGGCCGAGGGTGGTGTGGACGAACTCCACATCGTCTTCACCGAGTTCGTCTCGATGATGACGCAGACGGCGCTCGACGCCCGGCTGCTGCCGCTGCGCCTCGAAGAGGTCGCGGAGGAGGCTCCCCCCAAGGGCGAGATCCTCCCGCTGTACGACTTCGAGCCCTCGGCGGAGGACGTCCTCGACGCCCTGCTGCCGCGCTATGTGGAGAGCCGCATCTACAACGCGCTGCTCCAGTCGGCCGCCTCGAAGCACGCCGCCACGCGGCGTGCGATGAAGTCGGCCACCGACAACGCGGGCGAGCTGATCAACACGCTCTCCCGTCTTGCCAACGCGGCCCGCCAGGCCGAAATCACCCAGGAAATCAGCGAGATCGTCGGTGGCGCGAGCGCCCTGGCCGACGCGACCGCGGGGAGTGACCGATAATGACCACCACTGTTGAGACCGCGACGGCTACGGGCCGCGTCGCCCGGGTCATCGGCCCGGTCGTCGACGTGGAGTTCCCCGTCGACGCGATGCCGGACATCTACAACGCCCTGCACGTCGAGGTCGCCGACCCGGCGAACGCGGGCGAGAAGAAGACGCTGACCCTGGAGGTCGCCCAGCACCTGGGTGACGGCCTGGTCCGCACCATCTCCATGCAGCCCACCGACGGTCTGGTCCGCCAGGCCCCGGTGACCGACACGGGCGCGGCCATCTCCGTCCCCGTCGGCGACTTCACCAAGGGCAAGGTGTTCAACACCCTCGGTGAGGTGCTGAACGTCGACGAGTCCTACGAGGGCGAGCGCTGGCCGATCCACCGCAAGGCCCCGAACTTCGACGAGCTCGAGTCCAAGACCGAGATGTTCGAGACGGGCGTCAAGGTCATCGACCTGCTCACCCCGTACGTCAAGGGCGGCAAGATCGGCCTGTTCGGCGGCGCCGGCGTCGGCAAGACGGTGCTCATCCAGGAGATGATCTACCGTGTCGCCAACAACCACGACGGTGTCTCCGTGTTCGCCGGTGTCGGTGAGCGCACCCGTGAGGGCAACGACCTCATCGAGGAGATGACCGACTCGGGCGTCATCGACAAGACCGCCCTGGTCTTCGGCCAGATGGACGAGCCCCCGGGCACCCGTCTGCGCGTCGCGCTGGCCGGCCTCACCATGGCCGAGTACTTCCGTGACGTGCAGAAGCAGGACGTGCTGTTCTTCATCGACAACATCTTCCGCTTCACGCAGGCCGGCTCCGAGGTCTCCACGCTGCTCGGCCGTATGCCGTCCGCGGTGGGTTACCAGCCGAACCTGGCCGACGAGATGGGTCTCCTCCAGGAGCGCATCACGTCGACCCGCGGTCACTCGATCACCTCGATGCAGGCGATCTACGTCCCCGCCGACGACCTGACCGACCCGGCCCCGGCGACCACCTTCGCCCACCTCGACGCGACGACGGTTCTGTCCCGTCCGATCTCCGAGAAGGGCATCTACCCGGCCGTGGACCCGCTGGACTCGACGTCCCGCATCCTCGACCCGCGGTACATCGCGGCGGACCACTACAACGCCGCGATGCGCGTGAAGAACATCCTGCAGAAGTACAAGGACCTGCAGGACATCATCGCGATCCTCGGTATCGACGAGCTCGGCGAGGAGGACAAGCTCGTCGTCCACCGTGCCCGTCGTGTGGAGCGCTTCCTGTCCCAGAACACCCACGTCGCCAAGCAGTTCACCGGCGTGGACGGTTCGGACGTCCCGCTGGACGAGACGATCGCGGCGTTCAACGCGATCTGCGACGGCGAGTTCGACCACTTCCCGGAGCAGGCGTTCTTCATGTGCGGTGGCCTGGAGGACCTCAAGGCCAACGCCAAGGAGCTGGGCGTCTCCTGAACTCGGCCCGAGTTCGTGTGAGGGGGCGGGGTGCGTCCCGCCCCCTCATCCACGCCCACTAGAATTGACCCCAACACCCGGCAGAACCGCCGGGTGGTGACCCGAGGAGCCACCCTTGGCTGCTGAGCTGCACGTCGAGCTGGTCGCTGCCGACCGCCAGGTCTGGTCCGGCGAGGCCACCCTGGTCGTCGCGCGCACCACGTCCGGCGACATCGGCGTCATGCCCGGTCACCAGCCGCTGCTCGGTGTGCTGGAGTCGGGCCCGGTGACCATCCGTACGAGTGAAGGCGGAACGGTCGTCGCCGCGGTGCACGGCGGTTTCATCTCGTTCGCGGACGACAAGCTGTCCCTGCTGGCCGAGATCGCCGAGCTGTCGGACGAGATCGATGTCCAGCGCACGGAGCGGGAGCTGGAGCGCGCGAAGGCGGAGGGCGACGCCGCCGCCGAGCGCCGCGCGGATGTCCGACTGCGCGCTGCGACGGCGCGCTGACCCAGTCGCGCGGTACGTTGACGTCACTCAGCCGCGGCCGGCCCGGAGCAATCCGGTGCCGGTCGCGGCTGAGGCAGATGTGGGTGTTTTTTCCGTTTCATTACTCAGTAACAGAAGCAGTTCCTAGGAGACGAGGAGGTCGGTGCCGATGGTCCTCGCTCTGACTGTGTGCGGGATCGTGGTCGCGCTCGTGGTGGTGGGACTGTTCCTGTTCGGGCTGCGCCGCAGGCTGATCCAGCGCTCGGGCGGCACGTTCGACTGTTCCCTGCGCTGGGACGTGGCGGAGAAACCGGACGCGGGCGGCAAGGGCTGGTCCTACGGCGTCGCCCGCTACAACGGCGACCGCATCGAGTGGTACCGCGTCTTCTCCTACGCCTTCCGCCCGCGCCGCACGCTCGAGCGCGCCGCCATCGAGGTGGCCGGTCGCCGGCTGCCCGAGGGCGAGGAGGAACTGGCGCTGCTCTCCGACGCGGTGGTCCTCGCCTGTACCCATCGGGGTACGCGCCTCGAACTCGCCATGAGCGAAGACGCGCTGACCGGATTCCTCGCGTGGCTGGAGGCAGCCCCGCCCGGTCAGAGGGTGAATGTGGCGTAGCCACATTCACCCTCCCCCGGACGTAGTCCGAGGAAGGGTGAATGTGTGTGTGGTGCAGTTCGTTCCTACAGGTTGCTGCTGATGGCGTTCACCAGCTCACCGTTGCTGGTGTCGCCGCTGAACTCCCAGAAGAAGGCGCCGCCGAGGCCCTGGGACTTGGCCCAGCTCATCTTGCCGGCGATGGTCGACGGGGTGTCGTAGGACCACCAGTTGCTGCCGCAGTGCGCGTAGGCCGTGCCGGCGATCGTGCCGGTGACCGGGCAAGACGTCTTGAGCACCTTGTAGTCCTCGATGCCCTGCTCGTAGGTGCCGGCCGCCGGGCCCGTGGCCGTACCGCCCGGGGCGTCCTGGGTGACGCCGGTCCAGCCGCGGCCGTAGAAACCGATGCCGATGAGCAGCTTGGACGCGGGGACGCCGAGGGACTTGTACTTGGCGATCGCGTCGGCGGTGGTGAAGCCCGCCTTCGGGATGCCGGAGTACGAGGTGAGCGGGGAGTGCGGGGCGGTCGGGCCCTGGGCGTCCCAGGCACCGAAGAAGTCGTACGACATCACGTTGTACCAGTCGACGGAGCTCGCGGCGCCCGCGTAGTCCGCGGCCTCGATCTTGCCGCCGGAGGAGCCGTCGGCGGTGACCGCGGCCGTGACCAGCTTGCTCGAGCCGAACTTGGCGCGCAGCGCGGCCATCACGTTCTTGAAGGCCGCGGCCCCGCTGGTGTCGCAGGACAGGCCGCAGGCGTTCGGGTACTCCCAGTCGATGTCGATGCCGTCGAAGACGTCGGCCCAGCGCGGGTCCTCGACCAGGTTGTAGCAGGACTGGGCGAACGCGGCCGGGTTGGCGGCCGCCTGGGCGAAGCCGCCGGACCAGGTCCAGCCGCCGAAGGACCACAGCACCTTGAGGTTCGGGTACTTGGCCTTCAGCTCGCGCAGCTGGTTGAAGTTGCCGCGCAGCGGCTGGTCCCAGGTGTCGGCGACGCCGCTGACCGACTGGTCGGCGGTGAAGGCCTTGTCGTAGTCGGCGTAGGAGTCGCCGATGGCGCACTGGCCGTTCGTCACGTTGCCGAAGGCGTAGTTGATGTGGGTGATCTTCGCCGCCGAGCCGGAGGTCACGAGGTTCTTGACGTTGTAGTTGCGGCCGTAGATGCCCCACTCGGTGAAGTAGCCGAGCCTGACCTTGTCGCCGGTGGTCGGGGGAGTGGTGGTGCCGCCGGTGGTGTGCACCTTGACCGCGCCGCTGACCGGGCCGGTCTGGTCGGCGGTGTCCCGGGCCTGCACGGTGTAGGAGTAGTCGGTGCCGGCGGTCAGGCCGCTGTCCGTGTACGACGTGGTGGTCACGGTGCCGACCACCTTGCCGTCGCGCAGGACGTCGTAGTTCTTGACGCCCTTGTCGTCGGTGGCCGCGCTCCAGGAGAGCTTGGCCGAGGTGTCGGTGATGCCGGAGGCGGTGGGCGTGCCGGGGGCGCTCGGAGCGGCGTCGCCGGGAGTCGTCGTACCGTCACAACTGTCGCCGTTCAGCTTGCAGTTGGACGGGGAGCCGGGGCCCGAGCCGTTGAAGCCGAAGGAGACCGAGGCGCCGGGGGCGAGGGTGCCGTTGTAGGACTTGTTCTTGGCGGTCCAGTGGTTGCCCGAGCTGGTGACGTCCGCGTCCCAGGCGGAGGTGACGGACGTGCCGGAGGGGAAGTCCCACTCGACGGTCCAGGAACTGATGCTGGAACTGCCGGTGTTCTTGATGGTCCACTGGCCGCCGAAGCCGGTTCCCCAGTCGCTGGTCTTGGTGAAGCTCGCCGTCGCGTTCGTCGCGGCCTGGGCCGGGCTCGCGAGTCCGACGAGGCCGGCCAGGGGGAGCAGCAGGGTCGCGAATCCTGCCGCGGCTCTGTGTCTGAAGCGCATGGTGCGCCTCCTCGGTAGGGAGGAATATGAGTGGGGTGTCGTGGGCATGACTGAGCCTCCACGCCCACGGTGCTGCGAGAGTAGAAAGGTCTGGACCACGGGTCAATAGGTCTGGACCAATTTGCTCGCGGGCCGCTAGATACCCAACTCCTTTGCCAGGACGGCCGCTTGGACCCGGCTGCGCAGCCCCAGCTTGGCCAGCAGTCGGCTGACGTGCGTCTTCACCGTGCCCTCCGCCATCCGCAGCCGCTCGGCGATCTCGGCGTTGGACAGGCCCTGGCCGACACAGGACAGCACCTCCCGCTCGCGCCGGGTCAGGCCCTCCAGCACGGCCGGATCGGCCTTCGTCGTCCGCACTGGACCGGCCGCGAACTCGGCGATCAGCCGCCGGGTCACGGCCGGCGCGACGATCCCCTCCCCGCGCGCCACCGTCCTGACCGCCTCCAGCAGATCCCGCGCCTCGGTGTTCTTCAGCAGAAACCCGGCCGCCCCCGCCCGCAGCGCCCCGAAGACGTACTCGTCCAGATCGAAGGTGGTCAGTACGAGGACGTCCGCGAGGCGCTCCGCGACGATCTGCCGGGTCGCCGACACCCCGTCAAGGCGCGGCATCTGCACGTCCATCAGCACCAGGTCCGGCCGCAGTTCCCGGGCCAGCTCCACCGCCCGCTCGCCGTCCGCCGCCTCCCCGGCCACCTCGATGTCCGGCGCGCTGCGCAGGATCAGGACGAGCCCGGCGCGGACGGCGGACTGGTCCTCGGCGACGAGCACCTGGATGGGCCGGTTCACGCGGGGGCTCCTTCGGTGAGCGGAAGACTGGCGCGTACGGTCCACACGCCGGCCTCGGGCCCGGCCGCGAAGCCGCCGCCGAGTAGCGTCGCCCGCTCCCGCATCCCGGTGAGACCGGAGCCCGAGCCCGGGGCACGCGGGGTGTCTCCGGGCCGGTAGGGGCTGGTGACCGTCACCCGCAGGGCGCCGTCGGCCTGCCGCAGGGCGACCCGGACGGGCCCCGGCGCCGCGTGCTTGAGCGCGTTGGTCAGCGACTCCTGCACGATCCGGTAGGCGGCCAGTTCCACCGGCGCCGGCACCCGGCCGTGCCCCGCGTCGATCCGGACGTCCAGACCGGCGGCGCGGGCGCCCTCGACCAGGGCGGCCAGGCCGTCGAGCGTCGGCGTGGCGGACGGCTCCAGGTCACCGCTGCTGTCGCGCAGGATGCCGATCAGCCGCCGCATCTCGGCCAGCCCCGCCACGCTGTTCTCCCGGATCACACTCAGCGCGTCCCGGGAGGTCCGCGGATCGTCCAGGGACAGCGCGGCCGTGGAGTGGATGGCGATCGCGGACAGGTGGCCCGCCACCATGTCGTGCAACTCCCGGGCCATCCGCGCCCGTTCGGCCGTGACCGCCTGGGCCCGGTCCATCTCCGCGAGCAGCGCGGTCTGTTCGGCGCGCAGCCGGGCGGCCTCGGCGGCGTCACGGTGACTGCGCACCACCCAGCCGGTCGCGGCCGGCGCGAACGCCACCACACCGACGCCCACACCGATCAGCAGCGCCTGCGGATCGCGCCAGAGGGCGGCCGGTACGACCCCGCCCAGCACCGTCAAAAGACTGGTGATCCAGGGGATGCGGCGGGCGGAGGACGGGGTGCCGTACAGGACGGCCGCGTACATCAGGTCGGTGTACAGCACGATCGTGACGACGCTTCCCAGCGTCACCGTGTCCAGGGTCAGGGCGAGCGTGCCGACCAGCAGACCGACGCGCGGCCGGGTGCGGCGCAGCGGCTCGCACGCGACCGTCACCGCCAGCGGCACCAACGGCGCCCAGGGCGCCGCCCACTGCACGAGCGGGTCCGAGGGCACCCGCGGATGGATCCCGAACAGCCACAGCAACACCCCGCCGAACAGCCCGCCCACGGCGATGCGCACGTCGTCGCGGTGCGGGCGGGGGAGGGCGAAGGTCATGTCCCCATCCAACACGGCCCCCGGCCCGCCCGCGTGGTCCCCGGGCACGGTCCGGGACTGCAACTTTCGCTTACGCCGGGTTCGCCCCCGCCGACGACGATCCGCGTCCCGGGCGACGGGAGCCTGGGAGGGTGAGCGAGGGGAGCGAACCGTGATCGTCGCACTGGTCATCGCCTGTGAAGTGGCGTTCTGGGTGCTGCTGGCGGCCGGACTGTCCGTGCGCTACCTGCTGAAACGGCGGCGCACGAGTGTGGTGTTGCTGCTGTGCGAGCCCCTGCTGGAGCTGGTGCTCCTCGCCGTGACCGCGATCGACCTCAAGAACGGAGCCGCACCCGACTGGCGGCACGGACTGGCCGCCGTCTACATCGGCTTCACGGTCGGCCTCGGCCCCCCCACCATCAAGTGGGCGGACGCCTGGGTGGCCCACCGCTTCTCCGGCGGCCCGCGCCCGGCCGGGCCCCCGAAGTACGGCACGGCCCGCGCCGTCCACGAGTGGAAGGTGGCGGGCCGCTGGATCCTCGCCTGCGCGGTCGGTCTCGCGCTGCTCCAGGCCGCCGCCTGGTACGTCGGCGGCAGCCGCGACACCGATCCGCTGCGGGCCTGGCAGCTGAGGCTGCTCCTGGTCCTCGCCGTCAACGTGGTCATCGCCGCCGGTTACACGGTGTTCCCGAAGCGGGAGCCCGGCGGCCACCGCCCCCGCGAGGCCCACCGGCGCCCCTGAGCCGCCCCGCCGCCCCGGCCCGGGAAAGCGCCTTGCCCGCCGTGCCGCCCGCCCGGTGCGGGGTCGTACGCTGACCCGGCGACGAGGAGGGCGTATGACGGACACGGCGGGCAGCGGGGCGGTACTGGTCGTCGACGACGACGCGGCGATCCGGCGGTCGCTGGAGCGCGGACTCAGACTGAGCGGCTTCGCGGTGCGGACCGCCGCCGACGGCCCCGCGGCACTGGCGGCGCTCCGGGACGCGCCCCCCGACGTGCTGGTGCTCGACGTGTCGATGCCCGGCATGAGCGGCATCGAGGTGTGCACCCGGCTGCGCGAGGAGGGCCGCGACCTGCCCGTCCTGATGCTCTCCGCGCTGGACGAGACCGCCGACCGGATCGCCGGGCTCCAGGCGGGCGGCGACGACTACCTGGTCAAGCCGTTCGCCCTGCAGGAACTGGTGCTGCGGCTGCGCGCCCTGCTGCGCCGCCGCCCGCCGGCCGGCCCCGCGCCGCTGCGGGTCGCGGGACTGGTGATCGACCCGGACGCGCGCACCGCGGAGCGGGACGGCAGGCCGCTCGACCTCACCCGGCGCGAGTTCGAACTCCTGGAGGTCCTCGCCCGCAACGCCGGCCTGGTCCTCACCCGCGACCAGCTGCTGGAGAGGGTGTGGGGCTACGACTTCGACGTGCGCACCGACGCCGTCGACACCTTCGTCAGCTATCTGCGGCGCAAGCTGGAGGCGGACGGGGGCGGCAGGCTGGTCCACACGGTCCGGGGCGTCGGCTTCGTGCTCAGGGAACCGCGGGACACACCGTGAGGCTCTCCACCCGGATCGCGCTCGCCGTCGGCTGCACCGTCCCGCTGCTGGTGCTGGCCGCCGGCGGGCTGCTGCTGGCCCTGGTCGCGCGGGACCTGTACCAGGCCGAGGACCAGCAGCTACGGCAACGCGCGGTGGCCCTCGCGCCCGAGGCACGGGCGCTGCTGCGGGCCTCGGCGGGCGGCCGCCCGAAGGCCGCCGACACCCGGGAGCGGCAGCTGTTCAGCTCCGCCCTCGACGTCGGCGTACGGCTCGTCGGCACGGACACCACTTTCAGCGGCGGCCCCCAGCCCGCGGGCGCCGTGACCCTGCCCGACCGGTCCTCGGGCTTCGCCACCGTCCGTGTCGGCGGACGCGGTTGGCGGGCCCTGGCCCGGCCGGTCCGGACCGCCACCGCCTCCGGCACGCTGTGGCTCTTCTCACCGGACACCGCCGACCGCACCCAGGTCCGGCTCGTCCGCGACCGGGTGGTCCTCACCGCCCTGCTCGCGGCGCCCCTGTCCGGTCTGCTCGCCTGGGGCCTGGCCGCCCGGGCGAGCGCGCCCCTCACCCGCCTCACCCGCCGCACCGCCGGCCTCGACCCGCGCACCAGCACGACCCGGCTGCCCGAGGAGCGCACCGGGATACGCGAGGCCGACGAACTGGCCGCCACCCTGCGCACCGTCCTCGCCCGCTACGACGAACAGGCCGCCCGCACCGGCCAGGCCCTGGACACCGCCCGCTCCTTCTCCTCGGCGGCCGCACACGAACTGCGTACCCCGCTGATGAGCATGGGCACCAACCTCGACATCCTCACCGAGCACCCCGACCTGCCGGTGCCCGAGCGCGCCGAGGTCCTGGCCGACCTGCACCGCGAACACGCCCGGCTGCTCGGCCTGTTGGTGATGCTGCGGGACCTGGGGAGGGCGGACCTGGTGGAGGCGGAGGCGTTCCGGCCGGTCGACCCGTCCGACCTCGCCGACGCCGCCGTGGCCGAGGCCCGGCGCCGCGCCCCGGACGCCGATCTCACCCTCGACGCCGCACCCGGACTGACCGTGCACGGCTGGGAACCCGGACTGCGGCTGCTGCTGGACAACCTGCTCGGCAACGCCCTCGCCCACGGCCGCGACGCCGAGGGCCGGGCACGGGTGCGGGTCGGTGTGACCGGCAGCGCCGGGCAGGTCGTCATCACGGTCGACGACCACGGGCCCGGCGTACCGGCCGACGCCCGCGCCCGGGTCTTCGAACGCTTCCGGTGCGGCCCGGACAGCGCCGGCTCCGGGCTCGGCCTCACCCTGGTCGCCCAGCAGGCGGCACTGCACCGGGGGAGCGTCACCGTGACCGACGGCCCGGACGGCACCGGCGCGCGCTTCGAGGTACGGCTGCCCCGGGACGGCGGCGCCCTGCCCGGCCGACGGGACTGGCTGATCGGCACGGTCGGGGCAAACCGGTCACAGAGTTTCCCCAAAGACCCTGCCTAGCCTCCGTCGCGACGGACGGACGACCGGCTCGTCCGGGAAGGGAACGGAGACACCGATGAACGCACGTCGACGTACGCGCACCCTGCTCGCCGGATGTGCCGTGGCGGCAGTACTCGCGGGCACCACCGGAGTGGCCTCGGCCGACAGCACGCCCGCGCACGGGCCCACCGGTGACGGCGCGCACGCGCTGTGCAAGCGGGTACCGAAGATCGACCGCCGGATCCAGCGGGCCCTGAAGCGGCTGGACGCCGGGCCCGGCACCCGTGGCTCGATCGCCCGCCTGCAGCAGCGCGTGGAGAACGCCGAGAAGGCGGGCCACACCCAGATCGCCACCTACCTCAAGGACCGGCTGGACTTCCGCGAGTCCCTGGTCACCAACCTGAAGCAGCGCCAGAAGGACCTGAACGACGTCCGGACCTGGTGCCAGGACAACTCCGGCGGGAAGGCGGCGAGCTGATGCGGGCACGGCGGGCCGCGGCGCGGGCGCTGGCCCTGCCCGCGGTCGCCCTGCTGGTGGCGCTCACCGCGGGCTGCGCCCACCACGACGCGGCGTCCCCGAAGGCACCGCCGGCCTCCGGCACGCCCTCCGGATACGCGCAGATGCAGAAGAAGGTGGACGCGGCCGAGTCCGCGGCCGCCGCGGCCGACCGGGACGCGGCGAGCGGCGCCGACCGCTGACCGGACGGGGTGCCCGGTGGGGGCCGCTCAGCGCTCCCCACCAGGCACCCACAGCACGTCCCCGACCTCCTTGTTCGCCACCCGCGCCAGAATGAACAGCAGGTCGGACAGCCGGTTGAGATAGGTCGCGGTGAGCGGGTTCATCGTGTCGCCGTGGGCCTCCAGGGCCGCCCAGGTGGAGCGCTCGGCCCGGCGTACGACCGTGCAGGCCTGGTGCAGCAGGGCCGCGCCCGGGGTGCCGCCGGGCAGGATGAAGGAGCGGAGCTTCTCCAGCTGTTCGTTGAAGCGGTCGCAGTCCGCCTCCAGCTTGTCGATGTAGAACTGCTCCACCCGCAGCGGCGGGAACCCGGGGTTCTCCACCACCGGTGTCGACAGGTCCGCGCCCACGTCGAACAGGTCGTTCTGGACGCGCACGAGGACCTTGACGACCTCCGCGTCCAGGCCGCCCAGCGCGATCGCGGTGCCGATCACCGCGTTGGCCTCGTTGGCGTCGGCGTAGGCCGAGATCCGGAGGTCGGTCTTGGCGACCCGGCTCATGTCACCGAGGGCGGTGGTGCCCTTGTCGCCGGTCCTGGTGTAGATGCGCGTCAGATTGACCATACGGCCAGCGTAGTTACGCCCCGGCCGTCCGGAACACTCGTGTGCCCACCGTCACGGTCAGCGCCGCGAAGCCGACGGCGACGAGGACTCCGTGGAGCATGTGCGCACTGGTGTAGTGGCCGACGTACGCGTCGCGCACCGCGTCCACCAGATAGCGGAACGGGACGAAGTGCGACAGCACGTTCAGCCACGCGGGCGCGAGGGTCATCGGGAGCATCAGGCCGGACAGCAGCATCGACGGCATCGACACCATGTTGATCAGCGGGCCGAACTCCTGCGGGGTGCGGACCTTCATCCCGAGCGCGTACGACAGCGAGGCCAGCGCGAGCGTGAGCAGGGCGACGAACGCGAAGCCGATCAGCACGCCGGCGAGCGGTGCGCGCAGGCCCATCACGAGCGCGGCCAGCACCAGCAGCACCGCCTGGAAGACGAAGACCGTGGCGTCACGCAGCACCCGGCCGAGGAGCAGGGCGAGCCGGCTGACGGGCGTCACCCGCATCCGCTCCACCACTCCCTGCCCCTTCTCCACGATCACCGTGAACCCGGCGAACAGCGCGCCGAACAGGCCGAGTTGGAGCAGCAGTCCGGGGACCAGCACCTGCCAGGAGCTGCCGGTGCCGCCGAGCGGGAGGTGGGTGAGCAGGGGTCCGAAGAAGAGCAGATGGAGCAGGGGCGTGAGCACGCCGAAGAGCAGCGCGAAGCGGGAGCGGAGGGACTGGCGCAGATAGCGGCCGTAGACGAGGGCGGTGTCGTGAAGAAGCATCTCTGTGTGGGTCCTCTACGGCCTATACGGCGACGGGGGCGGGGTCGGCCGGGGCGGGCCCGCGGCCGGTGATGGCGAGGAACGTGTCCTGGAGGGTCGCGTCGATCGAGCCGCCGTGCCGCAGCTTCAGCGCGCTCGGCGTGCCCTCGGCGGCGACGGCGCCCCGGTCGACGATCACCAGACGGTCGGCGAGGGCGTCGGCCTCGTCCAGGTAATGGGTGGTCAGGAAGACGGTGGTGCCGTGCTCGTCGCGCAGCCGCCGGACCAGGTCCCACAGGTCGGCGCGGCTGCCCGGGTCCAGGCCGGTCGTCGGTTCGTCCAGGAACAGCACCTTCGGCCGGTGCGTGAGCGCCATCGCGATGTCCAGCCGGCGCCGCTGCCCGCCGGAGAGCGCGCCGGCCTTGCGGTCGAGGAACTCGGTGAGGCCCAGTTCCCGCGCCAGCTCCTCCGCACGCGCGACTGCCTCGCTCTTCGCCAGGCGGTACATCCGCCCCTGGGTGACGAGCTCCTCCCGCACGCTCGTCTGCGGATCGACCCCGCCGGACTGGGCGACGTACCCGCTCACCGCGCGCACCCCCACCGGATCCGTCGCCAGGTCGTGCCCGGCGACGGTGGCCGCGCCGCCGGTCGGCTTCAGCAGGGTGGTGAGCATCCGCAGGGTGGTCGTCTTGCCGGCGCCGTTGGGCCCGAGGAAGCCGAGGATCTCGCCCTCCCGCGCGGCGAGGTCGATGCCACGCACCGCCTCCACGGGGCCGGCCTTGGTCTGGAAAGTGCGGGCGAGACCCGCCGCGCTGATGACTGCTGCCATGCGCCCAGAAAAACAGAGTTCCTGAAATTTTGCAACGTCCCCAAGTTTTCAGTGGAGCCAAGTTTCCATGCGCTCCAGCGAAGTTAGGATGCGGGCATGGCAGAGGGGCTCAGGGAGCGGAAGAAGCGGCAGACCAGGCAGTACATCTCGGATGTCGCCACGGGGCTGTTCGTCGAGCGCGGCTTCGACGCGGTCACGGTCGCGGAGATCGCCGACGCGGCCAACGTCTCGGTCAACACCGTCTACAACTACTTCCCCGCCAAGGAAGACCTCTTCTTCGACCGCTCCGCCGGCATGGTCGATCGCCTCGCCCGCTGGGTCCGGGGCCGTTCCGAGGGCGAGTCCGCCGCCGCCGCGGTCCTGCGGGAGCTTCGCGAGGAGGTCGAGGCGGTGTCTCCGCGGGTCGGCCTGCTGTCCGGGTACGCCGCCTTCATGAAGGTCGTCGAGGAGGCCCCGGCCCTGCGCTCCCGTCTCTGGGCCCTCGCCCAGGAGGTCCAGGCCAACCTGGAGCAGGCGCTGCGCGAGGAGACCGGAGCACCGGAGCGCGACGAGCTGCCGAACCTGATGGCGGGTCAGATCGGGTGGATCCACAGTACGGTCATCGCGGTCATCGGGCGCGAGATGGTCAAGGGCCGCGAACCGCGCGAAGTGTCCCGAGAGGTACTCGTCCTCCTCGACGACATCGAGGACCTGTTGGGCGAGCGCGTCCTGAACTACGCCGTCCGCCGGGCCGGCTGAAGCGCCAACCGGCGCGAAAGCGGGAGAAATTCGAGAAGTGACCGGCGTCTCACCCTCTGAGACCGTGACACGCGTTACTAACCGCTCACACAGCGCCTCCGGACCGCTATGGTCCGCCGGAGAAGCAGACTTGGAGCGCATTCGAGGGAGTCGTCAGTGGCACGGAAGCTCGCTGTCATCGGGGCCGGTCTCATGGGGTCCGGGATCGCTCAGGTCGCCGCACAGGCGGGCTGGGACGTCGTTCTCCGTGACGTCACCGACGAGGCGCTGAAGCGTGGCACCGACGGCATCAAGGCCTCGTACGACAAGTTCGTGAGCAAGGGGAAGATGGAGGCGCACGACGCCGACGCCTCCCTGGCCCGCATCACCGCGACCACCGACCTGGACGCCGCCGCCGACGCCGACGTCGTGGTCGAGGCGGTCTTCGAGAAGCTGGAGGTCAAGCACGAGATCTTCCGCGCGCTCGACAAGATCGTGCGCCCGGACGCCGTGCTCGCCTCCAACACCTCCGCCATCCCGATCACCAAGATCGCGGCGGCCACCGAGCACCCCGAGCGGGTCGTGGGCGTCCACTTCTTCTCGCCGGTGCCGATGATGCAGCTCGTCGAGCTGGTCCGCGGCTACAAGACCAGCGACGAAACCCTCGCCACCGCGCGGGAGTTCGCCGAGTCCGTCGGCAAGACCTGCATCGTCGTCAACCGCGACGTGGCCGGCTTCGTGACCACCCGGCTCATCTCCGCCCTCGTGGTGGAGGCGACCAAGCTCTACGAGTCCGGGGTCGCCACCGCCGAGGACATCGACCTCGCCTGCAAGCTGGGCTTCGGCCACGCCATGGGCCCGCTCGCCACCGCCGACCTGACCGGCGTGGACATCCTGCTGCACGCCACCGGCAACATCTACACCGAGTCCCAGGACGAGAAGTTCGCCCCGCCGGAGCTGATGCGCCGGATGGTGGACGCCGGTGACATCGGCCGCAAGAGCGGGCAGGGCTTCTACAAGTACTGAGATCCACCCGTACGCGCATACGCCGGACATTCACCCCGGGAACATCACCCCCCGGGGTGAATTCGGTATCGGTTCGCTTACAAGCAGCAACCGCACCAGCACTCACGCAGTCAGACGGTGCACAGCATCGTCACCATCGTCACCGAGTACGCCAACCGCACTCAACGGGGAGCGCATATGCACATCAGGGGCGACCATGCCGAGCTGGTCGTCGGGGGCCGCCTCGACGTCCGCAGCGCGGCGGACGCCCGTACGGCCCTGCACTCGGCCGTCGACACCGGAGTCGGCGACCTGGTGCTCGACCTGTCCGAACTGGACTCATGGGACGCCACCGGACTCGGGGTGATCATGGGTGCCCATCGGCGGGCCGGCCGCTGCGGTCGCCGTCTGGTGCTGCGCGGTGTCCCGCTGCAGATGCAGCGCCTGCTGGTGGCCACCCGGCTGCACCGCATCCTCGCCATCGAGGGCGGCATCGGGGTGGAGTCGCTGCCCCGGGTGTGATCCGCCGGGCGGCCGGGCGCGGGCGTGGCGAGCGGGTGGGAAAGGGGCGACGGGGTGACCCGGGCGCAGCCACCGAAGCGCACGTGGGGGGCAATCCTCACCGGACTGTGATGTCTCGGACCGTACGGCACCCCGCCCTGTCGGAGATACTGAGCGAAGGTTTAGGGTTCGGTCGCCCGCTACCTCGCAACCCTCGACCGAGCGGGCCCGGACCAGAAGCGACAGCGCGGTGTGCGACGAGGCCGGGAGGGGCCGGAATCACGGGCACACGACGCTTTTGGGGGGCTTGGACCTATGGACCCGATCAACCCGGGACCCGAGGAGCACGGCCAGGCGCACAGCCGCCGTCCGCCCCGGGAATCCCTCACTTCCGACTTCGGTCAGAGTACGCCCGCGCTCGCCCGCACGGCGCAGCTCTTCTCCGGCGACCTGCTGCTGACCGTCAACCCCGTCGACGGCAGCGAGATAGAACCCTGCCCGCCGGCCCTGCGTCCGGAGCGGCCCCGCAAGCGCACCGCGACCGAGCGCGCCCAGGCCGAGCGGGCCGCCCGCCCGCCCGTGCCGCCCGGCCCCGCCCAGCCGCCGGTCTCCCTGCTGGAGCGCCAGGACGAACGCGAGCGCCTGGTCCGGCTGCTGGCCCGCGGCCGTTCGGTCCGGCTCACCGGTCCCGGCGGGTCCGGCCGCACCGCTCTGCTCGACCTCGTCGCCGAGGACTGCCTGGACCTCGCCCCCGACGGCGTGGTCCGGCTCACCGGCTTCCACCGCACCACCACCGACGTCCTGCACGACCTCTTCCACGCCGTCCACGACGCCCCGGACCAGCGTCCGGAACCGGACGAACTGCGCGCGCTCGTCGGCGAGATCGGCGCGGTCGTCGTCCTGGACGACATCGAGTTCGGCGGTGCCGCGCTCGACGAGCTGCTGGACGCCACCCCGGAGTGCGCGTTCCTGATCGGCGCCACCCCCGAGGTGCCCGCGCCCTCCGCCGAGTCCGCGGTCGAGGAGGTCTTCCTCAGCGGCCTGGACCGCGCCGGCGGGGTGGAGATCCTGGAGCGGACGGTCGGCCGTGTCCTCACCGAGGAGGAGGCCAACTGGGCGGGCGACCTGTGGTTCGAGTCCGAGGGGCTGCCGCTGCGGTTCGTCCAGGCGGGCGCCCTGCTCCGGCAGCGCGACGCATTGCGGGCCGGCGCCGGGGCGGTGGACGAGTACGGCGTCTTCGAGGACGTACGGCCGCCGGTGGACCTGCCCCCGGCGGAGCTGGAGGAGGACGTACCGCTGCCCTCGCTCGGCGAGGCCGCGGCACCCGCCCCGCTGCTCGCCTCCCGGCTCAGCGCCTCCGCCCGTGCCACCCTGCGCTTCGCCGTCGCCCTCGGCGGTGAGGTGCCGCACCAGGCGCATCTGCCGGCGCTGATCGGCGACACCCACGCCGACGCCGCCCTCGGTGAACTGGCCGCCTGCGGGCTGGTCTCCCCGGTCGGCGCCCGCTACCGCCTCGCGGCGGGGGTGCAGACCCAGCTGGAGGCCGCCGGTTACGCCGACGACGCCCAGGCGCAGGCGCAGACCGCCGCCGAGCACTACGCCTGGTGGGCCGGGCATCCGTCGGTCACCCCCGAGCGGGTGTGCGCGGAGGCCGACGCGCTCCTGGCCGCGATCGCCGCGATCGTCCCGCAGACGGCGCCGTCCGCCGAAGGGGAGACGAACTGCGCGGTGCGGCTCGCCCGTACGGCCGCGCCCGCGTTCGCCGCCGGGCTGCACTGGAGTGCCTGGGAACGGGCCCTGCGCTCCGGCACGGAGGCCTCCCGGCTGGCCGGTGAGGTGCACGAACAAGCCTATTTCCACCACGAGTTGGGTGTCCTCGCGCTCTGCCTGGGCCAGCTCGACCGGGCCCGCGCCGAGCTGGAGGCGTCCATCGGGCTGCGCGGCGCGCTCGCCGACAAGCGGGGCACCGTCGCCGGGCGCCGGGCGCTCGCGCTGGTCGCCGACCGCTCGGGCGAGGTGCCCGGGTTCGCGCTGACCGCGGGGGAGGAGCCGCCGGAGATACGGCACGAGGAGTCGGCGCCGCCGCCGTACGTGCCGCTCGGCGACCCCCTGGTCACCCGGCGGCTCCCGGCCGCCACGTCGAGTGGCGGGGCCTTCCGGCGGCTGGCCCGCCGCAACCTGGTGGCGGTCGGCTCCGGGGCGCTGCTCGCCGCCGTGCTCGGCACGGTCGTGACGCTCGGCATGACGTCCAACGAGAACGCCGACAAGAACCCGGCGAGCAAGGTCGACGTCAACCCGTCGGCGAGCCAGGGCACGGACGACGGCAGCCTCGGCGCGGACCCGAAGAAGGACCCGGGGACGGGCTCCGGCTCGCTGCCGACGGCCACCCGTCCCACGGCCCCGGGTCCCGACGGCACGACGGACGACCCGACGTCCTCACGGCCGGCCACGACGCCGTCGGCCGGCCCGAGCGGCACCAAGGGCACGGGCGGCGGGGGCACGTCGCCGACGCCGTCCAAGTCGCACACGACCAAGCCGGGTTCACCGACGCCGACGAAGTCGACCTCCCCGAGTGGCACGCCGACCTCGACGCCCCCCACCGGCACGCCCACACCGACGCCCACTCCGACCCCGACGGGCACCACGACCCCGTCCACTACCGACTCGGCGAGCGGCCCGACGACACCGCAGACGTCGGGGAGCGCGTCGGGTTCGCAGAGCGCGTCGCAGTCCTCCGGCACCGTGATGTGACACGGGGGAGCGGCGCGGCGGGGGAGCCCGTCAGAACAGGCGCAGCTTGTCGTCCTCGATGCCGCGCAGGGCGTCGTAGTCGAGGATCTGGCAGTTGATGCCGCGGTCGGTGGCGAGGACGCGGGCCTGGGGCTTGATCTCCTGGGCGGCGAACACGCCGCGGACCGGGGCCAGGTGCGGGTCGCGGTTCAACAGCTCCAGGTAGCGGGTGAGTTGCTCCACGCCGTCGATCTCGCCCCGGCGCTTGATCTCGACCGCGACCGTCCGGCCGTCCGCGTCCCGGCACAGGATGTCCACCGGCCCGATCGCTGTCATGTACTCGCGGCGGATCAGCGTGTACCCGTCGCCGAGTGTCTCGATGCGGTCGGCGAGCAGTTCCTGAAGGTGTGCTTCCACGCCGTCCTTGATCAGACCGGGGTCCACGCCGAGTTCGTGCGAGGAGTCGTGGAGGATCTCCTCCATCGTGATGATCAGTTTCTCGCCCGCTTTGTTGACGACCGTCCACACGCCCTCGTCCTCGCCCGCGCCCTCCTTCAGCGTGCAGGGCGGCGACATCCAGTTGAGGGGCTTGTAGGCCCGGTCGTCGGCGTGGATGGAGACGCTGCCGTCCGCCTTGACCAGGATCAGGCGGGGCGCCGAGGGCAGGTGGGCGGTGAGCCGGCCGGCGTAGTCGACCGAGCACCGGGCAATGACGAGACGCATGGTCGGCAACGCTACTCGACGCCCGTCGGTGCGCGCGATCCGCCCGCCCCGCTCCCGATCGATCGTCCCAATTGTCCCTGGAAACTCTTGTTCATCCCTGGCCGATTGTGCCCGTAACGGGACCGTTCCATATACGCAATCTGCTGGTGTGGTCACCGACCGTTGCCTACCGTAGTAAACGGGAGGTCGCCGCATGTGTACTGAGCGTGTTCGATATCGCGAACTCCCTTATCTGTCCGGCAACCCCTGCTCCGCGGGGGTGCGAGAGGAGAACCCATGTCGCTCGACGTCTCACCGGCCCTACTCGAACAGGCCGAGCGAGGCGAGGTCGACGAAGCAGCATTCGTCGACTGCGTCCGGACCTCCCTGCCCTACGCATGGGAGATGATCAGCTCCCTGGTGGCCCAGCTGAAGGTCGACGGCGGACCGTTCGCCGACAACCAGACGCCCCCGCCGGACGAGCAGGCACGCGGACAGCTGCTGCGTGCGCTCGCGAGTGACGCCATCCGCGGCGCCCTGCAGCGGCACTTCGGTGTGCGGCTGGCCTTCCAGAACTGCCACCGGGTGGCGGTGTTCCCGCTCGACGCCTCGGTGGACGAGACGCTGGCCCGCTTCACGTCGGTACGCAGCCAGTTGCTGAACCAGTCGCCGGAGTTTCGGGACTGCTGACGGGCAGCCCCGGTACGACGACGGACGTGAGCCGCTTGCTTGCCGCTCCACCCGCGGGAGGTGCATTCGGTGCTGGGGCGGCAAGCCCTCCAGGCGGCCGACGGGTCGGTGGGCGCTCAGCGCAGCTGGGGCAGCACCTCGGCGCCCAGCCGTCGTAGGTTCTCCTCCGTCGCGGCGAGATCGCCCGAGCCCTCCACGAGGAGGGCGAAGCGGGAGATGCCGGTGCGCTCCGAGGTGGCCGCGAGCCGGTCGGCGGCCAGCCGCGGGGTGCCTACGGGGTGCAGGCCGCAGAGCAGTTCGGTGTAGGCGTACGGGTCGCGCATGGCGCGCTGCCGGTTGTCGACCGTCACATGCGCCTCCAGGCCGTGCTTCAGCCAGCCCGGCATCGCCTTCATGAGGGTCTCCGCCGCATCCGTGCGCCGGTCGGCGAGCTGGCACACCCCGGCCGAGACGTGCGCGGCGCCCGCGATCTCCTCGGCCGGCCGCCCGGCAGCGCGGGCACAGCGCCGCCACAGGGCGACCATCTCGGCCTTTTCCTCGTCCCCGACGTGCATGCCGAGCAGCATCGGCAGCCCGCGCTCGGCGGCCAGCCGTACGCTCGCCGGGGAGGTGCAGGCGACGACGACCTCGGGTCCCGGGGTCTCCGTCAGCGCCTCCGACGGGCGGGGCACGACCGGCACCTCGCGGAACCGGTACCGCTCGCCGGACGCCGACACCGACGGCTCGCGCAGCCAGCGCAGCAGCAGATCGAGCGACTCCGGGAACCCGTGTTCGTAGGCCTCCAGGCCCGCGCCGAACACCTCCAGGTCCACCCAGGGCCCCCCGCGGCCCACGCCCAGCGTGAACCGTCCGCCGCTCGTCAGGTGCAGCAGCGCGGCCTGTTCGCCGAGGGCGACCGGGTGAGCGGTGGGCAGTACGCTGACCGCTGTGCCGACGCGGATGCGGCGGGTGCGGCCGAGCAGTAAGGCGGCCAGGGTGACCGCGGACGGGCATGTGCCGTACGGCACGAAGTGGTGCTCGGCCAGCCATACGGCGTCCAGGCCGGCCGCCTCGGCGACCTCGGCCGAGCGGACCGCCCGGTGCAGGGCCTCCCCGGGACCCTGGCCCGGGAACTGGGCGCCCAGCACAAAGCTTCCTACGTACATCGCGTCTTCCTGCTTCCTCGGCCCCGACACGGAGCTCCCCCACCCGGCATAACCGTCCGACACGTGCCCAGGACACGGCCTGGCGGAGAGATTTGCGGATTGTCTGCAGAATCGCTGTCCCGGAGGGGGACTTGTACGGTTTGGTTCCGTACGCGTACCCCGCTCGGCGGCGCGTAGGCTGGATGCAGCCCGTGCTTTCTGTATAGCCCCGAGAGGTGTCCCGTGTCCCCGCGTCGCAACCGACCGAAGGCAGCCGGATCGTCGGGCCGGAGCGCCGAGGAGGACCGCGCCGGCCGGTACGGCGGCTGGCAGTCGACCGAGACCTGGCAGGGCGAGGAGTGGAGCGTACGCCATGTCGCCGGGGCGAGCGCCGAGGGCAAGACCTACCGCTGTCCGGGCTGCGACCAGTTGATCCCCTCCGGGGTCCCGCACGTGGTGGCCTGGCCGGAACACGCGGGCGTCGACGACCGCCGCCACTGGCACAAGGCCTGCTGGAACGCGAAGGACCGCCGCACCACGAGGGTGCCGCGGTCCCGTAACGCGCCGAGGTTCTAGCGTGCGCGGGGGAGTTGTTGCATGACCAGATCTGGTTCTTCGTGCCGTTGGCGTTGTTGCCGCTCCGCACATCGAGGCACTTCATGGAGTTGACGTTGCGCAGGAGCAGGTTGTCGTCGCTGTCGTAGAGCACCCACTGCTGGGCTGCCGAGCCGTTGCAGGTGTAGGCCTGGACGGGCGTGCCGTTGTCCTTCTTCCCGCCCTGGACGTCGAGGGCACTTGTCTTTCGAGGCGTGCACTTCGATGACCGTCGGGCTGTCGCCGATCCAGCCGATCCGCCGGAGATCAGTAGTCCTGCCAGAGCGTCAGGTGGTCGGCGATCCAGGAGTGCCCCAGCATCTCGCTGAGCGCCTTCGCACCCTTGGTGAGTGCGTCGACGGCGGTCTTGTTCGCGTCCAGGATCTGGTTGCGCTGGGCGTCCTGGGAGGAGACCTCCTGTTGCCACTCGTCGGCCGCGGTGGAGGTGATGTCGCCCAGCACGTCGTCCGGGTCGAGCGGGCCAACCACATGCCGGGAACCGGGACTTCACGTCCTCCACCGCGATGCGGTACTCCGGCGTACCCGGCTGCGGGGCGGTGTGCGGGAAGCCGCCGGAGGAGAGGAAGAGGCGTGCGTCGCCGGCGCCGCCGTTCGTGGCGGGGCCGCCGTGCATCCACTGGAAGGCGTCGTGCTCGGCGAGCGCCCGGTTCCACTCCTGCTGGATGGTCCCGGCCGGGTCGGGGTCCTTGCCGTAGAGGGGGTTGCCGGCGTCGTCGACGGCCTTGAGGGTCTTGTCGTCGCCTTTCGGGGTGTCGTCGGGTACGGCGGTGAGACACGAGGGCCTCCCGTCGGCGGCACGCGGACCGGTTGATCCGCGGCGCCCGGGAGGCCCGTGTTCGGTGGACGTCCAGGCTCAGACGTCCCGCTTCTGCAGCAGCGCCCAGGCGCCGGCGAACGCCGCGGCCGTCAGGCCCAGCATGATCCACAGCGGGTCCCAGCCGGTGGGGCCGGAGCTGCTGAGGGAGTTGTCGTAGAAGCAGCTCATCTGGCTCGGGATGGAGTACTCCAGCAGCCATTCGCGGATCTTGGACAGCGACTGCGAGGCCATGAACAGCGCGATCACCAGCGGGGCCAGCACCGCGCCGATCATGATGGTGATGGCGCCCGCGGAGTGCCGGATGACCGAGCCGATGAGCAGCGAGAACAGCCCGAGCAGGGCGATGTAGAGGCTGACGCCGACGGTTGCCTTGAGCCAGTCGTCCGTGGAGGGCGTACGGGCGCCGCCCACGCCGTCCAGCATGGAGGCGTGGACCATCGCCACGAAGCCGGACGCGGCCAGGGTGACGACGAAGGCGACGACGAAGAACACGATCGACTTGGCGCCGAGCACCCGGGCCCGGCTCGGGCACGCGGTCATCGTCGTGCGGATCATGCCGGTGCCGTACTCCGAGGCCGTGGTCAGCACGCCGAGCGTGATGATGCACATGCTGCCGAGGAGCAGGCCGAAGAAGCCGAACTGGAGCGGGTTCTGGTCCGACAGGCTCTCCGACCCGGAGTTGGAGCTGACCACTGAGCCGGACAGCAGGCCGATGCCGAGGACGAGCAGCACGAACACGCCGAGCGTCCACATCGTCGACCGCACCGACTTGATCTTCGTCCACTCGGAGGCCAGCGCGTGCCCGAGGTGGGTGCGCACGACCGGGATGGGCGAGGTGTAACCGGGGTACGACCCGCCGGGCGCCGCCTGCCAGTCGGGCACGGCGGCCGGGGCCTGCGGCATCGGGGGCTGGTGGGTGCTCATCGGGCGTCCTCGGGCTTGGTCAGGTCGGCGGGGGCGGGGGCGGGCGCGGGCGTGGAGGCGACCGGCGGGGCCGGCGGCTGGTCCTGCGGCGCCGGGACGGCCGGCTGCGCCTGCGGGGGCTGCGGGGCGGCCTGCTGGGCGTACGGGTTGGGGGCGCCGGCACCGGGAGCGCCGTAAGCGCCCTGCTGCGCGCCGCCGTACGGCCCCGCGGGCGCCTGCGGCATCGCGAACGGCTGCCCGCCCTGCTGGGGCGGCGGCGGGGCGTACCAGCCGGGCTGGCCCTGGCCGGGCACCGGCATGGGCGGCTGCGCGCCCGGCGGCAGCGGCTGCTGCAGGCCCGCCTTCTGGTCGACGGTCGAGCGGTAGTCCACGGCGCCCTGCGTCATCCGCATGTACGCCTCCTCCAGCGAGGCCTGGTGCGGCGACAGCTCCCACAGCCGGACGCCCGCGTCGTGCGCCAGGTCGCTGATCCGGGGCAGCGGCAGCCCGGTCACGCGCAGCGCGCCGTCCTGCTCCGGCAGCACATGGCCGCCCGCCTCGGTGAGTGTGGTGCTGAGCTTCTCGCGCAGGTGGGGTTCGCTGTCCGGGGTGCGCACCCGGGCGAAGTCGGCGGAGTTGGCGGAGATGAAGTCCTTCACGCTCATGTCGGCGAGCAGCTGGCCGCGCCCGATGACGATGAGGTGGTCGGCGGTCAGCGCCATCTCGCTCATCAGGTGCGAGGAGACGAAGACCGTACGACCCTCGGCCGCGAGCGCCTTCATCAGGTTGCGGACCCAGAGGATGCCCTCGGGGTCGAGGCCGTTGACCGGCTCGTCGAACAGCAGCACCTGCGGGTCGCCGAGCAGCGCGGCGGCGATGCCGAGGCGCTGGCCCATGCCGAGCGAGAAGCCCTTGGAGCGCTTGCGTGCCACGTCCTGCAGGCCGACCACCCCGAGCACCTCGTCCACGCGCCGGGCCGGGATGCCCGACAGCTGGGCGAGGCTCAGCAGGTGGTTGCGGGCGCTCCGGCCGCCGTGCACGGCCTTCGCGTCGAGCAGCGCGCCGACCTGGCGGGGGGCGTTGGGCAGCTTGCGGTACGGGTAGCCGCCGATGCTCACCGAACCGGACGTCGGGTTGTCCAGTCCGAGGATCATCCGCATCGTCGTCGACTTGCCGGAGCCGTTCGGCCCGAGGAAGCCGGTGACGGCACCCGGCCGCACCTGGAAGGAAAGGTTGTACACGGCGGTCTTGTCGCCGTAGCGCTTGGTCAGGCCGACAGCCTCGATCATGCTCCGCACCCATCGAAAGGTTCAGGACAGCGGGGCACACGCCCCCGTAAGGGTTAGGAGGATATCGGGGCGCTGACGGTTCCGCCCAAGAGGAAGTAAAGCTATGCGTCCCGGCTCTTGAGCACTGCGTAACCGCCCGCGAGCGCGGCGATCACCCACAGCACCATGATCCCGAGCCCGCCCCAGGGCCCGTACGGCCTGTCGTCGCCGATTCCCGGCACCACCTGCATGATCCGGCTGCCCGCCTGGTCCGGCAGGAACCGGCCGATCTTCTTCGTCGCGTCCACGTTGCCGAGGATGTTGGAGACCAGGAAGAAGAACGGCATCAGGATGCCGAGCGAGAGCATCGGCGAGCGCAGCATGGCGGCGACGCCCATGGAGAACACAGCGATCAGCGTCATGTACAGCCCCCCTCCGAGCACCGCGCGCAGCACTCCCGGGTCACCGATCCCCGCCCGGTGGGGGCCGAGCATCGCCTGGCCGAGGAAGAACGCGACGAAGCTCGTGCACATGCCGACCAGCAGGGCGAGCGCGCCGGCCACCGCGATCTTGCTGAACAGGAAGGTGGCGCGCTGCGGCACGGCGGCCAGCGAGACCCGGATCATGCCGGTGCTGTACTCGTTCGAGACGACGAGCACCCCGAACACGATCATGGCGAGCTGCCCCAGGCTCATGCCCGCGAAACTGACGTAGGTCGGATCGAAGGCCAGCCGGTCCCGCACCGGCATCGAGTCGAACTGGCTCCGTGACAGCGCGGAGATGAGCATGCCGACGGCGATGGTGAGGACCACGGCCAGCGACAGCGTCCACACCGTGGATGCCACCGACCGGATCTTGGTCCACTCGGACCGGATGACCTGCACGGCCGTCATCGCCCGGGCCCCCTCCAGCCGGCGCCCCAGTCCCGCGGGGCGGGCTCCGGGCCGGCATGCGCGTGGTACTCCACCGACTGGGCCGTCAGCCGCATGAACGCCTCCTCCAGCGAGGCCTGCTGCGGGCTGAGCTCGTGCAGCACGATCCCGTGCCGCGCCGCGAGCTCACCGATCCGCTCCGCCTCGCCGCCGTCCACCTCCAGCGCGCCGCCGCCCGCCTCCACGACGGTGGTCCCGTCCGCGTGCAGCACATCGAGCAGCCGCTCCCGCTCCGGGGACCGGATCCGCACGTACGACCGCGCGTTCTCCCGGATGAAGCCGGCCATGGAGGTGTCCGCGAGCAGCCGGCCCTGCCCGATGACCACCAGGTGGTCGGCGGTCAGCGCCATCTCGCTCATCAGGTGACTGGAGACGAACACCGTGCGGCCCTGCGCGGCCAGCGATTTCATCAGGCTCCGGATCCAGTGGATGCCCTCCGGGTCCAGCCCGTTCACCGGCTCGTCGAACATCAGGATCCGCGGGTCACCGAGCAGCGCCGCGGCGATCCCGAGCCGCTGCCCCATGCCGTACGAGAACCCCTTGGCCTTCTTCCGCGCCACGGAGGTGAGCCCGACGGTGTCCAGCACCTGAGCCACCCGGGTCTCCGGGATCCCGTTGCTCTGCGCGAGACACAGCAGGTGGTTGTAGGCACTGCGCCCGCCGTGCACGGCCTTGGCGTCCAGCAGCGCGCCGATGTACGTCAGCGGGTCCTTGAGCTGGGCGTAGTGCCGGCCGTCGATACGGACGTCGCCCGCGGTGGGATGGTCGAGCCCGAGGATCATCCGCATGGTGGTGGACTTGCCCGCCCCGTTGGGGCCGAGGAAGCCGGTGACGATGCCGGGTCCGACCGCGAAGGTGAGTCCGTCCACCGCCACCTTCTCGCCGTACCGCTTGGTCAGGCCCGCCAGCTCGATCATGCGGTCACGCTAAAACGGCACGAAGCCCCCTGCCACCTGAAGGCCGAGGGCTCCGAAAGCGCCCGCAGGGGCGCGGGAACCGCGCGGCCGGCCACGTCCGGCCCGCGGTTCCCCCACCACCGCGGTTACCGGGACTGCTGCGCCGGCACCCCACGAGAAATGGGCTCTTCGTCCCCCGGCGCGCCGGCGGCGGCCACCGCCGCGCCGGTCAGCGTGGCGAGCATCTCGCGGACGTTCGTCAGCTGGGCGTTGATGCTGTCGCGACGGTTGGTGAGCGCCGCCAGCTCGCGCTCGGATTCCGAACGGATGCGGT
This sequence comes from Streptomyces sp. NPDC048191, assembly GCF_040652655.1. Classification (NCBI taxonomy): domain Bacteria; kingdom Bacillati; phylum Actinomycetota; class Actinomycetes; order Kitasatosporales; family Streptomycetaceae; genus Streptomyces; species Streptomyces sp. NPDC048191. Next base: position 309,491 of record NZ_JBEZMO010000007.1, read on the forward strand.
CCGCCTTGGCATTGGCGTCGGCCACGATGTCCTCGGCCTGGCGCTGGGCCGTCTCCACCGTCTGGCGGGCGCGGCGCTCGGCGTCCGTGCGCAGCTTCTCGGCCTCCAGGCGCAGCTGCTCGGCGCGGTGCTCGATCTCCGCCAGCCGCTTCTCGGCCTTCTGCTGACGCGAGGCCAGGTCGCGCTCGGACTGCTCGCGGCGCTTGGCGAGGTTCGTCTCGAAGTCGGCGGCGGCCTGCGCGGCCTTGGCGCGGGTCTCCTCGAAGAGGGCGTCCGCCTCCTCGCGCTTGGACTGCGCGTCCTTCTGCGCCTCGGCGCGCAGCTGGGCGGCGTCGGCCTTCGACTTCTCGACGATCCGGACGCCCTCGTCCTCGGCCTTGGACTTGCGCTCCGCGGCGTACGCCTCGGCGTCGTTGCGGACCTGCTGGGCCGCCGACTCGGCGAGGTCGCGGTGCTGTTCGGCCGCCCGCCGGGCCTCCTCACGCAGTTCCTTGGCCTCTTCCTCGGCCAGCCGCAGGATCTTCTCGACCCGCGCGCCGAGACCCGCGTACGACGGCTCGGCGTCGGTGACCTGGGCCTGGGCGTTCTGCGTTTCGAGGTGCAGCTCCTCGATGCGCTTCTCCAGGGCGGTGATGCGGGCGAGAGCGCTGTCACGGTCGGAGACGAGCTTGGAGATACGTTCGTCCACCTGAGCGCGGTCGTACCCACGCCGCACAAGCTCGAAGCCGTAGGGGGAAGTGTCGCTCATGGGGTTCCTGTCAATGAGACCGGTGAGGTGATAAGGGGAATCCTAGGGGCCGAAGCGGTGTGTCATCGAGCGGATACGGTTTTGATCTGGAGAATGGGACCTCTTTTGAGTGGCTGCCCGGCGGACCGCTTGCCAAGGAGTCGGGCAAAGCCCCCAGACGATACCGGAACGCCTCGCTCACACTAGCCGTCTGACGGCTTGCCACCCGATCGGGGGGCGCCCACCGTCGCGCCGGCCTTGACACCGCCGTCCTTGCCCGCAGCCGGGGCCTCGAAGGACTCCAGCGCCTCCAGGACGTCCTGGACCCGGGAGATCTCGGCGTTGATGTCCTCGCGCCGGCGCACCAGGATCTCCAGCTCCCGCTTGCCCTCCTCGACCGTGCGCCGGGCCTCGCGGATCGCCTCGGCCTTGAGCTCCTCGGCCTCCTTGACGAGGCTGGCCTTCTTCTGCTCGGCCTCCTTGAGCAGCCCCTCCGCCTTCTTGACCGCGGCGATGCGCACCTTGCCCGCCTCGGAGTTCGCCTCCGACACCAGCTCCTTGGCCTTCGCCTCCGCCTTCTCCAGCTGCTCCTCGGCGGCCTTGATCAGCGCGTCGCAGCGGTCGCCGGTCGACTTCATGGTCTCGGCGGCCTCGCGGCGGGCCCGCTCGTGCAGTTCCTCGATCTCGGCGGTGATGCGGTCGCGCAGCTCCTCCGCGCGCTCCCTGATCGCGGTCGCGTCCCGGCGGGCACCGACCAGCAGTTCGTCGGCGTCCGTACGGGACTTCTCCACCAGGGAGTTGCCCTCGACGGTCGCCTCGGAGACGATCCGCTCGGCCTCGCTGCGGGCCGCGCCGACCATCGTGTCGGCCTGCGACTCGGCGTCCGCGGTGGTCTTCAGCGCCTGCTCCTGCGCCTCGCCGAGCAGCTTGTCGACCTCGGCCGTGGTCTCGGTGATGAGCGTGTCGACCTGCTCGGCCGCCTCCGAGCGCCGCTTGTTGGCGTCCTTGCGGGCTTCGTCCAGCGTCCGCTCGGCCTCCTCGCGCGCGGAGCCGACGAGCCGCTCGGCCTCGGCCTCCGCCTCCGCCTTGAGCCGCTCGGCGTCCGCCCGCACCCGCTCGGCGTGCTGCTGGGCCGATCCGACGGTGTCGGCGGCCTCGGCGCGCAGCCGCTCGGCCTCGCCGGTGGCCTCCCCGATGAGCTGCTCGGCGGCCGCCAGGGCCTCCGCGCGCACCCGGTCCGCCTCGGCGACCGTCTCCGACTGCAGCCGCTCGGCCTCCGCGATCGTCTCGGTCTGCAGCCGCTCGGCCTCGTTACGGGCCTCGGTGATGAGGGTGTCCGCCTGGGTCGCCGCGTCCGAACGGATCCGGTTGGCGTCCTCGCGGGCGTCCGCCCGGGTACGGGCGGCCGCCTGGTCCGCCTCGGCCAGCGCGTCCGAGGCCTCCGTGCGCACCCGCTGGGCGTACTCGGAGGTGTCCGCGCGCAGCCGCTCGGCCTCGGCGATCGCCTCCGCGACCGTACGCTCGGCCAGCGCCTTGGCGGCCTCCGCCTCCTCGTTCGCCTCGCGGCGGATCCGTGAGGAGTCCTCGCTCGCCCGCTCCCGCTCGGCGTAGGCGTCGGCACGGACCCGGTCCGCCTCCTCCTCGGCCTCCCGCCGCGTACGGTCCGCCGCGTGCTCGGCGGCCGAACGCAGGCCGGTGATCTCCTCCTGCGCCTGCTCGTGCAGGCCGACGACGGAGTCCCGCACCTGCTGGGCGTGCTGCTCGGCGGCGGAGACCATCTCGGTGGCGCGCCGGTCGGCCTCCTCGACCAGCCGGACCGCCTCGGTCTGCGCCTCCTCCACCCGCTTGCGGGCGGAGGCCAGCAGTTCCTCGCTCTGCTCGCGGGCCCGCTCACGCTCCTGGTCGGCCTCGGCCCGCGCGGCACCGAGGGTCTCCTCGGCCTCGCGGCGGCGCCGGACCGCCTCCTCCTGCGCGGCGGCCAGCGTCTCGGACGCCTCCGTGCCCAGCCGCTCGGCGGCGGCCTGCGCCTCCGCGCGCACCCGGTCGGCGGTGTCCTGCGCCTCCGCCTTCAGCCGCTCGGCCTCGGCGGCGGCCTCGGAACGCAGCCGTACGGCGACGGCCTCGCCCTCGGCACGGGAGGCGGACGCGTCGGACGCGGCCTCGGTGCGCAGCCGGTCGGCCTCGGCCTCGGCCTGCTCCTGGAGGCTGCGGATGCGTTCCGCCGCCTCGGCGCGCAGCCGCTCGGTCTCCTCGCCGGCCTCGCGGCGGATCCGGGCGGCGTCCTCACGGGCGTCGATCAGTGCCTGTTCGGCCGACGCGAGCCGCTCCTGCGCCTCGGTCTGCAGCCGCGTCAGCTCCTCGGCGGCCTCGGCGCGGCGGGCCTCGACGGCGCGCTCGGTCTCCTCGCGCAGTTCGCGCGCGGCGGTCTCGGCGTCCGCCCGGGCCGTCTCGGCCTGCTCCTCGGCCTCGGCGCGCAGCCGCTCGGCCTCCTTGCGGGCGCGGTCCAGGGTCTCCTCGGCCTGCCGGCGCAGGCCGGTGGCCCGCTCGATGGCCTCGGTGCGGACCTTCTCGCTGTCGGTGGTCGCGGTCTGCCGCAGCTCGTCGGCGTCCGCCTTCGCCTTGGCCAGCAGCTCCTCGGCGGACCTGGCCGCCTCCTCGATCTGCGCGACCGCCTCCCGGCGGGCCTCCGCGCGGATCGACTCGCCCTCGGCGACCGCGTCGGCGCGCAGCTGCTCGGCCTCGCCGCGCAGGCGGCGCGCCTCCTCCTGCAGCTCGACCGTCTTGGCGCGGTACTCCTTGGTGTCGTCCTTCGCCGCGCCCTTGAGCTGCTCGGCGATGTCGTGCGCCTCGGCGCGCAGCCGGTCCGCCTCGGCCTCCGCCTCGGTGCGGATCCGCTCGGCCTCCTCGGCGGCGGCCTTGGTGGTCCGCTTGGCCTCCTCGGACGCCTTGTTGAGCACGTCCTCGGCGGTCTTGGCCGCCTTGGACAGCTGGGTGGCGCTCTCCTCGGCGGTGAGCGTGCGGGCCTTCTCGGACGCCTCGGCGACGATCTTCTCGGCCTCGGCGCGGGCGTCCGCGACCAGCTGCTCGGCCTCGGACCTGGTCTGCTCGGCCTCCTTGGTGGCCTCCTCGACCAGCCGGGCGACCTGCTCCTTCGCGGTGCGCGTCCGCGTCTCGTTCGCGGCCTCGGCGCTCGCCAGCGTCTTGGTGGCGGCCTGCTCGGCCTCCGTGACCAGCTTCTCGGCCTCGGCCTGCGCCTTGCGCAGCGCCTCCTCGGCCGCCGTCATCCGCTCCTCGGCGGCCCGGCTCAGCTCGGCCGCCTGCCGGCGGGCGGCGTCCGACTCGCTGGCCGTGCTGGTGCGCAGCTGCTCGGCGTGGTCGGTGGCCTCCTGGGCCTGGGTGGAGGCGGCGTTCAGCAGCCGCTCGGCGTCCGTGCGGGCGCGGCGCAGGATCTGCTCGGCCTCGGCGCGGGCCTCCTCGGCGTCGTTCTGCAGCCGCTCGCGGGCCTCCCGGGTCAGCCGCTCGGCCTCGGCACGGGCGGCGGCCATCGCCTGGTCGGCCTCGGCGCGGGACTCGTCCAGCAGCCGGCGGGCCTGCTGCTCGGTGCGGGCGCGCAGCTGCTCCGCCCAGGCCACGTTCTCGTTGACGTGCGATTCGACGGTGGCGCGGCGCTCGGCCAGCTCCTGGTCGAGCTGCTGGCGCCGGGTCACCGCCTCCTGGTGCAGCTCCGCCTGGAGCCGGGCGGCCTGCTCGGCGTGCTCCTGCAGGATGCGCTGGGTCTGCGCGCGGGCCTCCGTGGCCATCCGCTCGGCGTCCTGGCGCAGCTGGTCGGCCTGCATCTGGGCATTGCGGAGCAACTGCTCGGCCTGATAGCCGATGTCACCGCCGTCGAAGGCGGGCCGGGTCATCAGGGTGCGGCGCGCCTCGTGCAGCTTGGCGCGCAGCACCTCGACCTGGTAGCCGAGGTCCTCGGCGTGCTGGATCGCCTTTTCCCGCTCGGTCCTCAGCCGCTTCATCTCGGCCTCGAACCGAGAGAGGTGGTCGACGTCAGCCGCCGGCTCTCGCTCCTGGCTCTCGTAGCCCCGCACTGCGCGGTCCCATCCGTCCCCTGGTCAGCTTCTCCTGCGAGCTCCGTCCATCCGCCGAACGGGGCCCCCGGGGAATGGTGTCAGATCAACGGCGGAGCACGGGCTGCTGCCCCGACGCTCGTCCCCCGAAACCCGGACCCCGGCACGGCCGCCCCCCGCTTTCGGGGACGACCGCCCCCAACCCTACCGGCCCTTATGTACGGGGGTCAGTGCTCGGGCGACTCAACAGGGGCCGAAGTGACCAGTTCCGTGAGGACGCCATGGCAATCCTTGGGGTGCAGGAAGGTGATCCGCGACCCCATGGAACCGCGTCGGGGCTCGTCGTACAGCACGCGTACGCCCTTGCCCCGGATCTCCTCGGAGTCGGCGTCGACGTCCGCCGTGCCGAAGGCGATGTGGTGGACGCCCTCCCCGTTCTTGGCCAGCCACTTGCCGACCGCGGAGTCCTCGCGGGTCGGCTCCAGCAGTTGGAGGTAGGAGGCGCCGCCGTCCGAGGTCTCGTTGATCTTGAGCATGGCCTCGCGCACGCCCTGCTCCTCGTTGACCTCGGTGTGGAACACCTCGAAGCCGTAGGTGGACTGGTAGAACTCGACGGTCGCGTCGAGGTCGTGGCAGGCGATCCCGATGTGGTCGATTCGCGTCAGCATGGAATCAGTGCAGCGCTCCTCGCGTGGTTACGCAACGTGCGCGCGATCACACCGACGGCCCGATGACGGCACGGAGTGCCATCAGTACATTCGAAGTAAACCCTCGTTCACTCCTCGGCTGTGCAGGCCGGTAAGGGGATCGCAGCTCATGCCTTCTGGAACGACCAGCTCTGTGATCGTCGCGGGCGCGCGCACGCCCATGGGACGACTTCTGGGCTCCCTCAAGTCCTTCTCCGGGGCCGACCTGGGCGGCTTCGCGATCAAGGCCGCCCTCGACCGTGCGGGGATCGGCGGCGACCAGGTGCAGTACGTGATCATGGGCCAGGTGCTCCAGGCCGGCGCCGGCCAGATCCCGGCCCGGCAGGCGGCCGTCAAGGCCGGCATTCCGATGAACGTCCCGGCGCTCACCATCAACAAGGTGTGTCTCTCCGGCCTCGACGCCATCGCCCTGGCCGACCAGCTGATCCGCGCCGGCGAGTTCGACATCGTCGTGGCGGGCGGCCAGGAGTCCATGACCAACGCCCCGCACCTGCTGCCGAAGTCCCGTGAGGGCTTCAAGTACGGCGCGATCGAGATGCTCGACGCGATGGCCCACGACGGCCTGACCGACCCGTGGGCGAACATCCCGATGGGCGAGTCCACCGAGAAGCACAACACCCGCCTCGGCATCGCCCGCCCCGAGCAGGACGAGATCGCCGCCCTGTCCCACCAGCGGGCCGCCGCCGCGCAGAAGAACGGCCTGTTCGAGGCCGAGATCACCCCCGTCGAGATCCCGCAGCGCAAGGGCGACCCGGTGCTGTTCAGCAAGGACGAGGGCATCCGCGGCGACACCACCGCGGAGTCCCTGGGCAAGCTGCGCCCGGCGTTCGCCAAGGACGGCACGATCACGGCGGGCACGAGCTCCCAGATCTCGGACGGTGCGGCCGCCGTGGTCGTGATGAGCAAGGCGAAGGCCGAGGAGCTGGGCCTGACCTGGCTCGCCGAGATCGGCGCGCACGGCAATGTGGCCGGGCCGGACAGCTCCCTGCAGTCCCAGCCGTCCAACGCCATCCTGCACGCCCTCAAGAAGGAGGGCCTGGAGGTCTCCGACCTCGACCTCATCGAGATCAACGAGGCCTTCGCCGCGGTCGCCGTGCAGTCAATGAAGGACCTCGGCGTGTCCACGGAAAAGGTGAACGTCAACGGCGGCGCCATCGCGCTGGGCCACCCGATCGGCATGTCCGGCGCCCGGCTCGTGCTCCACCTGGCGCTCGAGCTCAAGCGGCGTGGTGGCGGTGTCGGCGCGGCCGCGCTGTGCGGTGGTGGCGGCCAGGGTGACGCGCTGATCGTGCGGGTACCGAAGGCCTGAGTTCTCTCTGTACGTCGCTGAAGTGAACGGAGCTGTTTGATGCAGGACGTCTCCTCTCTGGTGGCCCTGGCCAGGGAAGGCCGGCCGCGGGCCGTGGCCCGGCTGATCTCCCTTGTGGAGGGGGCGTCCCCGCAGCTCAGGGAGGTCATGGCGGCGCTGGCCCCGCTGACCGGGAACGCCTATGTGGTGGGTCTGACGGGCTCACCGGGTGTCGGCAAGTCGACTTCCACGTCGGCGCTCGTCAGTGCCTATCGCAAACAGGGCAAGCGGGTCGGCGTCCTGGCCGTCGACCCGTCGTCCCCCTTCTCGGGCGGCGCCCTGCTCGGTGACCGCGTCCGCATGTCGGATCACGCCTCCGACCCGGGCGTCTACATCCGCTCGATGGCCACCCGGGGCCACCTGGGCGGCCTCGCCTGGGCGGCGCCCCAGGCGATCCGCGTCCTCGACGCGGCCGGCTGCGACGTGATCCTGGTCGAGACGGTCGGCGTCGGGCAGTCGGAGGTGGAGATCGCCTCCCAGGCCGACACCTCCGTCGTCCTGCTGGCCCCCGGCATGGGCGACGGCATCCAGGCCGCGAAGGCGGGCATCCTGGAGATCGGCGACGTGTACGTCGTCAACAAGGCCGACCGGGACGGCGCGGACGCCACGGCCCGCGAGCTGAACCACATGCTGGGCCTCGGCGAGTCCCGCGGCCCCGGCGACTGGCGCCCGCCGATCGTGAAGACGGTCGCGGCCCGCGCCGAGGGCGTCGACGAGGTCGTGGAGGCCCTGGAGAAGCACCGCGCGTGGATGGAGGAGCGCGGCGTGCTCGCCGAGCGCCGCAGGGCCCGCGCGGCCCGCGAGGTCGAGACCATCGCCGTCACGGCCCTGCGGGAACGCATCGGCGACCTGCACGGCGACCGCCGCCTCAGCGCACTCGCGGAACGCATCGTCGCGGGCGAACTGGACCCGTACCGCGCGGCGGACGAGCTGGTGGCGGGTCTGACCCAGGGCTGACCCACCCGGCCCTCACGGGTTGGCGGGCCGGTGGGTGGGCCCTGCGTCTTCGGGGTGTGGATGGCCCCTGCGTCTCTGGCGCGTGGGTGGGCCCTGCGTCTTCGGGGCGTGGTGGGCCCATGGCGTCTCTGGCGCGTGGGTGGGCCCATGGCGTCTCTGGCGCGTGGGTGGGGCCTGGTCTCTGGGGCGTGGATGGCCCCTGCGTCTCCGGGGCGTGGGTGGGCCCCTGCGTCTCCGGGGCGTGAGTGGGTCCTGCGTCTCCGGGGCGTGCGTGGCCCCTGTGCCCCTGGGCCGCGCGTGGCCCCTGCCCTTCTGGGGCTGCGGTTCCGTGGGCTTCGCTCGGCGGGGGACGGGCGCAGCGGCACCCTGTCGGCGCCGGGCCGTGCGACCCACCCCCACCCAGCTACAGCACCCCGGACTGCTCAGCCGCCGTCAGGGACGCCCCCGCTGCCCCCTGAGGTGCTCGGCGATCGGCTTGAGCGCCTTGTCCAGTTCCGTCAGGGCCTCCGGCGACAGCAGGTCGATGAAGTGCCGCCGCACGGACGCGACATGGTGGGGTGCCACCTTCTTCATCGTCTCCATGCCGTGCTCGGTCAGCACGGCGTACAGTCCCCGACGGTCGGACTCGCAGTTCTCGCGCCGTACCAGGTTCGCGTTCTCCATCCGCGTGATCTGGTGCGACAGCCGGCTCTTGGACTGCAAAGTGGCGGAGGCGAGGTCGCTCATCCGCATGCGTACGTCTTCTGACTCGGACAGGTTCACGAGGATCTCGTAGTCGTTCATAGTCAGGCCGAACGGCTGCAGATCCTTCTCCAGCTGGTACGTCAACAGCCTGTTGACCTCCAGGTGGGTGCGCCAGGCGCACTGCTCCGCATCGGTCAGCCAGCGCGTGGCCGTCTCGGTCTCCATGAATGAAGTCTACCTAAGAAGTTGAATGACGAACTACTTCGGGTGGTGTGACTGTGCGCACGCGTTCGACGTCACACTCCGCAGACTACCGCTCACAGCCCGAAGCGACGCTGGAGGTCCCCCAGCTGTCCGGGAAGGCGCGGTGCACCCGACGGTTGCGGACCGTGTCCGCCCGGTGCCGCTCCGCCACCTCCGGGCACCCCCGGTTCGGACGGAACGACCCCCGTCGCCCTCTCGTCCACGAGGGTCTCCGACGACTGCAGCAGGACCGTCCCGGCGCCCACGAACTCGAACTGGTGCTCCTCCCCGGACACCCCGCCGAGGCCCGTCATCGCACGTAGACCGCCCAGTACACCCGTCAGATAGCCATGGTCGTAGTGATGGCACGGCGACGGGCAGTCGGCCCACCCGACGAGCGCCTGCGGGTCGACCCGGATCGGAGGTTCCATGAACACCACCGGACCGTTAGATGCGGCCACGAACTTTCCGGTTCCGATAAGGGTCAGAAAACCCGGCACGATCGACTGCTTGAGCGCGAGACTTGGCTGAAAAGCGAGCAGATTGCCCGCGCGAATGGTCAAGTTCCCGTCGTCCAGGTCATACGAGTTGACGTCGAAGGCCCGGTCGGCGAGGAGCATCTTGCCCGAGCCGGCCGCCACGACCCAGTCGCTCGCGTGCAGTGGCGAATGGAACGACGTGCGGACAATTCGGTCGAGTCGGCCGTGCCCGATGCCGTTGAACTCGATCGCCCCGTAGTAGGCGATCATCTTCCCCTTCTGCAGGAACCACTGCCCGCTCTTGAGCTCGACACAGAACGTGTACTTGTTCACGTTGTCGTCGGCGGGCAGCGTCATCGGGTCGTACACGACCGGCCCGGCCGGTCCGGCACCCGGAGTTCCGTACGCGCTCACAGCTTCTCCTCCGACGCCTGGACGTACACCGTGCCGTCGCCGCTCAGCTCCAGCTGGAAGGCCTCGCCGGAGCCGCGGCCCACCATCTCGCGCCAGCCGAGCGCCGTGGACAGCTTGTTGCGGACCTCGCCGTGGTGGGCGACGTAGGCCTGTGGGTCGACGTGCACCGGGCGCTGGGGGGTGATCGGGATCTCGAAGACGCCGCCGTGCGCCATCACGGCGACCGAGCCCTGCCCCTGGAGGGTCGTGGTGAACAGCCCCTGGCCGGTGACCTGGCCCCGGACCAGGCCCATCACCCCGCCCTGCGAGCCCATGAACATCGTGCCCTGCCGGAGCGTGCCCTCGAAGGCGAGCAGCCGGTCGGCCTCGACGTACAGGGTGTCGCCGGTGAGCTGGATGACGTGCACGTGGTGGCCGCCGTGCCCGAAGAAGACCGTGCCGCTGCCCTCGACGGTCATCAGGGGCGTGGCCTCGCCCGTCACCCGGCGCCCGATCATGGACATCAGACCGCCCTGGCCGCCCTGGACGCTGGGCGTGAAGGACACGTCCCCCTTGTAGGCCAGCATGGCGCCGCGCTGACTGAACAGCCGCTGCCCGGGCAGCACGGTCGCCTCGACCATCTTGGAGTTGATCTCCCGGAACGCCATGTCTACAGATCCCCCGCGATCGTGTTCCGCTCGCTCGGCTGCACGTACACCAGCCCGTCACCCTCGAAGCGGATCTGGAACGCCTCGCCGCCGCCCTCCCCGAAGAACGTGCGGAACGTCACGCCCGACTGGAAGGACTGCCGGACATCACCCTGGTGGGCGATGTAGGCACCCGGGTCGACGATCAGCGGGTACTGCGGGCTGACCCGGAGCACGACCGCCGGCCCGTCGGACATGATCGCCGCCTGTCCGTGCCCCTCGACGGTCGTCGTGAACAGCCCGTTGCCCTGTGAGGCACCGCGCAGCCCGGTGAACGTCGTGCCCGTTCTGAGCCCCGCGTCGGTCGCGAGCAGATTGCTGGACTCCACGTAGAGCTTGTCGCCCTGGAGGCCGACCAGGTTGATCTCCGAGGCCCGGTCCGCGAACCAGCACGTGCCGTGCCCCTTCACCTCCATCACCGTCATCTGCTCGCCGGTGAGCCGCCGGGTCACCATCCCGCGCAGTCCCTCGCCGCCACCGCTCAGCTTCTTGAAGCTCATCTGCCCGTCGTACGCGACCATCGAGCCGTTCTTCGCCTTCACGGCGTCCCCGGTCATGTCGACGGCGAGCACCTTGCTGCCCTGAAGTCGGAACATCGCCACGCAGCGAAAGTAGCGGCGCCACGGGTGGAGGGAACAGAGCCCGTGGGTGGACACCGACCCTGAGCGGACCCCCAGGCCCGCCGTTTGCCACAATGGGCGGACGTTTGTGCTTGCGTTCACAAACCGTGGACGTCTCTCCCACCGAAGGTGACCCGTGGACATCAAGACCGCCACCGCCCTCCGCCGCCTCCGCCTGGTCTCGGCCCCGGAAGCCGTGTCCTTCCTGATCCTGCTCGTCTGCTCGGTGCTGAAGCGGACCACGGACTTCAACGCGGTCCCCGTCATGGGCGCGATCCACGGGGTCCTGTTCATCCTCTACGTGATCTTCTGGGCGGACGCCTGGAACCGCACCAAGTGGCCGCTGAAGACCGGCCTGCTGTACTTCGTGCTGTCCGTGCTGCCCACCGGCGGCTTCTTCGCCGAGCGCAAGCTGAAGCGCGCCGCCGAGGACGAGCTCATCGCGGCCCGCGCCCGCAAGGAAGGGGTCGTGAACGCGTGATCGTCGCCTTCTCCGTGACACCCCTCGGCGTCGGCGACGACGTGGGGGAGTACGTCGCCGACGCCGTCCGCGTGGTCCGCGAGTCGGGCCTGCCCAACCGCACCGACGCCATGTTCACGTCCGTCGAGGGCGACTGGGACGAGGTCATGGACGTCGTCAAGCGTGCCGTCGCCGCCGTGGAGGAGCGGGCCCCGCGCGTCTCGCTGGTCCTCAAGGCCGACATCCGCCCCGGCGTGACCGACGGACTCACCTCCAAGGTCGAGACCGTCGAACGGCACCTGGCGCGCTAGCCGGGCCGTCCCCGGGGCGGCCGCTTTGGGGCGGTCGCTCAAGGCGGTGTACTTTCCCCTCCTGATCAACCGAGCGATCGCTCTTATCACGTTCTGGCCTGGGGGAACATCATGGGTCTCTACCGAGAGACACACATAGGCGCCGACCTCGACGAGCTGTGGGCGCGCACCCAGGACCCCGTCACGCGTCTGCGCTGGGACCTCCGCTTCAGCACGATCGAGCCCCTGCCGGCCACGCCGGGCGAGCCGCGGCGCTTCCGCTGCACCTGGCGCGTGCTGCCGTTCCTCACCGTGCCCGGCACCGGCGTCGCGGCCGGCGAGCGGGACCGGCCCGACGGCACCCGGGTCTGTGCCCTGCGCTTCTCCTCCTCGCACCCCCTCTCCCCGGTCGCCGACGCGAGCGCCTACTGGCGTTACGTGCCCGACGCGCACGGCGTGCGCCTGCTCACCGGGTACGAGTACCGCGCCCGCGGGGGCCCGTTCGGGGCGCTCGCGGACCGCCTGGTATTGCGGCCGTTGACGGGCTGGGCGACGGGGTGGTCCTTCGACCGGCTCCGGCTGTGGCTGGAGCGGGGGATCACACCCGAGCGGGCCCTGGTCAACTGGCTCGTCGAGCTGGCGGTCCGCGCGGTCGTCCTCACGGTGTGCCTGACCGGGCTGGGTCTCCAGTCGGTTCTGCGGCTCTTCGGGTCCTTCGCGGACACCGTGGCCTATCTGTGTCCGCTGGTACTGGTGGTCGCCGGCTCGCTCGCGGTCCTCAAGTCGCCGCTCGCGGGGACGCCCGCCGCCCGGCGGTGCCTGCGGGCGCCGGTCACTCAGGCGCGTACGCCCCGGGTGCTGCGCAGGCTCGAGGCGTACGGGCTCCCCGCGCCTCTCTAGCTGTGCTGTCCCGCTGTCAGCGCCATGCCCAGCGGGGTCCGTTCGTACAGCACCTGGTGGCCGTACCGGCGCGCCGCCAGCAGGCCCGCGTCGCGCAGGACCGTCAGGTGGGACGAGACCGAGGACGCGGCGAGGCCCAGTCGGTGGGCCAGGGCCGTGGTGGTCGCCGGTTCGTCCAGCGCCGTCAGCACCTCGGCCCGGTTGCGGCCCAGCAGTCGTACCAGCGAGTCCGGGGTGCGGGCGCCCGGCTCCGTCCACAGACCGGCGATCCCCCGGGCCGGGTAGACCAGCGTCGGCTGCCACGGGGGCTCGAAACCGGTGATCACGTCGGGCCACGAGAAGACGCTCGGCATCAGGACGAGGCCCTGCCCGTCGAGGTCGCGGACGTACTCGGTGTGCAGTGCGAGCGTCAGCGTGCGGCCGTCCCAGGACAGGCGGGTGTCCAGCTCGGGGAGCAGCGTGCCGAGGCCGACCTCGGCCAGCCGCCGGGAGTGGAAGGCGACGTCCGCCTCCAGCAGGGCCCGCAGCCGGGGCCAGTCCGGCTCGATGAGCACCCGCCAGGCCTCCTCCACGGCGTCCGCCAGCTCCGCGACCATCCGCGCCGGGTCCGCGAGCCAGGCCCGGCCCCGCGGCGAGTCGAGCGCACCCGGGGTGCAGGCCAGCGAGTGGGCGGTGTCCGCACGGGCCGCTTCCGGGTCGGACGCCCGCACGGCCGCGATCTCCTCCTCGAACGTGGCGGCCGGTCCGATCGGCGGCGCGCCCAGCCAGTCCGGGGAGTGCCCGCGCCGGGGCATCAGCAGCCACAGTGGGGTCAGGTCGAGGCCGGCCGCCGCCTCCCGGATCCGCCGCAGCCAGGGCGCCTGGTAGGCGTGCCGGTCGGGCCGCTTCAGCGTGCGTACCGCCTCCTGCGTCTCCCACAGCGGCGAGATCGCGAACCGGCAGCGCAGGAAGTCGTCGTCGCCGAAGTGCAGCCGCGACGGCATGCCCACCCCCTCGAAGATTCGGCTGGAGCCGAAACTCTACGGCTTCCCGTCCGGTTCCGGGCACGCTGCCCGGCATGTCCGCACCACCTCAGGCGGCCCCGGCACCCGCCGGCTACGGCCGCGTCCTCGCCGTGCCCGAGTTCCGGGCCGTCTTCGCCGCCCATGTGCTGTCCATGCTCGGCGTGATCGTCAGCGAGATCGCGCTGTCCGTCCTCGTCTACGACCTCACCCGCTCGCCCCTGCTGAGCGCGCTCACCTTCGCGCTGGGCTTTCTGCCGTACGCCGTCGGCGGCGCCCTCCTCGCGCCGGCCGCCGACCGCTTCCCCGCCCGGCGGGTGCTCGTCACCTGCGACCTGGTGTGCGCGGGCTGTGTGGCCCTGATGACCGTCCCGGGCACCGGCATCGGCCTGCTGCTCGCCCTGCGCTGCGCGCTCGCCGTCGTCTCCCCGGTGTTCGCCGGCACCCGCATGGCCACGCTGGCCGACGTCCTCGGCGACGGCGACCTGTTCGTGCTCGGCCGCTCCCTGCTGCGCATCGTCGCCCAGAGCGCCCTGCTCGTCGGCTACGGCCTCGGCGGTCTGCTGCTGACCGCCGTCACCCCGCGCCATGCCCTGCTGATCACCGTCGCCACCTTCCTCGCCTCCGCCACGCTGCTGCGCCACGGCACCCGGCACCGCCCCGCCCGCCCGCGCACCGGCACGCACGCCCCGCCGGGCCCGCGCACGCTGTTCGCCGACCGCCGTGTGCGCGTCCTGCTGCTCGTGTTCTGGATCCCGGCGGCGTTCTCCGTCGTCCCCGAGGCGCTGGCGGCGCCGTACGCCGCGAAACTGGGCAGCGGCTCCACGGGGCTCGGCCTGCTGATGTGCGCCCTGCCCGTCGGCACGGTGGCCGGGGAGCTGTTCGCCGGGGCCCGGCTGGGGCCGGTGGCCCGCGAGCGCGTCGCGCTGCCCCTGCTCTGTCTCACCCTGCTGCCGTACCTCGGCTACGCCCTGCGCCCCGGGCTCGGCGCGTCCCTGCTGCTCCTGCTGCTGTCCGGGGCCGGTTCCGCGTACACCCTGGGCCTGGACCAGTGGTTCGTGCGGGCCGTGCCGGAGGAGCTGCGCGGGCGGGCCATGACCGTGCTGAGCGCCGGGCTGATGACCGTCCAAGGTGCCGGCATGGCGCTGGCCGGGGTGGCGGCGCAGACGGCGGGGGTGCGCACGGCCGTCGCCGGGGCCGGCGCGGTGGGCGTGCTGTGCTGCTGCGGACTGGCCGTGGCGGCCCGGGCGACCGAAGGCCGAGACGGGGCTGCCCGGAATATGACCGGCCGGTAGGGTCTGATGCCGTGCCGAAGCCACTCAGTCTTCCCTTCGACCCCATCGCCCGTGCGGACGAGCTCTGGAAGCAGCGCTGGGGAAACGTGCCGTCCATGGCCGCGATCACCTCGATCATGCGGGCGCAGCAGATCCTGCTCGCCGAGGTGGACGCGGTGGTCAAGCCGTACGGACTGACGTTCGCGCGGTACGAGGCGCTGGTGCTGCTCACCTTCTCCAAGGCCGGCGAGCTGCCCATGTCCAAGATCGGCGAGCGGCTGATGGTGCATCCCACCTCGGTCACGAACACCGTGGACCGGCTGGTGAAGTCGGGGCTGGTGGCCAAGCGGCCCAATCCCAACGACGGGCGCGGCACCCTGGCCGTCATCACCGACAAGGGCCGCGAGGTGGTCGACGCGGCCACCCGCGACCTGATGGCCATGGACTTCGGGCTCGGGGTGTACGACGCGGAGGAGTGCGCGGAGATCTTCGCGATGTTCCGTCCGCTGCGCATCGCGGCACACGATTTCGACGAGGAGTGACCCGGGCCAAGATCTCCCGGAACGGGTGGTTACGCTCGATGGCATGAAAAAGAGCGTGCTGACCCGCTACCGCGTCATGGCCTACACCACCGGTGTCCTGCTGGTGCTGCTGTGCCTGAGCATGATCGCGAAGTACGGGCTCCACATCGACGGTGCCGCGGCCGTCACCGAGGTCGTCGCCATCGCCCACGGCTGGCTGTACGTCGTCTACCTCGTCGTCGCCTTCGACCTGGGCTCGAAGACGAAGATGCCGATCGGCAAGCAGCTGTGGGTGCTGCTCGCGGGGACGATTCCCACGGCCGCCTTCTTCGTCGAGCGGAGGATCAGCCGCGAGCTGGAGGCCAAGGTCGCCGACCCGGCCCCCGCCGTCGCCAAGGCGTAACGCACTTCACCGCCGTACGGACAGCGTGCGGCGGTCAGCCATCGACATTTACTAGGACGTCCTAGTAAATTCGATGGTATGGACGCTCACGCCATCGAGGAGGGCCGCCGCCGCTGGCAGGCCCGCTACGACGCCGCACGCAAGCGCGACGCTGACTTCACCACGCTCTCCGGCGATCCCGTGGAGCCGGTGTACGGGCCCCGACCGGGCGACACCTACCAGGGATTCGAGCGGATCGGGTGGCCGGGGGAGTACCCCTTCACGCGCGGGCTCCATCCGACCGGCTACCGCGGGCGCACCTGGACGATCCGGCAGTTCGCCGGGTTCGGCAACGCCGAGCAGACCAACGAGCGCTACAAGATGATCCTGGCCGCGGGCGGCGGAGGCCTGTCCGTCGCCTTCGACATGCCGACGCTGATGGGACGCGACTCCGACGATCCCCGCTCGCTCGGCGAGGTCGGGCACTGCGGTGTCGCCATCGACTCCGCCGCCGACATGGAGGTCCTGTTCAAGGACATCCCGCTCGGCGACGTGACCACCTCCATGACCATCAGCGGTCCCGCCGTACCCGTCTTCTGCATGTACCTGGTCGCCGCCGAGCGGCAGGGCGTGGACCCGTCGGTCCTCAACGGCACGCTGCAGACCGACATATTCAAGGAGTACATCGCGCAGAAGGAGTGGCTCTTCCAGCCCGAGCCCCATCTGCGCCTGATCGGCGACCTGATGGAGTACACCAGCGCCGGCATCCCGGCCTACAAGCCGCTCTCGGTCTCCGGCTACCACATCCGTGAAGCGGGCGCGACGGCCGCGCAGGAGCTGGCGTACACGCTCGCCGACGGCTTCGGGTACGTAGAACTCGGGCTCAGCCGCGGCCTGGACGTGGACGTGTTCGCGCCCGGGCTGTCCTTCTTCTTCGACGCGCACGTCGACTTCTTCGAGGAGATCGCCAAGTTCCGCGCGGCGCGCCGCATCTGGGCGCGTTGGATGCGTGACGTGTATGGCGCGAAGAGCGAGAAGGCCCAGTGGCTGCGCTTCCACACGCAGACCGCCGGTGTCTCGCTGACCGCCCAGCAGCCGTACAACAACGTCGTCCGTACGGCCGTGGAGGCGCTGGCGGCCGTTCTCGGCGGGACCAACTCGCTGCACACCAACGCCCTGGACGAGACCCTCGCGCTGCCCAGTGAGCAGGCCGCGGAGATCGCGCTGCGCACCCAGCAGGTGCTGATGGAGGAGACCGGGGTCGCCAACGTGGCCGACCCGCTGGGCGGTTCCTGGTACATCGAGCAGCTGACGGACCGGATCGAGGCGGACGCGGAGAAGATCTTCGAGCAGATCAAGGAGCGGGGCCTGAGGGCGCATCCGGACGGACGGCACCCGATCGGTCCGATCACCTCCGGGATCCTGCGCGGGATCGAGGACGGCTGGTTCACCGGCGAGATCGCCGAGTCCGCCTTCCGCTACCAGCAGGCCCTGGAGAAGGGCGACAAGAAGGTCGTCGGCGTCAACGTCAACACCGGCTCGGTCACCGGCGACCTGGAGATCCTGCGGGTCAGCCACGAGGTGGAGCGGGAGCAGGTCCGGGTGCTCGGCGAGCGCAAGGCCGGACGGGACGACGGCGCGGTGCGGACGGCGCTGGAGGGCATGCTGGCCGCCGCCCGCGACGGCTCCAACATGATCGGCCCGATGCTGGACGCCGTCCGCGCCGAGGCCACGCTGGGCGAGATCTGCGGGGTGCTGCGGGACGAGTGGGGGGTGTACACGGAGCCGGCCGGCTTCTGACCGCGGCGGCCGCACAGGGGTGCGGCGACCGTGACCTACCAGGCGCGGCCGGCCTGCCGTTGGGGAGGCCGGCCCGTGTCGGCGCCGGCCCAGGCCGGCCCGCGGGGGTGACACGGGCCGGCCGGCGCCGACCGGAGCGGGGTCCCGGAGTCCCGGCGGGCGATCACGCTCGGCCCGCCGAGCCCGTGAGGCCCAGCAGCAGGACCCGTGTGAAGCTGCGCACCCACTCCTCGTCGGCCGGCTTGCCGCTGACCAGGGTGCGGTGGACCACCGCACCCGCCACCACGTCGAAGATCAGGTCCACCGTGCGGGCGGACTCCTCCGGGTCGGGTTCCGGGGGGAGCTCGCCGCGGCACTGGGCCCGCGCGCGGCCCTCCAGAACCAGCCGCATCTGACGCTCCACGATGGAGGCGCGGATCCGCTCGCGCAGGGCGTCGTCGCGGGTGGCCTCGGCGACCACGGCCATCAGGCCGCTCTTCGCCTCCGGGCGGGCCAGGATCGCCGCGAACTGCAGGACCACGCCCTCGATGTCGGCGTCCAGGCTGCCGCGGTCGGGGAGTTCGAGCTCGTCGAAGAGCTCCGCCACGGCGTCCACGACCAGTTCGTTCTTGCCGGCCCACCGGCGGTACAGCGTCGTCTTCGCGACCCCGGCGCGGGTCGCCACGTCTCCCAGCGTGAGCTTGGACCAGCCCAGTTCCACCAGCGCCTGCCGGGTCGCGGCCAGGATCGCGGCGTCCGCGGCGGCGCTGCGCGGGCGCCCGGTACGGCTGGCGGGAGTGCGGCTCTGCATCCCCTGACCATAACCGGCGGGAACTGTGCGGTCGTGAGGGAGATCACCGGGGTGTGGTGTCGCGCGGGGTCCGCATGGCATTACGCTACGAGTCGTAGCGAAAGCTCGTGACGGACGTACACGAGCGGCGACCACGGGGGCGCGGGTGGGGACCCGGCGCCCGTACACCCGGCTTTTTCATTTCGACGCGGTAACGGGGGAGGATAGACGCATGCAGCCACGGAACATGTCCATGAGCGGCGTCGTCGACCTCGCCGCGGTGAAGGCGGCCCAGGAGGCCAAGGCCAAGGCCGAACAGACGCGCGCCGAAGCCGCCCGGCAGGGCGGCACGGGGGCCGTCGCCCCGGCCGATCTCGTCATCGACGTCGATGAGGCGGGCTTCGAGCGCGATGTCCTGCAGCGGTCCGCCGAAGTCCCCGTCGTCATCGACTTCTGGGCCGAGTGGTGCCAGCCCTGCAAGCAGCTGAGCCCGGTCCTGGAGCGACTGGCCGTCGAGTACGACGGGCGCTTCCTCCTCGCCAAGATCGACGTCGACGCCAACCAGATGCTGATGCAGCAGTTCGGGGTGCAGGGCATCCCGGCGGTGTTCGCCGTCGTCGCGGGCCAGGCGCTGCCGCTGTTCCAGGGCGCGGCCGCCGAGCAGCAGATCCGGCAGACGCTGGACCAGCTGGTGGAGGTCGCGGAGCAGCGGTTCGGCATCACCGGCCTGACCGTCGACCCGGACGCGCGGCCGGGTCAGGTGGCCGAAGGGCTCCAGGAGGGCCCGTACGACGCCCTGCTGAACGCCGCCGCCGAGGCCCTGGACGCCGGCGACCTGCCCGGGGCCGTGCAGGCCTACAAGAACGTGCTGGCCGACGACCCGGCCCACCCCGAGGCCAAGCTGGGCCTCGCGCAGGCCGAGTTGCTGCAGCGGGTGCAGGGCTTCGATGCGCAGAAGGTGCGCCAGGAGGCCGCCGAGAAGCCCAAGGACGTGAACGCGCAGATCGCCGCCGCCGACCTGGATCTGGTGGGCGGCCACGTGGAGGACGCCTTCGGCCGGCTGATCGAGACCGTGCAGCGCACGTTCGGTGACGACCGGGACACGGTGCGCCTGCGGCTGCTGGAGTTGTTCGAGGTCGTGGGGCCCGACGATCCGCGTGTGGTGGGGGCGCGAAGGGCGCTCGCGCGGGCCTTGTTCTGACCAGTCGCTAAACGCCACGGCTTGTGATGCCGGGGTGAAAGGTTTGCCGACGAGTCGTCACGGTGGCCGCGCTTTACCAAATCTTGGTAATCGGCGGAACTGTTACTCGGAGTAAGTCGAAGCCGTTGGTCTGTCTGGTTTTGTCCAGGGATCAACGGCTTTGCTCTGCCCAGGATCGCCACCCAGCGTCGCGCTCCGAGACCGGTCGGTCGTCCTCCGGTTATCCGGCCGTTACTAGCCAGTAACGAACCCCCTTGTGCCCGGGCCGAGAATGCACCACGATCGGCGACGCTCGGTCCATTCCCGCACCCCGGCAGCCGGTCGGGTCACGGGAGACTCTGGGTCCCCACCGGGCAGAGCCGGCGGCAGTGGCGCCGGCTCTTGGGCAGGGGGGTCTTCGCCCACCCGGCGAAGCCTGTCCAGCAAGGTTGTGCGTGATGCGTGTCAGGCGCGACCAGTGGTTGTCGCTCGGGGGTGATCGCCGGTGATTCGGGCGCGGTTCGCGCCTCCGAGTGCGGGCGCTCTCCTTCCCGAGGACGTAGCACTTCTCCCATCCCTGCCTGACTGAGCCGCCGACTGGTGGCGAGTCCGGGCCAGGAGATGTACGTCCGAGAAGGAGGAAATATGGAGTCCCAGGTGCGTGGCGGGACCAGATGGAAGCGGTTCGCTGTGGTCATGGTGCCCAGCGTGGCCGCCACGGCGTGTATAGGTGTCGCCCTCGCGCAGGGCGCTCTCGCCGCTTCGTTCAGCGTGTCCGGTCAGTCGTTCAAGGTGACGGCCGACGAGCTCGACGGCAAGGGCTTCGAGCAGTACGGCGCCATCGACAACGGCTACACGCTGGACGGCAAGAAGACGATCCACCCGGTGGCCGTCTCGGCGTTCCAGCACGCCGAGATCACCAACCTGTGCCAGTCCGTGGTCACGCCCGACGTGCCGATCTTCGGCAAGGTCAGCCTGATCCTGCGGGCCGGTGGGGCGGGGCACGACAAGGTCGAGGCCGACCGGATCTACATCGACGTCGCCGACCTCAACGCCGACGCGACCTTCAACAACATCGACATCGGTGTGGCCGCCAAGGACGCCGACAAGGGTCCGGGCATGAAGGGTGGCAGCGAGCAGGCCAACCCGTACGGCTTCGCCCAGCAGGCTGACTCGGCCACGCTGGTCGGCGTGAAGCAGACGGCGTGGGCGACCACTGCCGGTACCTTCAAGCTGAGCGGGCTGCACATGTCGCTGTCGACGAGTGGCGCGGAGTGCTACTAAGCACTCACTGACGGGCGGGGGAGCCGATGGCGCCCCCGCCCGTCCCCTCTCCGGCCGCGTCTTCACACGCGGCACACTTCACCACCACAGCAACACCGCACCAGGGAGCTGTTTTCCATGAGCGCCGAGACCCCTGCCGTCGCATCCGGCCAGTTCACCCGCCGGAGGCAGCAGTTCCGCGCCTGGCGGGGCACGCGTCCGTTCTGGGCTGGTCTGTTCGTCTTGCTCGGCGGCTTTCCGATCATGTACTTCCCGTACGCCCACCTGCAGGTCGGTCACCTGACGCTGGCGATGTCGACCACCGCGGGAGCCGGATCCCTGATCATCGGTGTGCTGCTCGTCGTCCTGGGCATCAGCCTCTGGTTCCAGAAGCACGTACGGGTCTTCGCCGGAGTCGCCGCGATCCTGCTCGCGCTGGTGTCCATCCCCGTCTCCAACTTCGGCGGCTTCATCCTGGGCTTCCTCTTCGCCCTCATCGGCGGGGCGATGGCCGTGGCCTGGGCGCCGGGCGCGTCGCCGCAGCCGCAGCCGCCGGCCGAGGCGGCGCCGGGCGAGGGTGACGCCCCGCAGACCGCGAAGCTGCCCCAGCAGGGCACGGACGTGTTCGGGGAGAACGACCTGTCAGGAACGAGCCCGGCCAACGGGGCGAACGGGAGGCAC
Organism: Streptomyces sp. NPDC048191; assembly: GCF_040652655.1. Classification (NCBI taxonomy): domain Bacteria; kingdom Bacillati; phylum Actinomycetota; class Actinomycetes; order Kitasatosporales; family Streptomycetaceae; genus Streptomyces; species Streptomyces sp. NPDC048191. Next base: position 330,941 of record NZ_JBEZMO010000007.1, read on the forward strand.
AGTGCCGGCTGACGAGGTGGCCCGCGGGACCGATGTGGAGGGGTCCCGGGTGAGAACCGGGGCCCGCCACGCGGCCCCCAGAAAGCCGCTGTTCACCAGGTTCCACATGCCGGCCGGCAAGGCGATAGCCTCCGTGGCGATGCCGACGGCGGTGCTGATGGGCATGGGCTTCACGTCCACGCTGGCCCTCGCGGCCGGCAACGGCAGCAGCCCGTCCCCGTCCACCACGTCCAAGAGCCTGACGGCCGACGAGTACAAGGACTGCGTCAAGGCGCTGGACTCCTCCAAGGACCCCTCGTCCTCGCCGTCGCCCTCCGCCTCGGAGAGCAAGTCCGCCGACAAGGCCACACCGTCTCCCTCGGCGAGCGCCGACGCCAAGGACACGACGTCCGGCGACTCGGGCAAGACCTCTTCGCCGGATTCAGGTTCCGGTGACAAGGCCACGCCCCAGCCGACCGCGACGTCCGGCTCCGGCTCGGACTCGGGCTCGGGCTCGTCGGGTTCGTCGTCGGACTCGGGCAGCGCTTCGGCCACGCCCAGCCCGTCGGCGTCCAAGAGCAGCGGCGGTCTGCTGGACACCATCGGCGACACGCTCGGCGGCGTGCTCGGCATCGGCAAGGACTCCGGGACCTCCTCCGCGAGTCCGACGCCGTCCGCCACCCCGTCGGCGAGCGCGTCCTCGAGCGCGCCGTCCACGTCGGACTCCGCGAAGCCGGACGCGTCGTCGTCCGGTTCCAAGCTCACCGACACGGTCAACGACACCGTCTCCAAGACCACCAAGACGGTCGGGGACACGGTGAAGAAGACCACCGACACGGTGTCCAAGACGGCCGGGGACGCCACCAAGACGGTCACGGACGCGGCCGGATCGGTCACGCCGAGCCCGTCCGCGAGCTCCGCTGCGTCGGCCGGGAACTGTCCCGCGGCCACGACCGACGAGAGCGGCGTCGACAACAAGGTGCCGGTGGCGGACGACCCCTGGTACCTCAGCGCCAGCTCGCTGCTGCTCAAGGGCGCCGACTACCAGGGCATCGTCGAGGTGAAGACGGCCTCCGGCACCACCAAGAAGGTGCTGAAGTACGTCATCTCCGACGGCACGGACATCGGCGACCTGCACCAGACGGTGAACGACAAGCTCTCGGGCAAGACCTACCACGTGCAGGCGTCCAAGGGCTCGACCTCCACCATCCGGGGCGGCTCCACGACGATGTACACCCAGAGCATCTCGGGCAACCTCTTCGGTCTGATCCCGATGACGTTCACGCCCGACAGCCCGCCCCCGCTGAACCTCCCGCTGATCTACTTCACCAACGTGAAGGTGGTCCAGGCGGCGCAGTTCGGCGGCAACCTGCACGTGCCCGGCATGCACGTGTACACGACCGACTGACCGGTCCTGCAAGCCCGTTCGGGAGCCGCACACAGCTGAGGGCGCCCCCTGTTCCAGGGGGCGCCCTCAGTGCCGTACAAGGCCCTTGTGGGGCTCGTCAGTTGGCCTGCCCGCCCAGGTGGTGGACGCGGAGCATGTTGGTGGTGCCGGGGACGCCGGGGGGCGAGCCGGCGGTGATGATGACCGTGTCGCCGGCGTCGAAGCGGCTCAGCTTGGCGATCTCCTGGTCGACCAGGTCGACCATCTCGTCCGTGGTGTTCACGAACGGGACGATGTGCGACTCCACGCCCCAGCTGAGGGTGAGCTGGTTGCGGGTGGACTCGTCCGTGGTGAAGGCGATGATGGGCTGGCTCGCGCGGTAGCGGGAGAGCCGGCGCGCGGTGTCACCGGACTGGGTGAAGGCGATCAGGCCCCGGCCGCCGAGGAAGTCGGCGATCTCGCACGCGGCACGCGCGACCGAGCCACCCTGCGTGCGCGGCTTCTTGCCCGGCACCAGCGGCTGCAGGCCCTTGGAGAGCAGCTCCTGCTCGGCCGCGGTGACGATCTTCGACATGGTCTTGACCGTCTCGACCGGGTAGGCGCCCACGCTGGACTCGGCCGACAGCATGACCGCGTCCGCGCCGTCCAGGATCGCGTTGGCCACGTCGGAGGCCTCGGCGCGGGTCGGGCGGGAGTTGGTGATCATCGACTCCATCATCTGGGTCGCCACGATCACCGGCTTGGCGTTGCGCCGGCACAGCTCGATCAGGCGCTTCTGCACCATGGGGACCTTCTCGAGCGGGTACTCGACGGCGAGGTCGCCACGCGCGACCATCACACCGTCGAACGCCATCACGACGTCCTCCATGTTCTCCACCGCCTGCGGCTTCTCCACCTTGGCGACGACCGGGACCCGGCGGCCCTCCTCGTCCATGACGCGGTGCACGTCGTGGATGTCCTTGGCGTCCCGGACGAAGGACAGCGCGACCAGGTCGCAGCCCATGCGGAGGGCGAAGCGCAGGTCCTCGATGTCCTTCTCGCTCAGCGCGGGCACGTTGACGGCCGCGCCGGGCAGGTTGATGCCCTTGTGGTCGGAGACGACGCCGCCCTCGATGACGATCGTCTTCACCCGCGGGCCCTCGACGTCCAGGACCTTCAGCTCGACGTTGCCGTCGTTGATCAGGACCTGGTCGCCGCGCGAGACGTCGCCCGGCAGCCCCTTGTACGTCGTACCGCAGATGTGCTTGTCGCCCGGTACGTCCTCGGTCGTGATGACGAACTCGTCACCGCGCTCGAGCTCGACCGGACCCTCCGCGAAGGTCTCCAGGCGGATCTTCGGGCCCTGCAGGTCGGCGAGGACGCCGATGGCCCGGCCGGTCTCCTTGGACGCGGCGCGGACGCGGTCGTACCGCGCCTGGTGCTCGGCGTGGGAGCCGTGGCTGAAGTTGAACCGGGCCACATTCATGCCCGCCTCGATCATGGCGACGAGCATCTCGTGGGAGTCGACCGCGGGGCCGAGAGTACAGACGATTTTCGAACGGCGCATGGGGCGATCCTATCGGTTTGTTTCGCTACGGAATATTCCGTCTGGCGGAAGATACAAATGAGTGCCACACCGCTCAGGTGCTATTCAGTTGTTCTTTCCGACCAGTGCGTAGGTCTGGGTCGCGATCTCCAGTTCTTCATCCGTCGGCACCACGGTCACCGCCACCCGGGCGCCCTGCGGCGAGATCATCCGCGGCTCCCCGGAGCGCACCGCGTTCCGCTCCGGGTCGACGGCCAGGCCCAGCCCCTCCAGGCCCGCGATCGCCGCCTCGCGTACGGGCGCCGCGTTCTCGCCGACCCCGGCCGTGAACGCCACCGCGTCCACGTTCCCGAGCACGGCGTAATAGGCGCCGATGTACTTCTTGAGCCGGTGAATGTAAATGTCGAACGCGAGAGCGGCCTCTTCGTCGCCCTCGTCGATCCGGCGGCGGATCTCCCGCATGTCGTTGTCCCCGCACAGACCGAACAGACCGCTCCTCTTGTTGAGAAGAGTGTCGATCTCGTCCATGGACATATCCCCAACCCGGGCCAAATGGAAGATGACGGCCGGATCCAGATCACCGGAGCGCGTACCCATCACGAGCCCCTCCAAAGGCGTCAGCCCCATGGAGGTGTCCACGCACCGGCCCTTCGCCACCGCCGACGCCGAGGCGCCGTTGCCCAGGTGCAGCACGATCACGTTGACCTCGGACGGGTCCTTGCCGAGCAGCCGTGCCGTCTCCCGGGACACGTACGCGTGCGAGGTGCCGTGGAAGCCGTAGCGGCGGATGCGGTGCCGGTCGGCGATCTTCGGGTCGATCGCGTAGCGCGCCGCCGACTCCGGCATCGTCGTGTGGAAGGCGGTGTCGAAGACGGCGACCTGGGGCAGGTCCGGGCGCAGCGCCCGGGCGGTGCGGATGCCGGTGAGGTTGGCCGGGTTGTGCAGCGGGGCGACCGGGATCAGCCGCTCGATCTCGGCGAGCACCGCGTCGTCGATCACGGTCGGCTCGGTGAAGAACATCCCGCCGTGCACCACCCGGTGTCCGATCGCGGCCAGTTCCGGCGAGTCGAGGCCGAGGCCGTCCCGGGTCAGCTCCTCGGCGACCGCCTTGAGCGCGGCGTCGTGGTCGGCGATCGGCCCGGAGTGCTCGCGGGTGTCGCCGGTGGTGAGGCAGGTGTGCTGGAACCGGGAGGTCTGCTCGCCGATGCGCTCCACCAGGCCGACGGCGAGCCGGCTCTCGTCGCGCATGTCGAGGAGCTGGTACTTCACCGACGAGGAGCCGGAGTTGAGGACGAGGACACGGGACGCGGTCACGGTGGTTTCGATGCTCTCTGTGCTCAGTTGGCGGGCGTCTGGGCCTGGATCGCCGTGATGGCGACGGTGTTCACGATGTCCTGGACGAGCGCGCCCCGGGACAGGTCGTTGACCGGCTTGCGCAGACCCTGCAGGACCGGTCCGACGGCGATCGCGCCGGCCGAGCGCTGCACGGCCTTGTAGGTGTTGTTGCCGGTGTTGAGGTCGGGGAAGATCAGCACGCTGGCCTGCCCGGCGACCTCCGATCCGGGCAGCTTGGTCGCGGCGACGGACGGCTCCACGGCGGCGTCGTACTGGATCGGCCCCTCGATCTTCAGGTCCGGCCGGCGCGAGCGGGCCAGCTCGGTGGCCTCGCGCACCTTGTCGACGTCGGCGCCCGAGCCGGAGGTCCCGGTGGAGTACGACAGCATCGCGATCCTCGGCTCCACGCCGAACCGCGCCGCCGTACCGGCGGACTGGACGGCGATGTCGGCGAGCTGCTCGGCGTTCGGGTCCGGGTTGACCGCGCAGTCGCCGTAGACCAGCACCTTGTCGGCCAGGCACATGAAGAAGACGGACGAGACGATCGACGACTCGGGCCGGGTCTTGATGATCTCGAAAGCGGGCCGGATGGTGGCCGCCGTGGAGTGCACCGAGCCGGACACCATGCCGTCGGCCAGGCCCTCCTGGACCATCAGGGTGCCGAAGTAGTTGACGTCCGAGACGACGTCGTAGGCCAGTTCGACGGTGACGCCCTTGTGGGCGCGCAGCAGCGCGTACTGCTCGGCGAAGGTGTCGCGCAGTTCGGAGGTGGCCGGGTCGATCAGCTGGGTGTCGCCGAGGTCGATGCCGAGGTCGGCGGCCTTCTTGCGGATCAGGTCGACCGGGCCGAGCAGGGTCAGGTCGCACACGCCCCGGCGCAGCAGCACCTCGGCCGCGTGCAGCACCCGCTCCTCGGTGCCCTCCGGCAGCACGACCCGGCGCCTGTCGGAGCGCGCCTGCTCCAGCAGCTTGTGCTCGAACATCATCGGGGTGACCCGGCCGCTGCTCGGCGCCGAGACCCGGCGGGCCAGGTCGGCGGTGTCGGCGTACCGCTCGAACAGACCGAGCGCGGTCTCCGCCTTGCGCGGAGTGGCCGCGGTCATTTTGCCCTCCAGGGAGAAGAGCCGCTCGGCGGTGGGGAAGCTGTTGCCGGTCACCGAGAGTACCGGCGTGCCCGGGGCGAGGCGGGCGGCGAGGGTGAGGATCTCGTGGCTCGGCACCTCGTTCAGGGTGAGCAGGACGCCGGCTATCGGCGGGGTCCCGGCGCTGTGCGCGGCCAGCGAGCCGACGACCAGGTCGGCGCGGTCGCCCGGGGTGACGACCATGCAGCCGGGGGTCAGGGCGCCGAGGAGGTTGGGCAGCATGGCGCCGCCGAAGACGAAGTCCAGCGCGTCCCGGGCGAGACCCGAGTCGTCGCCGAGCAGGACCTTCGCGTCGAGGGCGTGGGCGATCTGGGAGACGGTCGGCGCGGACAGCGCGGGTTCGTCGGGTACGACGTAGCAGGGCACCGGCAGCCGGTTCGCGAGCCGCTCGGCGATCTCGTCGCGGTCCTCGCGGCCCACCCGGTTGGTGACCATCGCCAGCACGTCGCAGCCCAGGCCGTCGTAGGCCCGGTAGGCGTTGCGCGTCTCGGCGAGCACGGACTCGGCGGTCTGCCTGCGGCCGCCGACCACCGGGATCACGGAGGCGCCGAACTCGTTGGCGAGGCGGGCGTTCAGAGAGAGCTCGTCGGGCAGCTGGGTGTCGGCGAAGTCGGTGCCGAGGACGAGCACGACGTCGTAGTCGCGTGCCACCAGGTGGAAGCGGTCGACCAGCGCGGAGACCAGTTCGTCGGTGCCCTGCTCGGCCTGGAGCGCGGACGCCTCGTGGTAGTCCATGCCGTAGACGGTCGCCGGGTCCTGCGCGAGGCGGTACCGCGCCCGCAGCAGCTCGAACAGCCGGTCGGGGCCGTCGTGCACGAGCGGACGGAACACGCCCACCCGGTCGACCTGCCGCGTCAGGAGCTCCATGACCCCCAGCTCCACGACCTGGCGGCCGTCACCGCGGTCGATCCCCGTCACGTACACGCTGCGCGTCACGTGCGCACCTTTCCGTCTCGTCCGTCGCACAAAAATCGCCCACCGAGGTGAGCAGAACCCTCTTGACAATACCCCCGGTGCCGGATAAGGCGCCCGTCAAGTTCCTCATGGCGCCGGAGGACGTGAAACAATCGATAGCGGCTCACCGGTACCGACAGCGAGCAGGAGACACAGCACGATGCGCATCGGAGTTCTCACCGCAGGCGGCGACTGCCCCGGCCTGAACGCCGTGATCCGTTCGGTCGTGCACCGGGCGGTGGCGCAGTACGGCGACGAGGTCATCGGCTTCGAGGACGGCTACCGGGGTCTGCTCGACCGGCACTACCGCACCTTGGACCTGGACGGGGTCAGCGGCATCCTGGCCCGCGGCGGCACCATCCTCGGCTCCTCCCGGCTGGAGCGCGACCGGCTGCGCGAGGCCTGCGAGGGGGCCGCCGACATGGTCGAGGAGTTCGGCATCGACGCGCTGATCCCGATCGGCGGCGAGGGCACGCTGACCGCGGCCCGCATGCTCTCCGATGCGGGTCTGCCGGTCGTCGGCGTGCCCAAGACCATCGACAACGACATCTCCTCCACCGACCGCACCTTCGGCTTCGACACGGCGGTCGGCGTCGCCACCGAGGCGATGGACCGCCTGAAGACGACCGCCGAGTCCCACCAGCGGGTGATGGTCGTCGAGGTCATGGGCCGGCACGCCGGCTGGATCGCCCTGGAGTCCGGCATGGCCGCCGGCGCCCACGGCATCTGCCTGCCCGAGCGGCCCTTCGACCCCGCCCACCTGGTGAAGATGGTCGAGGAGCGCTTCGCCCGCGGCAAGAAGTTCGCCGTCATCTGCGTCGCCGAGGGCGCCCACCCCTCCGAGGGCACCATGGACTACGGCAAGGGCGCGATCGACCAGTACGGCCACGAGCGCTTCCAGGGCATCGGCACGGCGCTCGCGTACGAGCTGGAGCGGCGCCTCGGCAAGGAGGCCAAGCCGGTCATCCTCGGCCACGTCCAGCGCGGCGGCGTACCCACCGCCTACGACCGTGTCCTCGCCACCCGCTTCGGCTGGCACGCCGTCGAGGCCGCCCACCGCGGCGAGTTCGGCAAGATGACCGCGCTGCGCGGCACCGACATCCGGATGGTGCCGCTCGCGGAGGCGGTCACCGAGCTCAAGACGGTGCCCAAGGACCGGATGGACGAGGCCGAGTCGGTCTTCTAGGCCGCCCGGTCCTCCACGCTCTTCCAGAAGTTGGCCACGATCCGGTCCAGGAACTCCCGCCCGGACTCGCTGGCGCTCGTGCTGCCTCCGCCCCAGCTCAGGGTGGAGGCCATGTGCCCCTGGTAGTCCTCGTAGAGCTGCTGCAGCACTTCCTCGACGACGCCCGTGCCCAGGGGCGCCAGCTTGCGCACCGGCCGCACATAGGCCTGCCAGCGGGTGGTCACCGCGCTGTGCAGCAGGTCGGCGAGTTTCGCCTCGCGGCCGGTGACGGCGACGAAGTCGGGCAGCGCGAGGTCCAGCACCTGGGCGAGCGCGGCCGACTGGCGCTCGTTGCCCCGCCACTGCCCGTTCTCCTCCATGCGCAGATAACTGCGCAGGTCCATGTCGACGGCGCGGGCGACGTCCTCGGGCGCGACGGCACGGGCGATGCGGTGCTCGCGCAGGGTCTGCGGCCGGCCGAGGAGTTCACCCGGGGAACACCACAGCACACCGGCCAGGGCGGTGAGTTCGGGGTGGCTGGGGGCGACGGAGCCGCGTTCCCAGGCGACCACCAGATCGGGTGTGACATGGGGCAGCCCGTACGAGGCCCGCATGCCGTAGGCGACGTGCTCGGGTCCCATGCCGAGCGCGGCCCGCAGCCGGCGGGCCGCCGGGGCGTTGAAGGGAGGAGCTGAGGGTTGGCGCACCTCGCACAAGCTAGGGCCACCGTGACGGGATGGCTACGGTCTGTTCGGCCAGGATCACGGATTGTCGGAACGTACAGTTCCGGCCGTTCGGTATGTAACGGACGGAATACCCTTCCGGCTCACCCCTTGACCACCCCGCAGTCCTGGCCGTGTCCGGTGTCTACCGCCCCTGCGGAACCCACCGGTAGACCAACTCCGGTCTGCCCACCTGTCCGTACACCGGCTCCCGCCCGGCCCGACCGGCCTCCACCAGGTGCTCCAGGTACCGCCGGGCGGTGATCCGGGAGATGCCCACCGTCTCGGCCAGCGCCGCCGCCGTGAGGCCTTCCGCCGCCTCACGCAGGGCGCCCGTCACCCGCTCCAGCGTCGGCCCGCTCAGCCCCTTCGGCAGCGCGGCCGGCGTCGGCGCGCGCAGGGCCGCCAGCGCGCGGTCCACCTCGTCCTGGCCGCTCGCCTCGCCGGCCGCCGCACGGAACTCGGCGTAGCGCACAAGGCGGTCCCTCAGCGTCGCGAAGGTGAACGGTTTCAGCACGTACTGGACGACCCCCAGCGAGACGCCCTCCCGCACCACCGCCAGGTCCCGCGCCGACGTCACCGCTATCACGTCCGCGTGATGCCCCGCCGCGCGCAGCGAGCGGGCCAGCTGCAGCCCGTGCACGTCCGGCAGGTGCAGGTCCAGCAGCAGCAGGTCCACGGGTGCGCGGTCCAGGAAACGGCGCGCCTCCGCGCCCGTGTGTGCCTTGCCGACCGCGACGAACCCCGGCACCCGGCCGACATACATGACATGCGCGTCGGCGGCCACGGGGTCGTCCTCGACCACCAGGACGCGGATGGGCCGCTGCTCGTTCGTCATCTGCCGCCACCCGTGGGTGCGGGCAGCGGCAACCGGACCTCGAATACCGCTCCCCCCTCGCCGTCCTCGTCGGACTCCGCCACCGTCAACGTGCCCTCGTGACGGTTCACCGCCTGCCGGACCAGGGCCAGTCCGAGGCCCCGGCCGCCGGGACCGGCCGGCTTCGTCGAGAACCCCCGTTGGAATACCAGGTCGGCGTGGTCCGGGTCGACACCGGGGCCGGTGTCGGACACCCGCAGCACCACCGCGGTGTCCGAGGCGTACGCCGTCACGGTCACCCGTGCCCGGACGCTGCCCTGCGCCGCGTCGACCGCGTTGTCGATCAGGTTGCCGAGGATGGTGACGAGGTCCCGCGCGGGCAGGTCGTCCGCGAGCAGGCCGTCGTCGAGGCGGCTGTCCGGGGACACCACCAGTTCCACACCCCGCTCGTTGGCCTGGGCCGTCTTGCCCAGCAGCAGGGCCGCGAGCACCGGTTCGCCGACCGCCGCGACCACCTGGTCGGTCAGGGCCTGGGCCAACTCCAGTTCCGCCGTGGCGAACTCCACCGCCTCCCCGGCCCGGCCCAGTTCGATCAGCGACACCACCGTGTGCAGCCGGTTCGCCGCCTCGTGCGCCTGCGAGCGCAGGGCCTGGGTGAAGCCCCGCTCCGAGTCCAACTCGCCCATCAGTGACTGCAGTTCGGTCACATCGCGGAGGGTGACCACCGTGCCGCGGCGCTCTCCGCCGGACACCGGGGAGGTGTTCACCACCAGCACCCGGGACGCCGTCGGATGCACCTCGTCCACCCGGGGTTCCGAGGACAGCAGCGCGCCGGTCAGCGGGGCCGGCAGGCCCAGATCGGCGACGGAGCGGCCGATCACCTCCTCCTCGGTGCCGACGCCGAGCAACTCACGCCCGCCGTCGTTGATCAGCGCCACCCTGTACTGCCCGTCCAGCATCAGCAGCCCCTCGCGGACCGCGTGCAGCGCCGCCTGGTGGTAGTCGTGCATCCGGCTCAGCTCGGTGGCGTTCATGCCGTGGGTGTGGCGGCGCAGCCGGGCGTTGATGACGTAGGTGCCGACCGCGCCTAGCAGCAGGGTCGCACCGGCGACGCCGAGCAGGGCCGTGACCTGGTTCTGGACCCGCTCGCTGATCGTCTCCACCTTGATGCCGGCGCTCACCAGGCCGACGATGCGGCCGTGGTCGTTCACCGGGGTCACGGCGCGGACGGACGCGCCGAGCGTGCCGGTGTAGGTCTCGGTGAAGCTGTGGCCGTGCTGGGCGGGGGCGATCGTGCCGAGGAACGGTTTACCGATCTGTTTCGGGTCGGGGTGGGTCCAGCGGATCCCGGACGGGGTCATGATCGTGACGAAGTCGACGTTCGCGTCCCGCATGACCTGGAGGGCGTACGGCTGCAGGAGTGCGGACGGGTCGCTGGTCCCGATGGCCGCGCGGACCGAGGGGGAGTCGGCGATGGAGCGGGCCACCGCGGTGGCCTGCCGGGCGGCCGCGTCCTCGGCCTGGTTCCTGTCGCTGACATAGGTGAACAGCGCGTAACCGGCCACGACCACCGCTATCAGCACGGCCTGCATGGCGAACAGCTGGCCTGCCAGGCTGCGCGGGCGGGGGAGGGGCGGAAGGCGCATGTCAGCAGTGTGCCTCCCCGGTTCAGCGTGAACTAAATGAACGGAAGGGTGACCGCCCTCACAGGCCGGGAGATAGTCACCGCATCCCCCACAACCCCCGGACGTGAGCCGCACGCCGGTGATGCCGACGAAGACGTCAAGGAGGGCACCCGTGGCCGCCAGCACCCCCGATACGGCACCCGCCGTACCCCGCGTGAAGCGGGACCGCACCCATCTCCTCTACATCGCGGTGATCGTCGCGGTTGCCCTCGGTATCGCCGTCGGGTTCGCCGCGCCGGACTTCGCCAAGGAGCTCAAGCCGCTCGGCACGGGCTTCGTGAACTTGATCAAGATGATGATCACGCCGGTCATCTTCTGCACCATCGTCACCGGAGTCGGGTCGATCCGCAGCGCCGCGAAGGTCGGCAAGCTGGGCGGGCTCGCGCTCACGTACTTCATCGGCATGTCGTTCGTGGCGCTCGCCATCGGCCTGGTGGTCGGCAACGTCCTCCACCCGGGTGCGGGCATGCACCTCACCGAGGCGGCCAAGCAGGCCGGCCACACCCAGGCCGCGAGCGGCAGCGAGGGCCTCGTCGACTTCCTGATGAGCATCATCCCGACCACGTTCGTCTCCGCCTTCACGGGTGGCGTCGTGCTGCAGACGCTGCTCGTGGCGCTGCTGGTCGGCTTCGCGGTGCAGGCGATGGGCACGTCCGGGGAGCCGGTCCTGCGGGGCATCGGGCACATCCAGAAGCTGGTCTTCCGGGTCCTGTCGATGATCATGTGGGCGGCGCCGGTGGGCGCGTTCGGTGCCATCGCGGCGGTCGTCGGCGAGACCGGCGTCGAGGCGCTGAAGGCCCTCGGCTCGATCATGCTGGCCTTCTACATCACCTGTGTGCTCTTCGTCGGCCTGATCCTCGGCCCGGTGCTGTGGTTCGTCGCCAAGGTCAACATCCTGAAGCTGCTGCGCTACCTCGGCCGCGAGTTCCTGCTCATCCTGTCGACCTCGTCGTCCGACACCGCCCTGCCGCGCCTGATCGCCAAGATGGAGCACCTTGGTGTGAGCCGCCCGGTCGTCGGCATCACCGTGCCGACCGGCTACTCCTTCAACCTCGACGGCACCATGATCTACCTGACCATGGCGTCCCTGTTCATCGCCGACGCCCTGGGCCAGCCGCTGCACCTGGGCGAGCAGATCACCCTGCTGCTGTTCATGATGGTCGCGTCCAAGGGCGCCGCGGGCGTCTCCGGTGCCGGTCTCGCCACCCTGGCCGGCGCACTCCAGTCGCACCGGCCGGCCCTGGTCGACGGCGTCGGCCTCATCGTCGGCATCGACCGCTTCATGAGCGAGGCCCGCGCGCTGACGAACTTCGCGGGCAACGCGGTGGCCACGGTGCTGATCGGCTCCTGGACCAAGGAGATCGACATGGCCCGGGTGGAGCGGGTCCTGTCGGGCGAGCTGCCGTTCGACGAGGCCACGCTGCTGGACGAGGGCCAGGGGACGGTCGCCGGGCTTCCCGAGCCCAGGGAAGAGGAGCTGGCCAAGGCCTGATCCACCGGAACCCCCGGACGTCCGGCCCCGCCTGAACCCGGGCCGGGCGTCCGGAACCGGTGGACAAGTCGGGCGGGCGCCCGTTTCCCGCCTCCATCCACTACCGTGCCGATCCGGATCATCCGGAACGGCACGTTCGTCTGTGGCGTCAGTACGTGTGAGTCAGTACGAGTATGGAGGCACCGGGGGAATGAAGATCGACTGGGACCGGCGGACCTGCGCGCGCAAGGGGCACGTGACCTACGCGCCCGACGACCCCCGGCTGCGCCTGCGGCTGCACGCCGAGACGGCCCTCGGAGAGGTGTGGCGCTGTCTGCGCTGCGGCGACTTCGTGCTGGGTGAGCCGCACGGCTCCGGACCGGCCGACGACGCGCCGCTGGTGCCGCGCGGCAAGGTGCTGCGGGACCTGTTCATCCTGCGCTTCCTCGCCGTCGAGCGGGCCGTGCGAGGGGTGTTCATCGTGCTCGTCGCGGTCGCGGTGTGGAAGTTCAGCAACAGCCAGGACGCCGTGCGCCGGCTCTTCAACGAGAACCTGGACGTCTTCCGCCCGGTCTTCCGGCACTTCCACTACGACCTCGACCACTCGCCGGTCGTCGGCTCCATCCAGAAGGCGTTCGGCTACAAGCACTCCACGCTGCTGCTGGTCGCCGCCCTGCTGCTCGCCTACGCGCTGATCGAGCTGGTGGAGGCGGTCGGCCTCTGGTACGCCAAGCGCTGGGCGGAGTACCTGACGGTCGTCGCGACCGCCGCCTTCCTGCCGCTGGAGATCTACGAACTCTCCGAGAAGGTCAGCTATCTGAAGATCGTCACCCTCGTCCTCAACATCCTGGCGGTCCTCTACATCGCCCTGGCCAAGCGCCTGTTCGGCCTGCGCGGCGGCCGCCGCAAGTTCGAGGAGGAGCGGCACAGCGCGTCCCTGCTGGAGGTGGAGGAGTCGGCGGGGGTCGCCGTCGGCTGACGCCGTCCCCGCTGCCCGGCCCGGCCGCCCCCGGCGGCCGGCCTTGCCTTGACGCCCACGTCAACACCTACGGTCGTAGGCATGCGAATCGGCGAGCTGGCCGCACGGGCCGGGACCACCACCCGCACCCTGCGCTACTACGAGGCACGCGGGCTGCTGCCGGCCCGGCGTGACGGCAACGGACACCGCTGGTACGACGAGGACGACCTGAGGCTGCTGGAGCAGATCCGGACGCTGCAGGACTTCGGGTTCGAGCTGGAGGAGACGCGGCCCTTCGTGGAGTGTCTGCGCGCCGGCCACCCGGAGGGCGACTCCTGCCCGGCCTCGCTCCAGGTCTACCGGCGCAAGCTGGACGAGCTGGACGCGCTCATCGGGCAGCTCAAGGCGGTGCGGGAGACCGTCGCCGGGCAGCTGCGGCGGGCCGAGCTGGCCCGTGACGAGCTGGCCGCCGAGGCGCTGGTTCCGGGGGGCCCGGAGCCCGCATGCGAACTGGGAGGGCTTGCGCGATGAGCTTGGTGAGCGGACTGGCCGAGGTGACGGACGCGGATTTCGACACGGAGGTGAAGGGCTCGGACCTGCCGGTGCTGGTGGAGTTCACGGCCGACTGGTGCGGGCCGTGCCGGCAGCTCGCGCCGGTGCTGAAGGACATCGCCTTCGAGGAGGGCGACCGGCTGAAGATCGTACAGCTCGACGTGGACCGCAATCCGCGGACGACCATCGCCTACGGGGTCCTGTCGACGCCGACCCTGATGGTGTTCCGCAACGGTGAGCCGGTGCGGTCGATGGTGGGGGCGCGGCCCAAGCGGCGCCTCCTGGAAGAACTGGCCGACGTACTGTAAAGCGCGGCCGCCCACGAAAAAATCCCCTGAGCAATTGCGCTCGGGGGATTTCTGTGCGTATATTCAATGGTTCGCGACTTCCATTCGGATGTTTCGAAAAGGGTCGCGGTGAAGTTCAACGAGCACAGTATATCCGGGCGGGAGCGGAATTGTCAAACACCGAATTTCCGGACGATGAATTGCGCCACGAGCAGGAATTCATCGACGGACTGTACGCGCGCGTGGACGTCCTGCGCGGCGCCGCCGAGTCCTCGGTCGCGGACGCGCTCGCCCAGGGCGACAAGCCCATGCAGGCCCGGCTGGAGCGGGACATCCTGGTCGCCGAACGCTCGGGGCTGCTCGCCGCGCTGAACGCCGTCGACGGCTCGCTCTGCTTCGGCCGGATCGACCTGGCCGACGGCGCCGCCCACCACATCGGCCGGATCGGACTGCGCGAGGACGACGCCGAGCGCACCCCGGTCCTCATCGACTGGCGGGCCCACGTCGCACGCCCCTTCTACCTGGCCACCGGTCACACCCCGATGGGCCTGCGCCGCCGCCGGCACATCGCCACCGAGGGCCGGACCGTGACCTCCCTGCACGACGAGATCCTCGACCTCGGCGACGCCACCCGCACCGGCTACGAGGACCACAGCGGCGACGACGTGCTGCTGGCCGCGCTCAACAGCGCGCGCACCGGCCGCATGAGCGACATCGTGCAGACCATCCAGGCCGAGCAGGACGAGATCATCCGGGCACCGTACCGCGGGGTGCTGGTGGTCGAGGGCGGCCCCGGCACCGGCAAGACGGCGGTCGCGCTGCACCGCGCCGCCTACCTGCTCTACGAGTACCGCGAACTGCTGGCCCGCCGGGCCGTGCTGATCGTCGGCCCCAATCCGGCCTTCCTCGGCTACATCGGCGAGGTGCTGCCCTCCCTCGGCGAGACCGGCGTGCTGCTGGCCACGGTCGGCGAGCTGTTCCCCGGCGTGAAGGCGACCGCCACCGACACGCCCGAGGCGGCCGCCGTGAAGGGCCGCGCCGACATGGCCGACGTGCTCGCCGCCGTCGTCCGCGACCGGCAGGCCCTGCCCGACCCGGTCATCGCGATCGAGCACGACCGCGAGGTCCTGATGCTCGACGACGGCCTGGTCTCCGTCGCCCGCGAGCGCACCCGCGCCGCCAAGCTGCCGCACAACGCCGCCCGCGAGCACTTCGAGGGCCACATCCTCAACACCCTCACCGAGCTGTACGCCGAACGCGTGGGCACCGACCCGTACGACGGCAGCAGCCTGCTCGACCCCTCCGACATCACCCAGATCCGCGACGAGATCGCCGAGAACCCCGAGGTGTGGGCCGCCGTCGACCAGCTGTGGCCCCGGCTCACCCCGCAGCGGCTCCTCGCCGACTTCCTCGCCGAACCGGGCGGATACCTGAGCGACGAGGACGCGGCCGCCGTCCGGCGCCCGGTGACGCGCGCCTGGACCGTCGCCGACGTCCCGCTGCTGGACGAGGCGGCCGAACTCCTCGGTGAGGACGACCGGTTGGCCCGGGCCCGTGCGGAACGCGAGCGCGAGACGCAGATCGCCTACGCGCAGGGCGTCCTGGACGTGTCGTACGCCTCCCGGACGTACGAGTTCGAGGACAAGGACGACGACGATTCCGAGGTGCTGTCCGCGCACGACATCATCGACGCCGAGCGTTTCGCCGAGCGGCAGGAGGAGGCGGACCACCGCAGCGCCGCCGAGCGGGCGGCGGCCGACCGCACCTGGGCGTTCGGCCACATCATCGTCGACGAGGCGCAGGAGCTGTCGCCGATGGCCTGGCGGCTGCTGATGCGGCGCAGCCCGACCCGCTCGATGACCCTGGTCGGCGACCCGGCCCAGACCGCCGAGGCGGCCGGCGTCGGCTCCTGGGCGGACATCCTCGCGCCCTATGTCGAGGACCGCTGGGAGCACACCCGCCTGGGCGTCAACTACCGCACCCCGGCCGAGATCATGGAGCTGGCCGCGGCCGTGGTCCGCGCCGAGAACCCGGACTTCGAGCCGCCGAGCTCGGTCCGCGCCACCGGGGTACGGCCCTGGGTGCGGCGGGCCGACGGCGACCTGCCCGAGGCCGTGGCCAAGGCCGTCGCCGAACTCACCCCGGACGAGGGCCGCCTCGCGGTCATCGCCCCGCGCGCGCTGCATC
The DNA here is from genome assembly GCF_040652655.1 of Streptomyces sp. NPDC048191. Taxonomy (NCBI): domain Bacteria; kingdom Bacillati; phylum Actinomycetota; class Actinomycetes; order Kitasatosporales; family Streptomycetaceae; genus Streptomyces; species Streptomyces sp. NPDC048191. The sequence continues at coordinate 347,107 of NZ_JBEZMO010000007.1, forward strand.
GCTCCCTGGCCACCCGGCTGGACGGCGTCACGGCGGGCGCCGAGCCCGATCTGACCCGCACGGTCGTCCTGCTCGACCCGCGCCAGGCCAAGGGCCTCGAATTCGACTCGGTCCTGGTGGTCGAGCCGGGCGACTACGGCACGAGCGACCTGTACGTCGCCCTGACCCGGGCCACGCAACGGCTCGGGGTCCTGTACACCCACGGGCTGCCCAAGGCGCTGGCCGCGGGCGTCACGGGGACGTAGCGGGGCCGGCGCCGGGCGACGGGCGGCGGGTGGCTCGGGTGCAGCGAGGAGGCCAGGGGCTCCAGCGACGCGCACAGCTCGGCCGGGAAGCCCCGGGTCCCTGCGCTGCACCGCCGTGCAGCCCCCGGCCGCGCTCCCGAAGAACGGCTCCCAGCCGGAGCGCTTCGCGCGGAAGAAGTAGCGGTCGCCGAGGCGGGACGTGCAGGCGGAGCTCTTGGTGTTCGGCTCCCCGGACCTCGACCGGAGGTCGGGGTGCACCGGGGAGCGGACGGCCACGGTCCGGGTACGGCTGCCCGAGCCGCTTGGCCGGCGGGAGCTGGTGGTCGACGACTACACGGTCTTCACCGCCGACGGCGCCACGCCGACCGCGCTGCGGCGGTGCGGGCGGCTCGGCTGCCACCCGCCGGCCACCGGCTGCACCACCGCCTCCTAGGTGACCTGCACATGGACGGTCCCCGGCACGGCGCCGTACGTGGCGTCGGTGTCCACCGCCTTGAAATCCCGCACGCGGGGGCGCTCGCCGCCGGGCACCTTCGCGTCGAGGGTCGGCGTGCGGTGGTCGGCGCCGAGCCGGGCGGCGGTGACCGCGGAGGGCTCGCCGAGGGTCCACGGGATCGGCCCGGTCTCCGTGGCGGACGCCCCTTCGGCCACCCGGGTGCCGCAGCCGCCCAGCAGCAAGGCGGCGACGGCACACCGCAGGGCGGTCACTGGCCTCCAGGGTCGCACGTGCCTCAATCCCCCCGTGGCGCACCGACGTTGGTCCGGGGGCACTGCAGGCGCGTGCCGCCCGGTCAGGCGGGCCGGAGCCAGACCGTGGCGAGCGGGGGCAGGGTCAGGTGGATGCTCGCCGGGCGGCCGTGCCATCCCCGGGGCTCGGGTTTGATGACGTCGGGGTTGGTGACATCGCCTCCGCCGTACCGCGCGGCGTCCGTGTTCAGCGACTCGTGCCAGGCCGGCACGTCCTCGGGGACCCCGAGCCGGTAGTCGTGCCGGACCACCGGGGACATGTGGGAGACCGCGAGGAGCGGGGTGCCGTCGGCGTCCAGACGCAGGAAGGCGAAGACGTTGTCGTCCGCCGCGTCCCCGCTGATCCACTGGAAACCCGACGGATCGGTGTCCCGCTGCCACAGGGCCGGGGTCGCCCGGTACAGCGCGTTCAGGTCCCGTACGAGATTCCGTACGCCCCGATGATCGGCCTCGGCGCCGTAGGACGGGTCGAGCAGCCACCAGTCGGGGCCGTGCGCCTCGGACCACTCGGCGCCCTGGGCGAACTCCTGGCCCATGAACAGCAGTTGCTTGCCCGGGTGGGCCCACATGAAGCCGAGGTAGGCGCGGTGGTCGGCGCGCTGCTGCCACCAGTCGCCGGGCATCTTCGACACCAGGGACCGCTTGCCGTGCACGACCTCGTCGTGGGAGACGGGCAGGACGTAGTTCTCGCTGTACGCGTACACCATCGAGAAGGTCATCTCGTGGTGGTGGTACTTGCGGTGCACCGGCTCGTGGCTCATGTACTCCAGCGAGTCGTGCATCCAGCCCATGTTCCACTTCAGGCCGAAGCCGAGACCGCCGAAGCCGCTCGGGCCCTTGTGGTGGGTGGGGCGGGTGACGCCGTCCCAGGCCGTGGACTCCTCGGCGATCGTGACCACGCCCGGGCAGCGCCGGTAGACCGTGGCGTTCATCTCCTGCAGGAAGGCCACCGCGTCCAGGTTCTCCCGGCCGCCGTGCTCGTTCGGGGTCCACTGACCCGCCTCGCGCGAGTAGTCCAGGTAGAGCATGGAGGCCACCGCGTCCACCCGCAGGCCGTCGATGTGGAACTCCTCGCACCAGTACACGGCGTTGGCCACCAGGAAGTTGCGCACCTCGCGGCGGCCGAAGTCGAACTCCAGGGTGCCCCAGTCCGGATGGGCGGCGCGCAGCGGATCGTGGTGCTCGTACAGCGGGCGCCCGTCGAACTCGGCCAGCGCCCAGTCGTCGCGCGGGAAGTGCGCCGGCACCCAGTCCATCAGCACGCCGATGCCGGCCTGGTGCAGCCGGTCCACCAGGTACTTGAAGTCGTCCGGGGTGCCGAGGCGGGCCGTCGGCGCGTAGAAGCCGGTGACCTGGTAGCCCCAGGAGCCGCCGAAGGGGTGCTCGGCGACCGGCATCAGCTCCACGTGGGTGAAGCCCATCTCCGTCACGTACGCCGGAAGCTGGTCGGCCAGCTGCCGGTAGGTCAGCCCCGGGCGCCAGGACGGCAGGTGCACCTCGTAGACGGAGAAGGGGGCCTCGTGCACGGGGGTGTCGGCCCGGTGCGCCATCCACTCCGCGTCGGCCCACTCGTGGTGCGAGGCGTGCACGATCGACGCGGTCGCCGGCGGGGCCTCGGTGCGGCGGGCCAGCGGATCGGCGCGCAGGGTGCGCGAGCCGTCCGGGCGGGTGATCTCGAACTTGTACGCCTCGCCCTCGCCGACCCCCGGCACGAACAGCTCCCACACCCCGGAGGAGCCCAGCGAGCGCATCGGGAAGCCGGTCCCGTCCCAGAAGTTGAAGGTCCCCGCGACCCGCACGCCCCGCGCGTCGGGCGCCCACACCGCGAACCGCGTGCCGGTCACGCCCTGCCGGGTGGTGACGTGCGCGCCGAGCGCCCGCCACAGCTGCTCGTGCCGGCCCTCGCCGATCAGGTGCAGGTCCAGCTCGCCGAGCGTGGGCAGGAAACGGTAGGCGTCCTCGGTGTCCAGGACGTTCCCCTCGTACGCCACCAGCAGCCGGTACTCCGGTACGCCATCGAGCGGCAGCAGTCCCGAGAAGAACCCGTCGCCGTCGTCGTGCAGCTCGGCCCGCAGCTCGTCGGTGACCACCGTGACCGACAGCGCGTACGGCCGCAGGGCCCGGAAGACGACGCCGCCGGGCACCGGGTGCGCGCCCAGGACCGCGTGCGGGTCGTGGTGGGTGCCGTGCAGCAGCCGTTCCCGGTCGGCGGAAGGTACGGCGGCCGCCGGCCGCTCGTGCGTCGGCACCTCCTGCTTCGGCACCTCCTGCGTCGGCACCTCCTGCTTCGGCACCTCCTGCGTCGGCACCTCCTGCGTCGGCACCTCCTGCTTCGGCACCTCCTGCTTCGGCACCTCCTGCTTCGGAACCTTCTTCTCCTCGGTCCTGTTGTGCTTCTTGCCCTTCGCGGTCACGGACGAGCCTCCTGGTCGGACACGGCGAGGCGACGGATCGCCGACAGCGGGACGGGGAGCCAGTCGGGGCGGTGCCGGGCCTCGTAGACGGTCTCGTAGACCGCCTTGTCGGTCTCGAAGGCCCGCAGCAGCTCCGGCTCGCCGCGCGGGTCGCGGCCGGCCACCTCCGCGTACCCGGAGCAGTACGCGGCCCGGCAGGTCGCCGCCCAGTCGGGGTCGGGCGGGACCGCCGAGTGGGCCGCGTAGTCGAAGGAGCGGAGCATCCCCGCGATGTCCCGCACCGGCGGCTGCGGCAGGCGCCGTTCGGCCGGCGGCCGGGCCGGCTCGCCCTCGAAGTCGATCAGCGACCACTCCCCGGAAGGGGAGCGCAGGCACTGGCCGAGGTGCAGGTCGCCGTGGATCCGCTGGGCGGTCCAGGTGCGGCCGCCGGTGGCGAGGTCGGCCAGCGCCCGGTAGGCCGAGCGCAGCCCGCTCGCGTAGGGCCGCAGACCGGGCACCGCCTGCACGGCCGCCGCCAGCCGCTCGGTCATCCCTTCGGCCAGCGCCTGCAGCTGCACATGGCCGAGGGTGACCGTCGGCAGGGCGCGGGCCAGCGTGGTGTGCACCTCGGCGGTGGCGCGGCCCAGCGCCCGCGCCTCGGCGGCGAAGTCCTCGCCCTTGGCCAGCTCGCGCAGCGCCAGCTCCCAGCCGTCGCTCGCCCCGCTGACGAAGGGCTGGAGCACCGCCAGGACGTACGGCTCGGCGTCGATCTCGGCGTGCAGCCAGGCGGTCGGCGCGGGCACCCTGGGGCAGCCCTCACGCGCCAGCGCCAGGGGTATCTCCAGGTCGGGGTTGACGCCGGGCACCACCCGGCGCAACAGCTTCAGGATAAACGTATCGCCGTACACCACCGACGAGTTGGACTGCTCGGCGGTCATCAGCCGTGCCACCAGGCCCTCGCGGATGTCCTGGCGCGGGTCCCGCTCGAAACGCAGCCCGCCGATGCGGGCCCGGGTGCGCAGGGCCTCCAGGAGCACCTCGGCGGGCCGGGGGTCGTACAGGGCCTCGTACACCGTGCGTCCGGCGAGCGGCCCTTCCTCCACATGTCCGATCAGCGCGGGCGCCAGCCGGGGCGGCAGCGCCTCGCGCACGCCTATGAGGAGCTGGTAGCAGTCGCCCGGGTGGGGCTCGGCGCCCGGCGCGGACGGCTGGTGGACACGCAGCAGCAGGTGGTACAGGCCTAGCCGGCCGTCGGGCGGCAGCAGTTCGGTGGCGGCCACGGGGGTGAACCCGGTGACCGGGCGGCCCTTGCCGGCGAACCAGCGCTGCCTCGGCAGCCACTCGCGCAACAAGGGGTCGAGCGAGGCGAGGAACGAGGGGGTGGTGACCGTTTCCGCCATGGGCGTCACGTCCTTTCCCCGGAGCGTCGGGGTGTTACTGATGCGTGCCCCGGGTGGGACGGTGGAAACCGCCCCACCCACGGGGCCCTACGCCACGTCCCGGCGCAGCCGGAACCAGTAGAAGCCGTGCCCCGCGAGGGTCAGCAGGTACGGCAGCTCGCCGATCGCCGGGAAGCGGACCCCGCCGAACAGCTCGACCGGGTGCCGCCCGCCGAACCGGCTCAGGTCCAGCTCCGTCGGCTGGGCGAAGCGGGAGAAGTTGTGGACGCAGAGCACGAGGTCGTCCTCGTACTCGCGCAGGAAGGCGAGCACCGCCGGGTTGGTGGACTGCAGCTCGTTGTAGGACCCCAGTCCGAAGGCAGGATTCTGCTTGCGGATCTCGATCATGCGCCGCGTCCAGTGCAGCAGCGAGGAGGGCGAGGACATGGACGCCTCGACGTTGGTGACCTGGTAGCCGTA